>JBBWZH010000278.1:0-2722 GCA_039648995.1 Mycobacteriales bacterium
GCGACTCGTTCCCGTACACGCCGGTGTTCCGCACGCCGGCGGACGCGACCGTGAAGAAGCCGGCCTGGCTGAACGACGTCACGCTCTACCACAACCGCGGCGACACCACGTTCGCCGGCGAGAACGCCCTCTACGGCGACTTCTTCGGGCTGGACGACCTGTTCACCGAAAACCCCCGCGTGGTGGACGGGATGACCCGCATCTTCGAGTCCTGGATCGACCAGCTCGGCATCGACGGGTACCGGGTGGACACGGTCAAGAACGTCAACCTGGAGTTCTGGCAGCAGTTGGCGCCGGCCGTGCAGGCCTACGCGCGCAGCCACGGCAAGCCGAACTTCTTCGTCTTCGGCGAGGTGTTCGACTCGGACGTCGCGGTGTCCTCTTTGTACTCGACGAAGGGCCGGCTGCAGGCCGAGCTCGACTTCCCGTTCCAGGGCGCGGCCCGCGGGTTCGCCGCCGGCCGGGCGCCGACCGACCTGAACACCCTCATGCGGAACGGTGACCGGTACACCGACGCCGACTCGAACGCGTACTCCCTGCCGACCTTCCTCGGCAACCACGACATGGGCCGGATCGGTTACATGCTCACGGCCGACGACCCGGCCGCCGCGCCGGCCGAGCTGCTGGCCCGGGACGAGCTCGCGCACGACCTGCTCTACCTGACCCGCGGCAGCCCGGTCGTCTACTACGGGGACGAGCAGGGCTTCGCCGGTACCGGCGGCGACAAGGACGCCCGGCAGGACATGTTCGCCACCCGGACGCCGGACTACCTGGGCCAGCCCCGGATCGGCAGCACCGCCACCGGCGCGACCGACAGCTACGACCCGACCCAGCCGCTGTACCGGCACATCGCCGGCCTGGCCACGCTGACGGCGGCCAACCCGGCGCTGCGGGACGGTGCTCAGATCCAGCGGTACGCGGCGGCCGGCCCCGGCGTCTACGCGTTCTCCCGGATCGAGGCCGGGCAGAACGTCGAGTACCTGGTCGCGCTGAACAACGCCGGCACCGCGCAGACCGCCGCCATCCCGACGTTCAGTCCTAACGCGACATACATGCAGCTCCGGCCGGCCGGCGCCGGCCCGCGCCGCACCGACGCGGCCGGCCGGCTGACCGTCACGGTGCCGGCGCTGTCCACGGTGGTCTTCCGGGCGCTGCGCCCGCTGCCCGCACCGGCCGGGGCGCCCGGTATCACGCTCACCCCGCCGCCGGCGGGCAGCGAGGTGAAGGGCACGGTCGAGGTCGGCGCGGCGGTCACCGGCGGCGGCTTCAACCAGGTCACGTTCGCCGCCCGGCCGGCCGGCGCGACCAGATGGCAGCCACTCGGCACCGACGACAACGCGCCGTACCGGGTCTTCTACGACACCTCGGCGCTGCCGGTGGGCTCCACCGTGGAACTCAAGGCGATCGTCAAGGACTCCGCCGGCCACCTGAACGCGGACAAGATCTCGGCCGTTGTCGGCGCGGAGCCACCACCGCCGCCGCCTGGCTCGGCCGCGCCGCGGGACTACGCGGTCGTGCACTACCACCGGGCCGACGGGAACTACGCCGGCTGGGGCCTGCACGTCTGGGGCGACGTGGCCGACCCGACCGACTGGGCCAGCCCGCTGCCACTGTCCGGCGAGGACAGCTACGGCCGGTTCGCCTGGGTCAAGCTCACGCCGGGCGCCGGTACGGTGAACTTCATCGTCCACAATGGAGACACCAAGGACCCGGACGGCGACCGCTCGTTCAGCCCGGGGCAGACGCCGGAGGTCTGGCTGCAGTCCGGCGACGCGCGGGTGTACCCGGCCCGGGCCTCCGCCCAGGGTTACGTGACCGTCCACTACCGGCGGCCGGCCGGTGACTACGACGGCTGGGGGGTCTACGTCTTCGGCGGGGTGGACGGCTCGGAGGTCACCACCTGGCCGACGACCCGGCCGCTGACCGGCACCGACGCGTACGGGAAGTTCGCCAACGTGAAGCTGAAGGTCGACGGCAGCAAGGTCGGGTTCATCGTTCAGAACAACGGGGTGAAGGACACCGAGCCGGACCGGTTCATCGACCCGGCCACGACGTCCGACGTCTGGATCAACTCCGGCGACGGGAAGATCTACGGCTCGGCGGCCGCCGCGCAGAACTACGCGGTCATCCACTACCACCGCGACGACGAGAACTACGCCGGCTGGACGATCTACCACTGGACCGGCTCGGCCACGCCGACCCCGTCCTGCGAGGCGTCCCGCGGGACTGACGGCACCGACGGGTTCGTCGCGTTCTGGATCGTCCCGCTGCTGCCCGGCGCGCCCGCGCTGAACTACATCGTGCACAACGGCGACACCAAGGATCCCGGTGGCGACCAGGTGCTGGACCTGGCGAACACCGGCTACGAGGCCCACTTCCTGTCCGGCGCGAAGGACTCCTCCGGCGCGGTCGCCTACCTGCTGCCGGTGACCGGCGGGGCCGGCGTCGACGCCGACCTGACCAAGTCCCGGGCGCAGTGGCTGTCCGGCGACACGGTGGTCTGGAAGGTCGAGCCGAGCGCCGAGCACGCCTACTCGGTGCGCTACTCGGCCGCCGCCGACATCACCGTGGACGGCACGCTCCGCGCAGCCACCGGCGTGCAGCTGCCCGGGGTGCTCGACGACCTCTACGCGGCCGCGGCCAGGACCGTCCACCTCGGACCGGCGGTGGACGGCCAGCGGACCACGATCCGGATCTGGGCGCCGACCGCGCAGTCGGTGGC
>JBBWZH010000337.1:0-4036 GCA_039648995.1 Mycobacteriales bacterium
TCGGGCCGACCCGGGCGAGCCCCGCGACCTCCGCCGTCACGTTCAGGAACCGGACGATCCGGCCGGTCGGCGGCGCGTCCAGCACCACCGCGTCGTACACCCGGTGGCCCTGCTCGACCCGGGTCACCGCCTCCTTGACCTTGCCGGTGAGCAGCACGTCCCGCATGCCCGGCGCGATCGTGGTGGCGAAGTCGACCGCGCCCATGCGGCGCAGTGCCCGGCCGGCCCGCTTCAGGCCGTAGAACATCTCCAGGTACTCCAGCAGTGCTTCCTCCGGGTCCACCGCCAGCGCGCGCACCTCGCCGCCGCCGGGGGCGACCGCGATCCGCCGCTCCTGGTACGGCAGCGGCGGCGTGTCGAACAGCTGCGCCAGCCCCTGCCGGCCCTCGACCTCCACCAGCAGGGTGCGCCGGCCGTCCGCGGCGAGCGCCAGCGCCAGCGCCGCCGCGACCGTGGTCTTGCCGGTGCCGCCCTTGCCGGTGACGACGTGCAGCCTGGCGTGCGGCCAGATCGACGCGGGATAGCTCACTCACCCAGCCTACGAGCGCGGCCGGGGCGGGCCGTGCGGCCGGTCCAGGTACGGTTCGGGCATGCAGAAGTGGGAGTACGCGACCGTGCCGCTGCTGGTGCACGCGACCAAGCAGATCCTGGACAACTGGGGGCAGGACGGCTGGGAACTGGTCGCGGTGATACCCGGGCCGAACCCGGAGCAGCTGGTGGCGTACCTCAAGCGCCCTGTCGGCGCCCCGTAGGGAGCGGACACGATGACGGTCTCGGCGCGGTTGGCGGAGCTGGGGATCGCGTTGCCGGCGGTGGCCGCGCCGGTGGCGGCATACGTGCCGGCGGTGCGTACCGGGAACCTCGTGTACACGTCCGGGCAGCTGCCGTTCGTGGCCGGTGCCCTGCACCGCACCGGGCTGGTCGGCACCGAGGTCGGGGCCGAGGACGCGGCCGAGTGCGCCCGGATCTGCGCGCTGAACGCGCTGGCCGCGGTCGACGCGCTGGTCGGGCTGGACGCGGTGACCCGGGTGGTCAAGGTGGTCGGCTTCGTGGCCAGCGCGGCCGGCTTCACCGGCCAGCCGGGTGTGGTCAACGGCGCGAGCGGGCTGCTCGGCGAGGTGTTCGGGCCGGCCGGAGAGCACGCCCGGTCGGCGGTCGGGGTGGCCCAACTGCCGCTCGGCGCGCCGGTCGAGGTGGAGCTGATCGTCGAGGTGGGCTGAGCAGGTGACGCAGAGCCCGCTGCGGCTGGCCGACGACCCGGCGGCGGTGCCGGTCCGGGACGCGGCCACCGTCGTGCTGCTCCGGGACGGGCCGGCCGGGGTGGAGGCGTTCCTGCTGCAGCGGGTCCGGGCGCTGGCGTTCGCGGCCGGCATGTCGGTCTTCCCCGGCGGTGTGGTGGACGAGCGGGACGCGGACGCCGATATCGGCTGGGTGGGCCCGCCGCCGGCCGCCTGGGCCGCGGCACTGGGCGCGCCGGAACCGCTGGCCCGGGCGCTGGTCTGCGCGGCGGTGCGCGAGACGTTCGAGGAGTGCGGGGTGCTGCTGGCCGGCCCGTCCGCCGGCGCGGTGTGCCGTGTGGACGGTCCACAGTGGGCGGACGAGCGGGTGGCGCTGGAGGGCGGAGAGCTGTCGCTGGCAGGGTTGCTGGCCCGCCGCGGCTTGCTGCTGCGCGCCGACCTGCTCCGGCCGTGGGCGCACTGGATCACGCCGCTGGGCGAGCGGCGCCGCTACGACACGCGGTTCTTCGTCGCCGCGCTCCCGAGTGGACAGTCCACTCAGGACGGTGCGGGCGAGGCGGACACGGTCGTCTGGCTGCCGCCGGCCGACGCGCTGGCGCAGGCCGGGCGCGCCGAGCGCGGCCTGCTGCCGCCGACCTCGGTGACCCTGCAGGAGATCGCCGCCCACCGCACCGTGGCCGACGTGCTGGCCGCCGCCGAGCACCGGGTCATCACGCCGATCGTGCCGCGGTTGGACCAGGACCCGGACGGGGGCGTCGTCGTCGTGCTGCCGGACGGCCGCCGGATCGTCCCGCTCGTCCCCGCCGCGCGCCGGCCATGAGCCACCCCGCCTACGGCGCCGTCCGGCCGGTGAGCGGCTACGCGAGCGTGCTGCTGGCCGGCAACCCGTCGCCGATGACGCTGGAGGGGACCAACACCTGGCTGCTGCGGGCGCCCGGGGAGGCGGCGTGCGTGGTGGTCGACGCCGGGCCGGACGACGAGGCGCACCTGGCCGCGGTGGCCGGCGCCGGGCCGGTGACCGAGATCCTGCTCACCCACGGGCACCCCGACCACAGCGCCGGCGCGCGCCGGCTGCACGAGCTGACCGGGGCGCCGGTCCGCGCGCTCGACCCGGCGCACCGGTACGGCGCCGAGGGCCTCGGCGACGGCGACGTGGTGGCCGCGGCCGGCGTCGAGGTCCGGGTGCTCGGCACGCCCGGGCACACCAGCGACTCGCTCTGCTTCGTCGCCAGCGGCCCGGGCGGCGACCCGGCCGTGCTCACCGGCGACACGGTGCTCGGCCGGGGCAGCACCGTGGTCGCGTATCCGGACGGCCGGCTGGCCGACTACCTCGACTCGCTGCACCGGCTGCGTGACCTCGGCGCGCTCGCCGTGCTGCCCGGGCACGGCCCGGAGCTGACCGACCTGGCGCTGGCCGCGGACGGCTACCTGGCGCACCGGGAGCAGCGGCTGAACCAGGTCAGGGCGGCGCTGGCCGTGCTCGGCCCGGACGCGTCCGCCCGCGCGGTCGTGGAGCGGGTGTACGCGGCGGTCGACCCGGAGCTCTGGTGGGCGGCCGAGCTGTCCGTCCGGGCCCAGCTCGACTACCTGCGCTCGGCGTAGCCCGGCCGGGCCGGGCTCAGCGGGCCCGGCGGGCCAGCCGCTCGCGGTCGAGGATCACGACCGACTTGCCCTCCAGCCGGAGCCAGCCGCGCTGGGCGAAGTCGGCCAGGGCCTTGTTCACGGTCTCCCGGGAGGCGCCGACCAGCTGGGCCAGCTCCTCCTGGGTGAGATCGTGGGTGACCCGCAGCTGGCCACCCTCGACCGAGCCGAACTTCTGCGCCAGCTGCAGCAGCTGCTTGGCGACCCGGCCCGGGACGTCGGTGAATATCAGGTCGGCGAGGTGGTTGTTGGTGCGGCGCAGCCGGCGGGCCAGCACCCGCAGCAGCTGCTCGGCGATCTGTGGCCGGCTGGCGATCCAGCCGCGCAGCGCCGGCTTGGAGATGCGGGCCAGCCGCGCGTCGGTCACCGCCTGCGCGGTCGCCGTCCGCGGCCCGGGGTCGAACGTGGACAGCTCGCCGAACTGGTCGGACGGCCCCATCACCGCGACCAGGCTCTCCCGGCCGTCGGCGGTGCGCCGGCCCAGCTTGATCTTGCCGGCGAGCACGATGTAAAGGCTGTCGCCCGGTTCGCCCTCGTGGAACACCACCGCGCCGCGCGGGAAGTCGAGGTACTCGAACTGCGCCGCGAGTGCCTCCGCGTCGTCGGCGGAAACGCCTTGGAGCAGGCCGGCCTTGGCGAGCACCTCGTCCACTGCGCCCTCCCTCGCCGACCGCTCGAACGATCGTCAGATGATCGCGCCCAGCGCGCATGACGTCCAGCCGAATGGCGAGGTCAGGCGTGCTGGGGTCACCGTACGACGTCGGCGCCGGGGAGGGTGGACCGGGCGGCGTTCTTTGTTACCGGCGAGTCGCCGGCGGTGCCCTACGGGCGGGTCCAGGAGGCGCCGGCCCGGGCGGCGTGCCGGCCACGGCTGGACCGCGAGAGCGGCAGTAACCGGGACAGCCCGCGGCGACCCTTGAACTGCTCGAGCGCGACGGGGAAACCCTCGCGGACGAACGTATCGATCTCGTCGGGCCGGGCGTCGTCGAGGAACGTCTCGACCTGGTTCTCGACCGCGACCTGACGGAGCGGGCTCTCGACCCGCTCCATCACCACCATGAACCCGAGGAGCACGAATGGGAACAGCAGGACCAGCAGACCGACCATAGTGAGGTCATCGTCTCCTATCACGCAGCGTGGTGTACCCCAGGGTGCCC
>JBBWZH010000339.1:0-3497 GCA_039648995.1 Mycobacteriales bacterium
GAAGATCCTCTTCGGCGACATCCGCCCCGGCCAGATCATCATCGTCGACACCGACGGCGCCGCCGAAAACCCCACCTTCACCTTCCGCGGCGAACCCAAACCCACCGTCGAACTCGACAGCCCGCTCGTCGGTTCCGGCGAAGGCACCACGGCTCTCGCCAGCGAGTAGCCCTCACCTGCCCGCAGGGCCGGCCCTTCTCGGGGCCGGCCCTGCGGCATTCCCGCCCGACGCCTGATGCGGCCCGGCCGGCGTCGGTGGTGTCTTCCCGCGTCGGTGCCGCCGGCGGCTGGCGGGTACGGTCCTGCCGTGTTCTCGCGATGCCGGTACGCACCTGCCTGTGCGTTGCTCGTCGTCCTGCTGGCCGGCTGTTCCGGTGGCGGATCGCCGCGGGCGGCGGGGACGACGCCGCCGGGGCCGAGCGGTGGGCCGGCGTCGGTCAGCACCGGGCCTGGCGGGCCGGCCAGTTCCAGCACGGCGCCGGGGACATCCGCGGCGCCGGGCGGGCCGGCCGGGAGCAGCGCCGGCAGTGCCGCGGGAACGCCCACGCCGCTGCCGACCGAGCCGGACGGGTGCGTCGAGATCGGCACCGGCACGGTGGTGGACGCCGGCACCCCGCAGCGGCCGCTGCCGGCGGTGCTGCTCGGCGGCGGGCTGCGCGCGGTGGTGCTGGTCAACGACGCCGGCCAGAAGCTGTGCGGCTGGCTGCCGTTCGCCCGCACGCTGTCCCGGGCCGGGCTGCGCGTGGTGCTGTACGACCCGCCGGCCGGCGACCCGGGCCAGGCGCTCCGCGACATCACCGGCTGGCTGCGGGACCGCGGCAGCACCGATGTCGGTTACGTGGGCGCCGGCGCCGGCGCGGTCACCGCCACCATCACCGCGGCGGCGCTCACCCCGGCCCCGTACGCGGTCGTCGCGCTTTCCCCGGCCACCGCGGCCGTCCGCGTTCCGACCCTCTACGCGGCGGCCGCCAGCGGTGACGCGCCCGGCGCGGCCACCGCCCGCCGGCTCGCCACCGGCGCCCGGCTCCGTCTCGTCGCCGGCACCGCCCGGGGCACCGCGCTGGTCGCCGCGCCCGGCCCGCTCAGCACAGCCCTCACCGCGTACCTGCGTTGACCCCTGCGGCTCCGGTAACGGCTCGCCTCGGGGATGGCGCGGCTCCGTCACCGGGCGGGCGACGTGGCCACCCGGGATCGGATCCCGTCACCCTGCCGGGTCGGCGGCGGCGGTGACTGCGTCGCGCCACCGCGATGGGCGGTGCCCGGGCTACCGGGCGGAGGTGCCCTCGCCGGGGAGGGCGAAGCGGCCGTCGGGGAGGGGGTCGACGAGGCCGTCGGCGACCAGGCCGTCCAGGGCGCGGGCGCGCTGGCCGGCGTCGGACCAGACGATGTCCAGTGCCGTGGCGGTGACCGGCTCGGCGTTGCCGCGCAGCACGTCCAGCAGCAGGCCGCGGACCTGGCGGTCGGTGCCGGCGAACCGCTGCGGCACCTTGACCGGCCCGTCGTAGGCCGGCCGGCCGGCCCGCAGCCACGCGCAGGACGCCCGCACCGGGCAGGCCGGGCAGCGCGGTGAGCGGGCGGTGCAGACGATCGCGCCCACCTCCATCGCGGCCACCGCGAACCGGGCCGCGCGGGCCGGCTCGGCCGGCAGCAGCGCCTCGACGGCCGCGTGGTCGCGAGCGGCGGACGGTGGGCCGGCGTCGGCCTGCCCGAGCACCGCGCGGGCGACGAACCGGCGCACGTTGGTGTCGACCACCGGCTGCCGCTGCCCGAACGCGAACGCGGCCACCGCCCGCGCGGTGTAGGCGCCCACCCCGGGCAGCGCCAGCAGTTCGTCCACTGTGGACGGTACTGCGCCGCCGTGCCGGGTGCTGATCGTGACCGCACACTCGCGCAGGCGCAGCGCCCGGCGCGGGTAGCCGAGCTTGCCCCACATCCGCACCGCCTCGGCCGGTGGGTCGGCGGCGAGGGCGGCCGGCTCCGGCCAGCGCGCCAGCCAGGCGTGGTAGGCCGGCAGCACCCGCGGCACCGGCGTCTGCTGCAGCATGATCTCGCTGACCAGCACCGCCCACGGCGACGTGCCGGGCTGCCGCCAGGGCAGGTCGCGGGCGTGCTCGCCGTACCAGTCCGACACCGCCCGCGCGAACGATTCCATCGCCGACGATGGTAGGGCCTGCCGGATGACCGGCCGTACGGCGCGGCTCCATCGCGGACGTGCCCTGCCAGGTTAGGTTGATCTGCGTGCTGCACCCGGTAGGCCCGTTGCCGGCGTCGGTCTACTGGCGGCGCCGGATACTCGCGATCGCCGCCGGGCTCGTGGCGCTGTTGATCCTCTGGCTGGTCACCGGCTCCGGTTCCGGCGATCCGGGCTCCGGCCGGGCCGCCGGGTCGACCGGCGGCACCGCATCCACCGCCCCGGCGTCGCCGACCGACCCGGCGTCCTCCTCCGGCGTGCCGTCCGAGACGCTGGCCGCCACCCCGCCCGCGGTCGACCCTGGCCGGCGCGGTGGTGAGATCGAGACGCGGTCCGACTCCGCCACGCCCACCGGCGGCGGCTCCGGCGGCGGTTCCGGCACCGGCACCCAGGGCGCGGCGCCGGTGGCCTGCTCGGACGCCGCGCTGCGGCTGACCGTCTCGGTGGCCAAGCCGGACTACCCGGTCGGCGCGCAGCCGCAGATTGCGCTCAGCCTGCAGAACACGTCCGGCACCACGTGCACCCGCGACCTGGCCGCCAGCCAGCAGGAGGTGCTGCTGTACGACGGCAGGACCCGGCTGTGGTCGAGCAACGACTGCTACCCCGGCGGCGGCACCGATGTGCAGGCGATCGCGTCCGGCGAGCGGGACCGCTACTCGGTCACCTGGTCCGGGTTGGCGTCCCGACCCGGTTGCGCCGGCACCCGTACCCGGGTCGGCGCCGGCCGCTACAGCCTCGTCGGCCGGATCGGAACCTTGCGCAGCGAGCCCACCACGCTCATCTTGCGCTAACGCCCGCGGCCGGCCGGCGGCTCAGACGTAGCGCTCCAGGATGCTGGACTCGGCCAGCCGGGACAGCCCCTCGCGGACGCTGCGGGCCCGCGACTCGCCGACGCCGTCGACGGTCTGCAGGTCGTCGACGGTGGCGGCGAGCAGCTTCTGCAGGCTGGCGAAGTGCTCGACCAGCCGGTCGACCACCGCGCCGGGGAGCCGCGGCACCTTGGCCAGCAGCCGGTAGCCGCGCGGGCTGACCGGGCTCTCCAGCGCCTCCGGGGTGGCCGCGTAACCCATCGCCCGGGCGACCAGGCTCAGGTCGATCAGCTCGGCGGCGGACAGCGCGGCCAGATCGGCCAGCACCTCGGGCAGCGAGCGCGATCGGCGGCCGGTCGGGATGTAGTCGCGGGCCACCAGCTCGCGCTCGGCGTCGACGCCGGCCATCAGCTCGTCCAGCTGCAGGGACAGCAGCCGGCCGTCGGTGCCCAGCTCGACCACGTAGCCCTGGATCTCGTCGGCGATCCGGCGGACCA
>JBBWZH010000360.1:0-23284 GCA_039648995.1 Mycobacteriales bacterium
ACCTTGACGTTCTTGTATCCGAAGTAGGTGCCGATCATCCAGGAGCCGTTGGTGCTCAGCGCGTACTTCCCGGCGCCGAACGCGTCGTTCACGCTCACCCCGGACCGGGCGACGGCCAGGGACGGCAGGTAGCCCTTGGCGATGAGGCTCCGGTACCAGCCGATCGTCTGCTGGAACCGAGGGTCGTCATAGAGGAACTTGCGACCCCACGGGTTCTTGTCCGTGTACGTCCAGCCGGTGCTCAGCGCGTACATCGACCACATCTGCTGGCCCACGCCGTTGCCGTTGTTCTCATCCAGCCCCAGCCCGTAGACCGCGACGTGGTTCTTGTCGAAGCCGGGTTCGTTGCCGCGCTCGCCGTTCTTGTCGACGGTCAGCCGGGCGATGATCTGCTCGTAGGTGCGCCGCCCCACCCGAACTCATCGTCCGGGCCAGCACCGGCCCACCACCACGACGAACAGCCAAACCCGTCCGCAAGAGACCGTGGGACGCCGCCGCCCACCGCACCCAGGACCGTGGCGTCTCCTGGTCACGCGCCGGGGCGGGCGCCCTGCCCCCGCCGCCGGCGTGGGTCCGGGCTCAGGCGCCGGCGACCTGCCGGGTGGAGACGTTCAGCCGGTTGTTGATGTTGGTGATCGACAGCGTCAGCAGGAGAGCGGCCATGCTCCGCTCGTCGAAGTGCTTGGTGGCCTCCTGCCAGACGCTCTCCGGCACCGGATCGACGCCCTCCAGACGGGTGACCATCTCGGTCAGTGCCAACGCTGCCCGCTCGGCGGCGGTGAAATACGGCGTGTGCCGCCACACCGCGACAGAAAGCAGCCGGTTGCCCGTCTCACCGTCTTCCCGTGCCTGCTTGCTCGCTGCGTAGACGCACGGGCTGGACCCGTTGATCTGGCTCGCCCGAAGCCGAACGAGGTTTTGTATGGTCGATGCCAGCCCCGCCTCGTCGATCATCGCCTGCAGGCTCTGCAGCCGTTGCTGGACGTGCGGGAAGATCACGACCGGATTCTCGATACGTGCTTGGACCATGACTCCCTCCAAAGGAGTAAATGAGATCGTCGTGCCCGGTCCGCTCGCACCAGCTGAGTCGAGGCCGTGCGCGGTCGGGCGGAGGCATCGGGGGAGGTCAGGCGGTGAAGAACTCGGTCAATTCGTTGAGCAGGTGCGCGGTAACCGGGCGGCCCAGGCCGGGGACGACAGGAATGGTGCGGTACCGGGCGTTGGGCAGTGCACCGGCCGTGGTGAGCGCGTCGTTGTGCAGCCGGGCGTCTGTTTCGGTGTCGAGCACCAGGGTGGGCAGGGTGATGGAGCGGTAGCGCTCTAGTGATGAATCCGCGGTGAGGGTGAGGTCGTAGAGGAGGGTGGGCGCCATCGCCTCCACAACCGGGCGGAACGGGCTCCCGCGCTGGGCCCGGAATTCCACCAATACGGGGCATGAGTTCTGGAACAAGTCAACGGCGTCGCCGGTGCGTCCGGCCGCCAGCAGTTCGGTCAGCTTGGGCCGCAGCTCCGACTCCGCGTTGGCCAGCGGCGGCTCGCGCAGCGCGAGCTTGCCCAGGCCGGTGGCGCCGGCCGCGGCGGCTTCCAGGGCGAGGTTCGCGCCCGACGACAGGCCGTAGACCCCGACGTCGTTCCCGCCGGCGGCGTCGATGACGGCCTGGAGGTCCTCGATCTCCCGCTCGACCGCGTACGGTGCGGTGTCCCCGCTGCTGCCGCGGCCCCGCCGGTCGTAGGTGTACACGGTCAGGTTCGCCGCCAGCTCCCGGGCGAGATGGACCGCCGGGCCGTACAGCAGCGAGCACATCGCGCCATCGACCATGATGACCGCGGGCCCGCTACCGCGGCGCTGCAGGGTGATGGTGGTGCCGTCGCGGGAGCGAACCTTCTCGGTCGTGAGGATCTCGCCGGCCGGCTGCCCGGTGGTAACGGTGAGGCGCGGCCAATTGGCCATGGCGGCGATGCAGATCACCAGGGACGCCAGTGCCTTCTCGTCGTAGTGCCGGGCGGCCTCATTCCAGACGTCGTCCGGTACCGGGTCGTCCCGATCGGCGATACAGGTGACGGCGTCGGTGAGCGCCAGTGCGGCACGTTCGGCCTCGGTGAAGAACGGCGCGTCGCGCCAGGTCGCCACCGCGTGCAGCCGCTCGTCGGTTTCCCTCGATACCCTGGCTTCACCCACCGGCCTGATGAAGGCAGGGTCGAACCAGCCGGCGAGTACGCCCACGCGGAGCTGTATAAGGCCGGCCGTCTTTACTGGCAGAGCACCGTCCTGGATACCAGTCGTCGTCAGTGACTGTAGCGATTCCAGGGCACCAGGAAACACCAGGGCCGGGTTCTTCATCCGTACTCGCACAGGTCCACGCCTCCGAATCCGCAATTCTCCGGTCGGTCTATCTGGCTGCATGGGCTGGGTTTGCGCTGGACCCGCAACCTGGAAAGTTATGGTGTGCGGCGCACCTGTCCGCGTCAAGCTGTTGGCAGCGTCTTCGGTTCGGATAGGTTGAGCGCGGTCGGGTCGGCCACGGCGCGGTAGACGGCGGTGGGCCGGTTGGTTGACGGCGGCGTTCCGGCGCCTGGCCATCCGCTGGGGGCAACGCCTCGACCTCCACGACGGCCCGGTCTCCCGCGCCTGCCTTCTCATCTGCCGGCGACGCCTCACCAAGCAACCAAGACCGCGTTAGGAACTCGATGCGCCGCTCCGTGCCGCCCTGGATCGCCGCCTCGACGAGGTCCGGCGCGGTGGTCAGGAGGGCGTCGGATCGGAGTGTTGTCGACATTGACGGCTCCGCCGCCGCCCGCGGCCGTGGGCCGGCGAGTTCCGGCGCCGCCGGTGCGAACCTGCCGGCGGTCACATGTTCTGCCCGCCTCGCGTCATACCTGTATGGGCGGGAGCGGCCGCGGCTGCGCCGCCAGCCCACGATCCGCTTCCGTCGACGTCAATCACAGTTGGAAGGAGCCCTATGACCCCGATCCTCGAGGCCCGAGGCCTCACAAAGCGCTATGGCAAAACACAGGCGCTGGCCGGGCTGGACCTCGTGGTCAAGCCTGGCCGGGTGGTGGCCCTGCTGGGGCCCAACGGCGCCGGGAAGACCACGTTCGTCCGGGCCGTGGCCACGCTGCTGCGACCGGACTCCGGGAGCTTGTACGTCGCCGGGATCGACGCCCTGCGCCGGCCGGCCCAGGTGCGCCAGATAATTGGGCTCGCCGGCCAGTTCGCGGCCGTGGAGGAGGCGATGACCGGCCGGGAGAACCTGCAGATGATCGGCCGCCTCTTCGGGCTCAGCCGCCGGCAGGCGAAGGCGGCGGCCGCCACGGTCCTCGAGCAGATGCAACTCGTTGAGGACGCCGACCGGCTCGTCCGCACCTACTCCGGCGGCATGCGCCGGCGCATCGACCTCGGCATCAGCCTGGTCGGGGCGCCCCAACTGCTCCTGCTCGACGAGCCGTCGACCGGGCTCGACCCGGGCAGCCGCATCCAGCTGTGGGAGGCGATCCGCGGCCTGGTCGACACCGGCACCGACGTGCTGCTGACCACCCAGTACCTGGACGAGGCCGACCGGCTCGCGGCCGACATCGTCATCATCGACCACGGCAAGGTGATCGCCGCCGGCACGCCGGCGGAGCTGAAGGCGGTGGCCGGCGACGACGTCGTCGAGCTGCACCTGCGGTCCGCCGACGACCTCACCCGCGCGGCCGAGGCGCTGGCCAGGATCGGCCCGGACCCACGGATCGACGCCCCCACGCGGCGCGTGTCGGTGCCGGTGACCGACGGGACCAACCGGCTGATGGAGGCGGTTCGCGTCCTCGACGCCACCGGGATATCCGTCGAGGACATCGCGCTGCGCCGACCCACCCTCGACGAGGTCTTCCTCAAGCTCACCGGAAAGCCGCCAGAGCAAGCCGACCCGGTCAACGACAGCCAGCCGTCCGAAGAGTCCGCAGAGAAAGTGGCGCCATGACCGACTCAGCTGTGATTTCCGTGTCGTCAGACCGTTCGACCCAGCCGCGGCGAAACGCCGGTGCCGGATTCTGGCCGAGCGCATTCTCGGTGGCCGGGAGGTCGGTCCGCAGGTTCGCGCGCACGCCGCAGCTCATCGTCTTCACGACGGTCCAGAGCGCGGCGTTCCTGCTCATATTCCGGTACGTCTTCGGCGGCGCCATCAACACCGGTGGTCAGGAATACGTCCGTTTCTTCGTGCCCGGATTCGTCACCACGGCCATCCTGTTCGCCGGCACCGGGGCAGCCGTCTCGATGGCCGAGGACCAGGAGCACGGCTTCATCGACCGGCTCCGGTCGCTGCCGATTCCCCGCGCGGCGGTGCTGGTCGGGCGGAGCATCGCCGACACCGCGCTGTTGATCTGGGCGCTCGCGGTCGCGACCGCGTTCGGCTTCGCCACCGGGTTCCGCCTCGGCGGCTCGGTCACCGATGCGCTGGCCGCGTTCGGGCTCTGCATCGTGTTCGGGTTCGCCTTCGAGTGGATTTTCATCGTGATGGGCCTGGTGGGCGGCACCGCGCAGGCCACGCAGGGGCTCACCATGCTCGTCTTCCCACTCACGTTCGTCTCCAGCGCGTTCGTGCCGGTCCAGAGCATGCCGGCCGGGCTCGAGGGGTTCGCCCACTACCAGCCGATCACCCCGATGGTGAACGCGGTGCGCAGCCTGAGCGGTGGTCCGGCGGCGCAGGCGTTCCTGGAGCACAGCACGAGCTACTACGTCGGCGTTTCGCTCCTGTGGGCCGCCGGGATCGTCGTCGTGTTCGGGACCCTGTCGGTCATGCGCTTCTCGAAGCGGAGCTGATCCAGCGGCAGGCGCCGAACGGGCCGGGTGGTCGATGGGCGACCACCCGGCCCGCGCGTCTGACCGGTCCGGCGGATCCGCGGTCAGATCCGCAGCCGCCACACCTGCCCGCTGCTGTCCGTGCCGGGTACGCCAAGGCCGCCGCCCGGTGAGGTCGACCAGGCCGAGACGTACAGGCTGTGGCCGGCGACGGCCAGGCCGGCCGGTGCGGGCACGGCGGTGTCGGTGCGCGTCCCGTCCGGCCGGATCCGGGTGACCTTGCCGGTCGCGAAGTCCGGCCCGGCCGGCCCGAAGGCGGTGAACAGCTGGCTGGCGTAGACCGAGCCGTCCGGCCCGACGGCGACCCCGTTGACCGCGGTCAGCCCGGTCCACTGCTTCTCGATCCTGCCGGTACGGCCGTTCAGCTTGTAGACGTGGCCGGCGCCGGGGGTGAAGCCGCCGAGGCCACCGACATAGATCGAGCCGTCCCGCCCGACGGCCAGACCGGTCGGGACAGCGTCGCAGCCGGTGGTCCCGTTCTCGTTCGGCCGCCCTGCGCACGCCCCGTCCTGCACGTTGGGCAGCACCGCGAAGGTGCTCAGCCGGCCGTCGCGCAACTGCAGTACGTCGTTGCCGGCGGCGTCCGCCACGAGCACCCGGTCGCGCAGGGCGAGGACCTGGTACGGCGCCGACTCGGGGCCCTGGTTGTCGGGGTCGTTCGCGGTCTCATAGGCCTGCAGATCGGCGGCGACCCGCGGGGAGGCCGGTGGCCGGACTCCCATCAGCTTGCCCGACATGCTGGTATCCAGGTCAGGCGGCAGCTCCACCGGCGGCACACCGGTCATCACGAAGTAGATCTTCCCGTGCCCGGCGGACATCCCGGACGCGCCGGTCGCCGCCGCCCCGTTCGGCGCGGCGACCGACAGCAGGCCGGTGACCAGCCGGATCGGTGTCGTGGCCGTGGACAGCCTCGGGTTCGGCACGAAACTGATCGAGCCGGTCATCCCGAGGCAGCTGAGGCCACCGCTCTCCCCGAACGGAAGACAGTGGGCACCGCCCGTGCCGGCCTCGGCGACCAGCAGGCTTCCAAGCGGGGTGATCGAGACCTGCCGCGGGTTGTTCAACCCGCGCGCGACGACGACCGGTGCATTCTGGGACGCGCTCCCGTACGATGCCGTGTCCGGCTTCGCCTGTGCGGCATCGCCGGTCGCGACGCCCGCGAACGAAAAGAGCAAACCGGTGCCCGCGAGTGCGGCCGGAACTCTCCAGCGCATTTACAGCCTCCTCTGGTGAAATCGTTCCCCCGATAGTGGCCGCCCGAAGGTAGGCGTCGGGTTAACCCCGTGCGAGTGCGGTCATTCCGCGGTTGAACAGGCCTGGTTCGCAACTGAGTTCGTGGGCCCGCGGCGTCGCCGGTCGCCGGGTCGACATGGCGGCACCACTGCCGCCGGCCCGGCCCGGCCGTTGGTTGTATCGCCTGGCTGTACGCCATCGCGGCGGCGAACTAACCTCAATTGGCGCCACTGAAAGAGCGCCAAGACCTGATGCCGGCAACACCGGCGGTGCCGGCGACTTCGGAAGTCTCGTGGAGGGCCGATGGCACGAGTACGGATGAGAAATCCCGCGGTAGTCCTGCCCGGAGCGGTGGAGGCCCTGCAGGCGCTGGGCCGAGTGGGCGTCTCGGGCGGCGGGGTGTCGAGGAAGACCATGGGGCTCGTCCAGCTGCGTGCCAGCATGATCAACGGCTGGTTGCATGCCGGCTTCGTGAACCAGTCGGGCGACACCTTCCAGCGAATCAATGCGGTGGCGGCCTGGTATGACGCCCCTTTCTTCACCGACGCCGAGCGGGCCGCGCTGGCGCTGACCGATGCCATCACCCGGCTGGATGACCGAACGGATCCGGTGCCGGACGAAATCTGGGCCGAGGCCACTCGGCATTACTCCGAGAAGCAACTCGCGTCGCTGATTATCTGCATCGCGAATATGAACGTGTGGAGTCGCGTCAATGTTGCGACCCGGCAGGTGGCCGGTGAGATTCTGGCGGTCGATACGCTACGCTCTGCGGACGGCACGAATATCACGCTGGAGCGGCGCGGCTCCGGCCCGGTGGTCATCGTGGTCGACGGCGCGTTGTGTTTCCGGGCGTTCGGGCCGTCGGCCGGGTTGGCCCCGCTGCTCGCGGCCGAAGGTCTCACGGTCTACACCTACGACCGACGCGGGCGTGGCCGGAGCGGTGACACGGGGCCCTACGCGGTCGAGCGCGAAATCGAGGACCTGCAGGCGGTCGTCAACGCGGCCGGCGGCGACGGTGTGGGGATCTACGGCATGTTGTCGGGCGCCGTGCTCGCCCTGCGGGCGGTATCGAGTGGTCTCACCGGGGTCGGCAAGCTCGCCCTCTGGGAGCCGCCTCTGGCCACAGCCGAGGGCGAGGACATCCGGCCCACGCTGGACGAGCTGGTCGCGGCCGACCGCAGAGGTGAGGCCGTCGAGCTGTTCCAGACCACGATCGGAGTGCCGGCGGACGCCCGGGCCATGACGCGGCGATCGCCGGCCTGGCGGGCGTTGGAGGCGACCGCGCCCACGATCAACTACGACCTCACGGTCACCGCCGACGCGTCGGCCGACGACTTCCGCTCGATGACCCAGCCGGCAATCGTGATCGACACGGCGACCAGCGACCGGTTGCACAAGGACGCGCTCACGCTCGCCGAGGCGCTGCCCAACGCGGAGTACCGCACGGTCGGTGCCGCGGGAGTGGGCCGACCGCTCACGTCTGACCTGCTGACCGTGCTTGCCGAGTTCTTCACCCACTGATCCGCCGGGCGCGGGGGACGGTGCGCGCCGGCCGGCGGGATCGCGCCGCCGCCGCCCACCGGGCCGCCGCCCGGGTGGACGGCGGCCCGCGCTGTCAGTCGGCTACCAGCGTCACCTCGAGCCGGCGCACCTGTGACGGGTCGGCGATCATTTCGATCTCGGTGATCCGACCCTCGGCGATCACAAATCTGAACACGCCGCGCGGCTCGCCCTGGACCGCCCACGCGGCACCGGCCACACCGTCCACGAGCGCCAGCCGGGCCCCGCGCGCCCGCCCGGAGGCCATTCCGGCCACGGTTCGCGCGCCGCGCAGCCCGCTCGGGACGCCCGCCTGCACCGCCGCGTCGTCGGCGCGGAACACGACATCCGGATCGAGCACGGCGAGGAGCGCGTCGAGATGACCGTCCCGAGCGGCCGCCAGGAACGCCTCGACGACCTGGCGCTGGCGGGTGGGGTCGGCGTGCGGGACGGTGGCCGCGTCCTGGATCCGGCGGCGGGCGCGGCTGGCGAGCTGCCGGGCCGCGGCCGGGGACCGACCCACGATGACGGCGATCTGATCGAAGGGCACCGCGAACATGTCGTGCAGTACGAAGGCCACCCGCTCGGCCGGGGCCAACGTGTCGACGACCTGCAGGGCCGACCCGACCGAGTCAGCCAGCAGCGCGTCGTGCTCGGGGTGGCTGCGCTCCGCACCGCTCATCACCGGCTCGGGCACCGCGGCATCCAGCGGCTCCTCGCGCCGCGACGTCCGCAGCCGCAGCATGTCCAGGCAGACCCGCCCGACGACGGTCGACAACCAACCGGGCAGGTTCTCGACCGCGCTCATGTCGCTGCGGCTCAGCCGCAACCAGCACTCCTGAACGGCGTCCTCAGCCTCGCTCAGCGAACCGAGGGTGCGGTAGGCAACCGCTCGCAAGTGGGCGCGCTGCTCCTCGAACCGCTCCGCGAGCTCCATGGTGTCCATCGGTCACATCCTACGGCCGACGTACGTCATAGATGTGAGGAGCGTGCCTGAGCCGACGGTCACCCAGACGGGGCTCAGCACTGAAGAAACGGAAAGCTACACGGAGGAGTAACTACGGTGCAAGCACGAATGAAGAACCCGGCCATGGTTCTGCCGGAGGCGATGCAGGCGATTCAGGGTTTGAAATCCGCCATCGACAAAGGCGGCGTGGCGCCCGCGACGCTCGCGCTGGTGCATCTGCGGGCGAGCCAGATCAACGGCTGCAGCCCGTGCGTCGACGCTGGCAGCACCCAGGCGGTGAAAGATGGCGAGTCCGAGCAGCGGGTCTTCGCCGTGGCGGCCTGGCGGGAGGCGCCGTATTTCACCGAGCCCGAGCGGGCCGCGCTGGCGCTCGCCGAGGCGGTGACGCGGCTCAGTGACCGGTCAGATCCCGTCCCGGACGGGGTGTGGGACGAGGCGACCAAGCACTACGACGAAAAGGGCATGGCCGCGCTGATCCTGGAAATCGCGATGACGAACGTCTTCAACCGGCTCAACGTCTCCACCCGGCAGGTGGCGGGCAGGTGGAGCTGACCACACCGAAGCGGCGCAAGCAATAGAGGAGATCGAGCTGACCCCGCCGCGGCCGTCCGCCGGCTGACCCGGCAGCCGCTTACCGGAGCGGCCGGTCGGCCACTCGTCGGCGATCCGATCATGTCGGTGGAGAAAGAGCCGGTGGCCTCAGTGGGCCCTCCCGTGGCCACAGCTGTACCCGGCCGTAACGAGGGGCCGGTGAAAGGGCGCGCATGCCTTCGCTGTACCGTCGCCGCGGTGCGCGCGCCACTACCGGGCCGATAGTCGCCAGCGGCACGCCGTCCGGGGGCGAGTAATCAAAACTGACACGAGGAGGCGATAGTGCAATGAGCGTGCTCATGGTTCGTTCGAAGGTCAAGCCGCAGTATGCCGACGCGATCGAGGCTGCGGTGACAAAACTGTTCGCGGCGATTGTGGAGGCCCAACCGGCCGGCATCCGCTACGCGTCCGGCAAGCTTCAGGACGGCGAGACCTATGTCGCCCTGCTTGAGGTTGCGGAAGGGCTGCAAAACCCGATCGCCGGCCTTCAGGCATTCCAGGACTTCCAGGCGGGCCTGCGGGAATGGGTCGCCGAGCCGCCGGTCATTGAGCAACTGACGCTGCTCGGCTCCTACCAGCTCTTCGATTCGGCCCCCTGATCGGGTGAAGTCGACGGACAGTTGCTAGCGGCTCGTCGGTCGGTGACGCCGGCCGACGAGCCGTATTTACGGTCGCCGTGTCGTGGGGCTGCGCCGCGCGGTGGTCGGCCTGGACCACGACGAGTACGGCGCCGAGCATGTGTGCTCGGCAGCGGCAGGCCCTGGGGCCGCCAGACGCATCCTCGGCAAAGCCGTAGGCGCATGCCTGGTGCCCTCGTACGTCGAGCCGCGGCGCCGCGTCGGAAACAAGTGCCCCGTTCCGCGAACAAGTGCCCGTTCAAGTGCGAACCGCACATCAAGACTTCGCCGGGATGACTAGTTACCATCGACGCTATTCAGCGCTATAAGCCCCAAACACCCAGGGAGGCCCCATGTCGCCGCAGCCACAGGACACCTCACTGCAGTCCCGCTTCTTCGAACTCGCCGACCTTGCCACCCCGTACTCCATTCGTGTTGCCGCCACGTTAGGGCTGGTTGATCTCCTCCCGGCAAGCACCGAGCAACTGGCCAAGCAGGTGGACGCGAATCCCGCCGCGCTCCATTTGTTGCTGCAGCATCTGGCGATCCGCGGTCTGCTGACCGAGACGGCGCCGGGCACATTCGCTGTCACCGGGCTCGGTGAATTTCTCGGCCGCGACCACCCGTTCGGTCTGCGCGCCGCGCTGGACCTCGAGGGCGGCCTGGCCAGATCCGACCAGGCGATCACCCGGCTGTTGCACTCGGTACGCACCGGCCGGGCGGCCTACCCGGAGCTGTTCGGCCGCTCGTTCTGGGCGGACCTGACCGCCAACCCGGACATGGAGGCGCAGTTCGACCAGCTGACCGCGGCCACGAAGCCGCCGGGATTGTTCGACGAGATCGCCGCCGGCTACGACGACTGGCCGAGTGGGCACGTCGTCGACGTGGGCGGTGGCACCGGCGAGATGCTCATCGCCGCCCTGCGGGCCCGGCCCGACCTGCGCGGCAGCCTGGTCGAGCGGGCGGCCACCGCCGAGGCCGCCCGACACAAGCTGGCCGCCGCCGGGCTCGGCTCGCGGGCCACTGCCATCGCCGGCGACATCTTCCAGCCGCTGCCGGCCGCTGACCTGTACCTGCTGGTCAACGTGCTGCACGACTGGAACGACGAGGACGCCCTGGCGATCCTGCGGCGGTGCGCGGAGGCCGGTGGCCCGACGGCACGGATGCTCGTCGTGGAGCGGCTGGACACGTCGAACGACTACATCGCATCCACGCTGAACCTGCGCATGCTCGTCACGTTCGGCGGCCGGCAGCGCACGATGGACGCCTTCAACAGTCTGGCCGCCTCGGTCGACCGCACCGCCCGCCTGGTCCACCAGACCCGCTGGCACGCCCTGGTCGAGTTCACCCCGGAGACGCCCAGCTGATGCCGTAACCGGGTCGCCGTGTGACGCGGCTGCCCCGATCCCGAGCGGGTTTGTCTGCCCGGGGACGGTTCCCGCCCGCCGGGGACCGTCCCCGGGCAGCCGACGGTGGGCCGGCCCCGGGCGGGTGTGTTCGGACCCGCTGGCCGGACTGCCGCGGAGGAACTGTCGGACCCTCGCCGAGCACTCCGGGCCGCGTCACCTGCCGGATCATGGGCTGCCGCGGCGGGCGGGCGTACCGGGCGGCTCCGCGTAGCCGCCGCCGGCGCTACCGGACGTGCAGGCTTCCCATCATGCCCATGTCCTCGTGTTCGAGGTTGTGGCAGTGGAAGACGTACCGACCGCGGTATCCGGTGAACCGGGCGGCCACCTCGATCTCCTTGCCCGATTGCAGGTCCACGGTGTCCTTCCAGCCGGCGTCGGTCGGTCGGGGTGGGTGGCCGTTGCGGGTGAGCACCTGGAAGTGGGCCAGGTGCAGGTGGATCGGGTGGTTGGCGTCGCCGTCGAAGCGCCAGATCTCGGTGGCGCCCAGCTCCGGCTCGGCGTCGTCCCGGTCCGGGTCGAAGACCTTGCCGTTGATGTCCCAACCGTCGTCGCTGCGGCGGTTGAAGTGGAACTTGCGGGTCCTGGTCGTCGCGGAGCGGTCCAGCGGCTCGAAGTCGGCCAGGGTCGCCGGGACGGCGCTGTCCTGGGCGGCCTTTCTGGTGACGTGGAATCGCATCACCTCCCCGGTCTGCCCCTGGTCGAAGGTGTTCCGCAGCGTGACCTGGGCGCCGAGCGGGTACTGCGCGAAGTCCACCAGGACGTCGAAGCGTTCGGCGCTGGCGATCGGGATCGAGTCCAGTGGCTGCGGGCGGCCCAGCAGGCCGACGTCGCTGCCGATCTGGGTGAAGGCCGCCCCGTCGCGCGGCGGCGGGTCGAGGGTGAGCCGGTACCGCCGGGCGTTGGACGCGTTGAGGAGCCGGAAGCGGTACCGGGTCGCGGACACCTCCAGCACCGGCCACGGGGCGCCGTTGACCAGGATGACGTCGCCGAGCACGCCGCTCATGAACTGTTTGCTGACGCCCGGCCGGTCCCGCAACAGCGGGTCGACCGAGGGGTACGCGAACGATCCGTCCTCGTTGAACGAACGGTCGCAGATCATCAGCGGGATGTCCCGGTCCCCGGCCGGCAACGGCAGCGCCGCCTCCTCGTCGTCACCGACCAGGTGGAAGCCGGCCAGCCCGCGATACACCTGCGGACCGGTGAAGTCCATCCGGTGGTCGTGGTACCAGAGCGTCGCGGCCGGTTGGTCCAGCGGGTACGCGTAGTCCCGGACGGCCGTCGTCAGCCGGCCGCTGTGCTGGTGCGGGCCGGACCAACCACCCGCGGGCAGGATCAGGTCGGTGGGGTATCCGTCGACGTCCGGCGGGTTCTTGCCGCCGTGCAGGTGGACCCCGACCGGCACGGTGAGCCCGTTGTGATGCCGCACGACGATCTGCCGGCCGCGCCGCGATTCGATGGTGGGTCCGGGGAAGATGCCGTTGTATCCCCAGATCTCCGTCTTCAGCCCGGGCAGGATCTCCACCTTCGCGGCGCGCTGAACGATGTCGTAGTAGTCGACGCCGTCCCGGGTGCGGCTCGGTTCGAGTACCGGCGGGATCGGCAGCGGAACGGTGAACCGCGCCGGGAGGCGGGCCGCGCTGGTCTGCCGCTGGCCGGTGCTCCCACCCACGGTCCTGTCGCACCCGGCCGCGAGGCCGGCCAGCGCGGGAAGTGCGAGGACGCGCAACGCGTCCCGTCGGGTCAACGCCATGTCAGCTGTCCGGGCGGGCGACGAGGACGACAGCGCAGACCAGCGCGATCACGCCGAGCACGATGCCGGCGACGGCGCGGCCCGGCTGACTCCGGTCACGCACCACTCCGACGGCGCCGGTGGCTATCGCCGCCACGGCGAGCGGCAGGCCGAGGAAGAACACGAACAGTGCCGGTACGGAAGCGACCCCCAGGATGAGGGCGAGGCTGCCGTACCGCGTTGGTTGCCGCATCGAAAGCTCCTCATCGACGTCTCGGGTCATCGGTGTTCGAGGGCGACTGCCGGCAGCCGGCGGGCCACCGGGGCGGGCAGCCACCAGGCCCAGCGGCCGAGCAGCTGCATGATCGCGGGCACGACGAGGCAGCGAATGACCACCGCGTCGAGCAGCACCGCCGTGGCCAGGCCGAGGCCGAACTGGCGCAGCATCCGGTCCGGGCTGAGCAGGAAGGCGCCGAAGACGACGACCATGATCGCGGCCGCGGCGGTGACCACCCGGCCGGTGGTGGCCAGCCCTTCGGTGACCGCGGCGGCGGGGTCGGGTCGACGCCGCCAGGCCTCGTGCATCCGGGCGAGTAGGAAGACCTCGTAGTCCATGGAGAGCCCGAAGACGATCGCGAAGATCATGACCGGGACGTACGCCTCGACCGGACCGGGCTGCTCGCCGAGGGCGCCGCGCTGGAAGACCAGCGTCACCACCCCCAGCGCGGCACCGACGCTGAGCAGGTTGAGCGCGGCGGCCTTGAGCGGGATCAGCACCGACCGGAAGACCAGGAGCAGCAGCAGTGCGGAGACCCCGACGACAACCCCGATGAAGGCGGGCAGCCGGCCGGCGACCGCGTCGGCGAAGTCGACCACCGCCGCGGTGCTGCCGCCGACCAGGAAGGTGGCCCCGGTCCGGGCCGCCACGGGCGGCAGCACCCCAGTCCGCAACCGTTGCACAAGCTCGGTTGTCCGCTGCGACTGCGGGCCCGAATCGGGAAAGACGATGACCGTTCCGCCACCACCGGGTACGGTCGCGGCGACTCCGTCCGCCGCGGACAGCGCGCGCTCGGCAGCGGTCGCGGCCTGTTCGGAGCCGTGCACGACGACGACGAGCGGCCCGTTGAACCCGGCACCGAAGCCCTCGCTGAGCAGGTCGTACGCCTTGCGGCTGGTGGACCGCGGTGGATCGGTGCCCGCGTCGGCGAAGCCCAGCCGCAGGCCCAGCAGCGGTGCGGTCAGCGCGAGCAGCGCCGCGATCGGCAGCACCGCCGCCCACACCGGACGCCGCTGCACCGCGGCCGACCAGCGCCGCCACAGCCGGCCCTCGGTGTGGTCGCCGCCGCCTCGCCGGCGGGAACGCCCGGCCCGGCGGCGCACGGCCCGTTCGATGCGCCGGCCGAAGACTGCCAACAGGGCCGGGAGCAGGGTGAGCGCCGCGAGCATCGTGACAAGGACGGTCATCGCCACCGCGACCGCCACACCCTGCAGGGAGCCCAGGCCGAGCACCGCCAGGCCCAGCAGCGCCACGATCACCGTGCAGCCGGCGAAGAACACGGTCCGGCCGGCGGTGTCCAGCGCCCGGCGCGCCGCCCGGTCCCGGGTCATCCCGGCGACCAGCTCGGCGCGGAACCGGGAGAACACCAGCAGCGCGTAGTCGATGCCGACGCCCAGCCCGACCAGGATCATCAACGGGGTGGTGAACTCGGCCACGGCGGCCACGTGGGAGGCGAGGCCGACCAGGCCGATCGCGGTGCCCACGGCGAACACCGCGATGATGATCGGCAGGCTCGCGGCCAGCAGCGACCCGAACATCAGCACGAGGATGACCAGGGCGGCGAGCAGCCCAGCCCCCTCCGAGGCGCCGCCGCCGGACCCCTCGGCGCCGCGCACCGGATCGCCGCCGAGCTCCACCTGCAGCCCGTCTCCCGCGGCGGCACGCGCCGTGTCGATGATCCGGCGCACGTCCGCGGCCGGCACGTCCTGCGACTGGCCGTCCAGTGTCACCGTGGCGTACCCGATGCTCCCGTCCGCCGCGATCGCACCCTGCGTCCGGTACGGGCTGCGCACGTCGACCACGCGCGGCAGGGTGCGGAGCCGATCCAGCATCGGCTCGACCCGACCCCGCTCGGCGGCGAGACCGTCGGTGGCGCGGAACACCACCTGGATCGTCGCCCCTGCCTGCGCCGGCGCCTGGCGCCGCAACTCCTCCAGCGCCTGCTGCGATTGCGTACCAGGCAAGGAGAAGTCGTTGTGGTACCGCGCGCCGACCGCCTGCGCCGCGACGGTGACCGCACCGAGCACGAGCACCCAGCCGGCCAACGCCCACCAGCGGCGCCGCTGCGCCCACCCTGCTATCCGTTCGAACATGATCGGGACGCTAGGGACGCAGACCGCACCGCCGTAACGCCCCGCGGTGGTCACTTGCCGTACCCCCGCCGGGGGACACGTGATCCCTCCGCGGCGGGATCCACGCTGGCCACGCGCCATCTACGCTGGGCTCATGGCGGACGATCCGGCGCGGCGGGCGGCTGCCGACGCGGCGCTCGCCAGCCTGGCCCTGGTCGCGACGCTCGCCATCCTCGCCGCCCGCGGCTTCGGCACGCCCGGCCCGAACGCCCGGCACCTGGACGCGCTCGGCGTCGTCCTCGCCGTCGGCTCCGCCGCCCCGCTCGCCGTCCGCCGCCAGGCGCCGGCCATCGGGTACGGGATCAGCGCGCTGGCCAGCCTGGCCCTGCTACGCCTGGACTACCCGCTGGACGCGCCGGTGGCGACCGCGGCCGCCGCGTACGCGCTCGCGGTGGCCTACAGCGGCGCGCCCGCCCCGGCGCGGGCGATGGCGCTCGCCGCGGTCAACGCGTTCGTCCCCGCGGTGGCGCTGGCGTACCAGTCGATCGGCATCCAGGCCTGGGACATCGCCACCGACCTGCTCGCCTGGGCCGCTGTGTTCGGTGGGCTGTGGATCGCCGGAGACCGCAGCCGGCTGCGCGCACTGCGGCTGCTGGAGGCCCAGGAGTACGCCCGCCGCGTGCAGGCCGACGCGGAACGCGAACGGCGGCTCGCGGCCGCGGACGAACGCACCAGGATCGCCCGGGAGTTGCACGACTCGGCCGGCCACGCGATCAACGTGATCCTGGTCCAGGCCGGTGCCGCCCGCCTGCTGCAGGACCGCAACCCGGATCGGGCCCGCGAGGCCATCGGCACCATCGAAACCGTCGCCCGGGACACCATCGCCGACATCGACCGGATGCTCCGGGCGCTCCGCGACGACCGTGACCATCACGACATCCCCGCCGACCCGGGCGCGCTGGACGACCTGATCCAACGGCACCGGGCCAACGGGCTGAGGATCGCCGCCGAGCTTCCCAACGGCACCACGCCGCTGCCGCGCAGCGTCGCCTGGGCGGGGTACCGGATCATGCAGGAGGCGTTGACCAACGCGGCGCGGCACGGCGGCGGCAGCGCCACCGTGACCGTCCGGTTCCAGCGGGACCGGGTTGAGATCGACGTGACCAACCCGGCGCCGGGGCGGCCGGCGCCCGACGGCGCCCCGGGTGGACACGGAATCGTCGGCATGCGAGAGCGGGCCACGCTTCTCGGCGGCACCCTCCACGCCGGGGCCGCGGATGGCGTCTTCCGCCTCTCGGCCGTGCTGCCCCACGCATGACCGGCCCACGGATGACCGGCACCCTGCTGCGTGTCCTGGTCGTCGACGACGACCACCTCATGCGGGCCGGCCTGTGCGCCGTCCTCTCCGCCGACGAGACCATCCAGGTCGTGGGCGAGGCGGCCAACGGGGCGGAGGCCGTCGAGCGCGCCGTCGCCCTCGCCCCGGACGTGGTGCTGATGGACATCCGCATGCCAGGTGTGGACGGGATCGAGGCCACCCGCCGGATCGTCGCCACCGCGCCACGGGTGCGCATCCTCATCCTCACCACGTTCGAGGACGAGGACTACGTGCTTGGCGCGCTGCGCGCGGGCGCGGCGGGCTTCGTCCTCAAGCGCATCCGGCCCGAGCAGCTCATCGCCGACATCCATACCGTCGCCGGGGGTGACAGCCTGCTGGCGCCCCAGGTGACCCGGACCGTCATCGAGCAGATCGCCTACCACGCCGAACCCGACACCCGGTTGGCCCGGCAACTCCAGAAGCTGACGCCCCGGGAACGCGACGTTCTCGCCCTGATCGCACACGGACTGTCCAACATGGAGATTGCCGAGACACTCGTGATCGAGGAGTCGACGGTCAAGACCCACGTCAAGCGGATCCTCGCCAAGCTGAAGCTGCGGGACCGCGTCCACGCCGTCATCCTGGCGTACGAGACAGGCCTGGTGCGCCCCGGCGATCGTGCCGGCATCGCCCAACTCAGCCGCGACCACCCCGACATCCGGTAGCCGGCGCGCACTCACCTCCGATCCGGACGACCCGATCACAGCTGCGTGGACGGCGTGATCAAAGTGCTGTGGAAGTCGTTGTTCGGTCCGTCAACACAGAGCCGATCGTCGGCCGTGAGCGACAGCTTTCCATCGCCGGCGACCGCGCCGGCCGGGAACGAGAACGCGCCGTACTGCACCGCGAAGTCTGGTGGCGGCAGCCGCACCACGACTAGCCTTCCCGGACCGGTCGGCGACCTGGCGTGGTGCCGGCCGGGTCCGATCCAGTCGGCTCCTCCCGCGGATCGGCAAGGGGTCGGTGTGGGCGTCGGGCGGAGTCGTTTGGCGCGCCTGCGGGCGCCAGCGTGCGGTAGGCGGGCCGGAGGATGTCGGCGAGGTCATGGCCCCGTACGGTGATGCCGAGGTCGGGGAGCTGGTCGAGCAGCGCCGTGGTGGGGGTTGCCGGCGGGACCGGCGTGCGTGGGTCGGCGGGCTGGGCGAAGAAGTCGTCGAGGCAGTCGGTGAGCGGTCGGCTGCGCCGCTCGGCCTGGTCGGCGGCTGGCCGGCCGTGATGGCGGGCGGCGTGCAGGTTGGCGAGCAAGTCGTCGCGGTGCCGGCCGCGCCAGGCCAGGATCGTGAACGGGTCGGCGTCGAACTGTTCGGCGAGCAGGTAGAAGGTGGCGGCGAGGTGCTTGCACGGCACCGCCTGGTCCGGGCAGGTGCAGTCGAGGGAGAGGTCACCGGCGGTGGCGGGGAACAGGGCCAGGCCGACCGCGGCGAAGACGTCCTCGATGTCCTCGGGCATGTCGCCGGCCAGCAGGGCGGCGGTGTACCAGGCGTTGTCGGCGAGGGCGCGCTCCACCTGCGCCCACTGGGTCTTGCCGAGTGTGGGGATCCCGATGCGGGTGCGGTACGGCCGGGGCCGGCTACCCTGCACGACGGCGGTGACCTGTCCGGCGTCCACGTCCAGCGAGACGACCTGGCCGCGGCGGGCGTAGTGCCGGCCGCGTTCGAGCCGGCTGCCCAGCCCGATGCCTTCGAGCACCTCGATGAACCGCTGCGACCACCAGGTCTGCGCGATCGGGCCGCGGGTGCTGCGCGCCCGCAGCCCGCCGTCCACCGGTCTTGGCCGTGACGGCGGGTGGGCCCAGCTACTCACCGGCGGCGTCCTCGGACAGCGCGAACACGATCCGCAGTTCGCGGGTGGACAGCTCGGTCAGCCATCCCTCGCCGTCGGTGACGACGAGGTCGGCGAGCGCCTTCTTCTCCTCGATCATTTCGTCGATCTTCTCCTCCAGCGTGCCGGTGCAGATGAACTTGTGTACCTGCACGGTGCGCTGCTGGCCGATCCGGAACGCGCGGTCGGTGGCCTGGTTCTCGACGGCGGGGTTCCACCAGCGGTCCAGGTGCAGCACGTGGTTGGCGGCGGTGAGGTTCAGCCCGGTGCCGCCCGCCCGCAGCGACAGCAGGAACACCGGCGGGCCGTCGCCGGACTGGAACCGAGCCACCAGCTCGTCGCGCCGCGCCTTGGGAGTGCCGCCGTGCAGGTAGGCCACGTCCCGGTCGAAGCGGGCGGCCAGGTGTGGCATGAGCAGCTCGGCGAACTCGGTGTACTGGGTGAAGCACAGCGCCCGGTCGCCCTCGGCGAGGATCTCCTCGAGGACCTCCTCCAGCCGGGCGACCTTGCCCGACCGGCCGCCGACCGTGGACCGGTCATGCAGCAGCTGCGCGGGATGGTTGCAGACCTGCTTGAGCTTGGCCATGGCGGCCAGCACGTTCCCGCGGCGCTCGATGCCCGCGGACCGTTCGATCCGGTCCATCATGTCGTCGACGACCGACTGGTACAGCGAGGCCTGCTCGGTGGTGAGCCGGCAGTACTGCTTGGTCTCGATCTTCTCGGGCAGGTCGGTGATGATCGCCGGATCGGTCTTGAGCCGGCGCAGCAGGTACGGCCGGGTGATCGCGCGCAGCCGCCGCGCCGGCTCGGTCTGCCCGTGCCGCTCGACCGGGATCGCGTACCGGGTGCGGAACAGCTCGGCCGGCCCGAGCAGGCCGGGGTTGAGGAAGTCCATGATCGACCACAGCTCGGCGAGCCGGTTCTCCACCGGCGTCCCGGTCAACGCGACCCGGTGCCCGGCCGCCAGCTGGCGCACCGCCTTTGCCGACCGGGACAGGCTGTTCTTCACCGCCTGCGCCTCGTCCAGCACCACCCGGCGCCACTGGTGCCCGGCCAGCTCGTCCATGTCCCGGGTCGCCGTCGCGTACGTCGTCACCACGAGGTCGGCCCCGGCCAGCCGGGCGGCCAGCGGTTCGCCCGAGCGTCGCTCCGCGCCGTGGTGGGCGTACACCCGCAGGCCAGGGGTGAACCGGGCGGCCTCCCGCTGCCAGTTGCCGACCAGCGACACCGGGCACAGCAGCAACGTCGGCCCTGCCCCGGGCCGGCGCTCGCGGTCGACCGCCTCCAGGGCGAGCAACTGCACGGTCTTGCCCAGCCCCATGTCGTCGGCCAGGCAGCAGCCGAGCCCGAGCGAGGCCAGGAACGCCAGCCAGGCCAGGCCGCGCTGCTGGTACGGCCGCAGGACGGCGGTCAGCCCAGCCGGCGGCTCGACCGGCTCGATCGACGCCGCGGCGGTGCCGGCGAGCAGGTCGCCGAGCCAGCCGTCGGCGCGAACCGAGGTCAGCTCCAGCGGCGTGGCGACGTCTGCCGGGTGGGCGGCGGCCAGCGCCAGGATCTCGGCCACCGTCTTCTGCCCGGTAGGCCCGCGCCGGACGAACTCCAGGCCGCGACGCAGCTGGTCGCTGTCCACGGTCACCCACTGGCCGCGCAGCCGCACCAGCGGCGCCTTCGCCGCGGCCAGCGCGGCGATCTCCGCCTCGGTGAGCGTCTCGCCGCCGAGCGCCAGGTCCCACCGGAACTCCACCAGCTGGTCCCGGCCGAATCTGGCGGCCGTCGCGACGACTCCGTCGACCGGGGTACGCGCCGACAGCGCGAGCCCGAGCTTCTTGCGCCGGTCCCACCACGACGGCAGTTGCACCCCGAACCCGGCCGTGTCCAGCAGCGCAGCCACGTCCGACAGGAACTCGACCGCACCGTCCGTGTCCAGGTCCAGGCCATGGGGCCGGGCGCTGCGCAGCCCCGCCGCCAGGCGCGGGTAGACCCGGCTGGCCCGGCCCAGATCGGCCAGCAGCAGCTCCTGCGGCCGGCCCAGCCACCGCCGCAGGCTGCCGTCGTCGTCCCAGACCTGCTCGGCCGGGATCAGCAGGCTCGGGTCGTCCACCGACTGCAGCAGGAACTCCAGCCTCCATGCCGGCTCGCCGGCTGGTGCCGATGCGATCTCGGCGTCGACCTCGGTGAGGCGGAACATCGCCCGGGCCGGGCCGACGCCGGCGGTCCGGAACTCCCCCCACGGCCGCAGCGCCCGGCCGAGCGCCGCCGCGTCGTCCGGGTCGGCCTCGAACCGGCCGTCCGGCGCGGTCAGCGCCGACAGCCATGCCTCCGCCGCGGGCAGCCGCCGGGGCCGCCGGCCCCGCCGCGCCGGCACCAGGTCGCCCCGCGCCGACAGCACCGCCCGCGCGGCTGCGTCTACCCACGCACCGACCGCCGACAGCACCAGTTCGTGGCCGTCGGGCTGGTGCTGTTCGGCCCGGCAGACCGGCGGCATCGCCGCCTCGAGCAGGCTGACGGCCACCACGTCGGGCCCGGTCAGCACCGGCCGCCAGCACGCCACCGGGCCGTGCTCATCCCACTCCAACTCCGGGAGCAACCGGCCGCGCTCCACCAGGTCCCGCGCGAACGCTGCGAGCCGGGCCAGGTAGCCCACCGAGGCGGCGTACCGGACGCCGCCCACCGGCTCCTCGAACACCGCCAGTGCCGCCGCGGCGTCCAGCCACACCACCGGTACCGTCCACGGCAACAACGCCACCCCGGTCCGCGGCGCCGGGCGCGGCGTCACGCGCGGCAGCTCAGACGAATCCAACGGGGCGCTGCGCACCGACGGCAGCAGCACAACGGCCGTGTCCGGCTTGCCGGCATGAACCCCGGCCACCTCGCCGGCCGGAGCGGCGAACGGATGCGCCCGCGCCGACCGCAACGCCTGACTCGGGCTCTTCACCGCCCGATCGGAATCCTCCGCCCATATGCCCACACCGGACAAGGTCGACCAGAACGCGTGCAGAAGCAGCACCAGAACACCTCTCGACGGCCGCAACAGCGGCACGCTAGACGGCCCGCCGGCCACCGCGCCCGCGGCACGCCGCCGGTGGCCTTCACCAGTTGAGCGCTACGGCTACGTCGGACCGTCACGACGGCACACGGGAAGGTGATCACACCGTCAGTACGCGACCGACATACGCCACGCTGAGCGGACCACCGCAACGGCGACCGCCCTGACGCGCAGCCTCGTGCAGGTCGGTGATCGCGCGGTCGGAACGCGGGGTGCGCGGGGATCGCCCTGCGGCGGACATGCAGCGACGCCGGTCCGCGATTTCCGCGATCCGCCCGGTGGCGAGGCGCCGGCTCCTGGTTCGGTGCTACCCGGGGCCGTGATGGCGGCTCGGCGGCGGCCCGCCCCGCGGCCGGCCCGGATTGGGAGTGTTCGGCGTGCTGGTCCTACTCGTTCTGTTCGTGGCGTGTTCGCGGCGCGTGGCGACCATCGCGATCCAGGTCCCGACCGCCGTCCGCGGCGGCGGCTGCTGTGGCGGCTAGTGCGCGGACCAGGTCTGCGACGTCCTCCGGGTGGTGTACGCCGATCGCCTCGGGTGTGGTGAGCGCGACGACGATCAGGCCGGTGACCCCGGTGATCAGCATCGAGGCCTGATGGTCGGTCAGGTCGATGCCGGCCGCCCAGTGGATCTCGCGCATCAGCGTGACCTGCGCCAGCCTCGCTTCGGTCAGTACGGCTCGAAGCTCCGGGCGCCGGGTCGACTCCAGGTACAGCTCCAACGCTGCGACCTGCCGGACGCGCCCGCTGGTGAGGGCCGTGCGGACGATCGCAGCCAGGTGGTCGGCGACCGCGGTCGGCTCGACCGGCCCGGTAGGCGCGCGCGCCAGGTCGGCGAAGTGCACGGTGCGCAGCCGTTCAGCGGCGCCGCACATGAGGGCCTGGCGGGTGCGGAAGTACCGGGAGGTGGTTCCGGGCGGCTGACCCGCCTCGGCATCCACCGCCCGGTGCGTCAACCCCCGGGCACCCGCACGCGCCAGCAGCCCGATGGCCGCGTCCGCCAGGCGGTCACGGCGTACCGCGTTCGTCGGCGGCATTCACCACCCGCTATCGGCCGCGACCGGGCCGCACCACTGCCGAAGCGCGGCCCGAACGGCGTCCGGGTCGGAATCGTCGCTGGCCCACGCCACGTACCCGTCCGGCCGGACCAGCAGCCGCGCCGGTGCCGTCGCGTGCTCCAGTCCTACGGTGGTGACCCGGTCGGACCAGCCCCCGATGTCGGGCGTGCCGGACCCGCGTTCGGCCAGCACGAACCTGCCCGAGCGCATCGCCTCGTACACCCGGTGCGCGTCACCCACGTCCGGCAGGCGGCGGCCGGTCCAGCGATGCGCGCCGACCGGGCGGTCGTACCGGATGCCGACGCCCGTCAGCAGACCGCGCAGCCGCCGCCGGACCGGACCCACCCGGACCAGCAGGCCGATCGCCTGCTGGCGCAGCCACAGGTCGAACCGCGTGGACGACAACGCCAGCCGGTTGAACCCGTCGGTGATCTTCAGCACGCTCGCGCCCACCGGGTGCCGCTCCCGTTCGTACGTGTCGAGCAGGTCGGGCGGCGCCCAGCCGTGCAAGGTCGCGGCGAGCTTCCAGCCGAGGTTGACCGCGTCCTGGATGCCGGTGTTCATGCCCTGCCCGCCCAGCGGCGAATGCACGTGCGCCGCGTCGCCGGCGAGGAAGACCCGGCCGACCCGGTACCGCCGCGCCTGCCGCCGCTCGCTGAGGAACCGGGACTGCCAGCGCGGCTCGCCCATGCCGAAGTCATCCCCGGCGATGC
>JBBWZH010000401.1:0-11232 GCA_039648995.1 Mycobacteriales bacterium
ACGGCGTGCCAGAACACGTCCAGCAGCGGGGTGATCTCGTCGAGTGTCGCCGGCTGTGCGGCGACCGGTCGGGCCCGGGCGAGGGCGAGCAGGTCCGCGTGCACGCCGGTCCGCGCCGGGGCGTCCACCAACCGCTCGTGCACGCCCGAACCCCAGGCGTACGAAATGAACACCCGAGGCGCCCGCCGACCCTCGCCACCCGTCACAGCCGCCGCACCTACCCACCGAGATCGCAGCGATGTTACTTGTGTGGGCGAGTCTGGCGAAGTAGTGGAGGAGCCGCTACAGCGCGGTAGCCCACCTCATCGACGTCGCCAACAGGCCACCAGCCAGCCAGCTAGCTTGAAGTGAGGGCACCCGGCTCGCCTACGGGCTCCGCAGCGGACCGTTTATGGCCTCCGCGACCCGGTGCCAGCACGACGGAGGCGCTCGCGGGCCTCATTCTCAGACAGTGAGGTGATGGGTTGCCCGACCGTGTGCTGATACTTGGCGTCGTAGGCCCTGGTCCAGACGCCAGCCGCCCACGACCGTCCGAGTTCTTCGGCGGTGAACTCCCGGCCACGCGCATCGCAGTACGCGCCGAGGAACCGCTCAGTGTCCTCCACCGTGGCTAGCTCGTCGGCGCTGACGGTCGAATACAGCGCGGCAGCGAAACCGACGAGAACGGCTTCGCTATCAGCGGTCATGCTGTCCCAGTCGTGCACCACCAGTAGCGCGTCCCCGCTCCAGCGCAGGTTACCGGCAAGCCAGTCGCAGTGGCCGATCACGGCCTCGGACTCGCTGGCCCGCAGCCGGTCACGGGCACGGCGCCCGGCATCGTCGATCCACCGCGGGCCGGCCACCTCGTTGAGGTTGACGTCAGGGTCCTCCGGACACGGCCACAGCCCGTCCTCGCCGTGGTTCCAGGCGGCCCACGACGGCGCAGGGTCCAGCGCGGGCACCTCGCCCGGCCGGGGGGCCAGCCTGATCAACCGCGCGAACCCTTCAGCGAAGACCCGGGCCGCGTGGTCGACGTTCGGGAGCATGGCACCGCCGGGGACGTAGGCCTCCGCGGTCGCGACGTCCCCGCCGAACGGGGCGGCGCCGGTGAGCGGCTGGGGGCACGGATAACCGGCATGGAACATGCGCCGCTGGACTTCGACGCACGCCGCCACCCGCGGCGAGTCCGGACGCACCTTGACGACGACCTCACGGTCGTCAGCCAGCCGGAGCCCGACGACCGCGGACAGATACCCGGACCTGAAGATCTCCTCCGCTGGCGGGCTGCCCAGATGCTCCACGCACCACCGGGCAAGGCGGGCCGGATCCACGGCATCCGCGCGAGATGACACCTAAGCATCCTCACAGGCGCCGGTGGTGCTGCCTCTCCGCTGCGCCTGGCAGGTCGTTCGGGCCAGGGCGGCCGTATCCTGGATCGGCGACCGTCGCGCATGTCTACGCTGACCTGCACCGGTTGATCGACCGGTTGGAGCCGGAGCGGCTGCCGAGATCAAGGAGCATGCGCTGCGGCTGGTCGGCGCGGGCACGGGGCGGTTCCGCGTGCTGCGGTCCTTCGCCGGGCCGTCGACCGATCTCGGGGCGCGAGCCAGGCAGGTCGCCCGGGCCGAGCTTGGCGAGCACGATGCTGATCGTTGACACTGGACCGCTGGTCGCCTACCTGAACCAACGATCCCGACCACTCCCGCTGTGCGGCGCTGCCCGGGTCGCGGACCGATGAACTGCTGGTCACCCCATACGTTGTCACCCTGACGGGTTGCGGGTACCGGGTTGGGCCGGTCGCCGCTGACGAGCCCGGCCGAGGATGGCTTGCGGGTGGTCTGCGCCATCGTGCACGTCTTGTGGCCGGGAGTGTCGGCTGGTCCGGGATTCGGCTGTTCCGGTCTGTTCCGCGGGGACGATCGGTCGGCTATGTGATCGCCCCGGAAGGGCGATCTACCGGGGGAATCGTGGCCTGCAGAGGCCGGCGGAGGCGTGTGCAGATGAGACGACGTTTGTTGGTACTCACCGTGATGGGCTTGGTCGTTGGCGGGATTGTGGTGGCGCCGCTGTCGGTGGCCAGTGCGATGCCGGCGCGGGCCGCCGCCGGTGCGGCTCCTGGTCCGGCTGGTGGGCAGGTTGGGTCGGTGGCCGCAGGTGGGACGCCGCAGGTGGTGGCGGCCTTGCGGCGTGATCTGGGGCTGGTCGGCGGGCGGCTATCGGCGCGGCGGGCTCGGGAGGTGGCGGCGCCGGCAGTGGAACGGGTGCTGCGGCGCGAGCTGGGCGGGCGGTTCGGCGGGCTGTGGATGGCGCCGGACGGGGTAGTGACCGTAGGTGTCACCGACGGGATCGCGGAGGGGCGGGTCGTCGGCGCCGGTGCCCGGCCGCAGCGGGTCCGGCGCAGCCTCGCGCAGCTCGATGCGGTCAAGGCGGTGCTCGATCGACGTGCCGGCGCGGCACCGGCCGGGGTCACCGGCTGGTACGTCGATCTGCGCACGAACAGCGTCGTGGTGCAGGTCCTGCCCGGTAAGCGGGCGGCCGGGCTGCGGTTCGCCGGCGGCGCCGGCCCGGCAGTGCGGGTGGCGGTCTCCGGGCAGCGGCCCCGGCCCTCGTACGACGTGCGGGGTGGCGATGGGTACACGGTCGGCGGTGCTACCTGTTCGGTCGGTTTCGCGGTCTACGGCGGCTTTCTGACCGCCGGGCACTGCCAGGTACTGAACCCCGGCCAGGTCTACGGCGGCAACGGTGTGGCGCTGGGGACCTGGGGCGGGTCGTCCTTCCCCGCCAACGACTACGCATGGGTGCAGACCACCGACTCGTGGACGTTGCGGCCGGAAGCCACCGGGCTCGGCGAGGTCCGCGGCTCGCAGGAGGCCGTGGTCGGCTCCGCGGTCTGCCGCTCCGGGGCCACGACCGGCGTGCGCTGCGGCACCATCACGACCAAGGACCAGACAATCGTCTACGACGGAGGATTCACCGTCTACGGGCTGACCGCGACCAGCGCCTGCGCCGCCCCGGGCGACTCCGGCGGCCCGTTCATGGCTGATGACCAGGCCCAGGGCCTGACATCCGGCATCTCGGGCACCTGCGCCACAGGCGGCATCTCCTACTTCCAGCCGGTCAATCCCGTGCTGGCCGCCTACAAGCTCAACCTCGTCCGTCCCGCCGCGCACGGGGCAGTCAGCGCCGACTTTGACGGCGACGGCCGGACCGATCCGACGACCTGGCGGCCCTCCGACGGCAACTGGTACATCAACAACGGCACCACCGTCCTGTGGGGCGTTGCCAGCGATGTCCCGGTGCCGGCCGACTACGACGGCGACGGCCTCACCGACATAGCTGCCTGGCGGCCCTCCGAAGGCAAGTGGTATGTCAGACAGGGCACCACCGTCCAACTCGGAGCGGCCGGCGATGTCCCGGTGCCGGCCGACTACGACGGCGACAAGAAGACCGACTTCGCAGTATGGCGGCCATCCAACGGCACCTGGTACGTCAACAAGGGCCGCACCCTCCAATGGGGCATCGCCGGTGACATCCCGGTGCCGGCCGACTACGACGGCGACGGGGTCGCCGACACGGCGGTCTGGCGGCCCTCCGAAGGCAACTGGTACATCAAGAAGAACCTGACGGTCCAGTGGGGCCTGCCCGGTGACATCCCCGTCCCGGCCGACTACAACCGCGACGGCGTCACCGACATCGCGGTCTGGCGGCCCTCAGACCACACCCTCTACGTCTACCAGGGCATCACCGCCGCGTGGGGCCAACGCGGCGACATCCCGGTACCGGCCGACTACAACAAGGCCGGGGTAGTCGATTTCGCGGTCTGGCGGCCCTCCGACGGCAACTGGTACATCCGCAACGGCACCACCTTCACGTGGGGCCAACCCGGCGACATCCCACTCGCCGGGTAACTGCCGCCGGCCACACAGGCGATCAGGCCCACTCCAGGACACGCCGAACCGGGGCGACACCAGCCCGGGCTCCTCGCGCTCCATGTGGTGTCGAATGCCACGGTGTAGCGGGTGTTGGTTGGGTGGTGCGCGGGGACGACGCTGACGGCCCCTTTCGCGTCGCCTTGTCGAGCGGGTTACGGCCCCGGCATGGGTGACACGCACCAGCTGCGGCTGCCGGACGGCCGGATGGTGTCCTACGCCGACCACGGCGACCCGGCCGGCCCGGTGGTCTTGACCTGCTTGGGCACCCCGGACTCTCGGCTTGCCGCGCAGCAGTAAGTCACGCTCGTTCAGGAGCCAGAAGAACAAAACAGACATGACCGAAAGCATGATCGACAGCTTCAACCGTTGGGATCCTTACGGTGCACCCAACATGTCACAACGCGAACCCTCAAGTCCTGCTTGACGGTCCGGTCGTGGCCGTGGCCGCTGCCCATGCGAAGCTGCGGCGGGACGGCTATCGCCGCGGGTGATGGCCCTCCGCCACCTGGGTCGATCGTTGCGGGCGGCGCTGCGCAGCCGGGTCACGAAGTCGACGGCGCTGCCTGGGGCGGCCCCCGGTCTGGGTCGAGAGCTCGCGAAATGACCGGAACGGCGCCCCAACGTGGTGCGGACCAGATGGCATCCAGCGGCAGCTGGTCATCGCAAACCCGGCGCGCTTCGTTGGGGCTCGGGCGCGGATCGTGCCGGCGTGGGCACGGGGCCCGGCCCGGCGTGGGGCGCTGGCACGAGGAGCACCAGGAGCGGGACGACGAGGCTGAAGCCGATGATCAGGTACGGGTAGATCGGCACTGACGCCGCGGGCAGGACCACGAGTTTGAAGCTATCGATCGCGGCGTGCAGGAGCCCTGGTGCCCAGAGGTTGCCGCCGCCCATGGTGTAGAGCCGGCTCAACGCGATCGAGGTGACGGCTGCGACGAGCATGGCGCCGACGCCGATCGCCGGTCCGGATACCACCACGATCGGGATGTGGGTGACAGCGATGAGCGGCATCGACCGGCACACCGCCGGCCAGAACGACCGGCCGTGCGCGAGCCGGCGGAACACGTACCCGCGCCAGACCAGTTCCTCGGCCAGGCCGTGCAGGGTCAGGATGCCGATGAGCACCACGGGCCAGTCGGGTCGTAGTGGGATCGACGTACCGCTGAGCAACGTGGTCGCCGGCCAGACGAGTAGAACCAGTGCGGAGATGGCTGCCGACACGGCCAGGGAGCGCCACTCGGGTCGGCCCAGTCCGAGCGTCCGGACCGCGTCGTGCAGTGGCAACCGGTAGAGCCCCCGGGAGACGCCGAGCGAGGCGGCGACCACGACGGCCAGGATCGCCGGTCCCCACCGCGCGGTCGGGTCGGTCGAGCTCGCGCCGGCGAGTGCCGCCCAGAGAATGAAGAAACCGACGAGGAACCGCGCCCAGGTCGCCCGGGTCGCGACGGCTGGGCGGCCGCGAGTTGCGGGTCGTTGCATCCCGGTCGTCGCCAACGTCATGGGAGGTTCGCGGTGGTCACTCATGGTTCGCCTCCTCGAAGGACAGCACCTCGTGGCTGGTGTCCCAGAGCAGGGTCAGCAGTGCTCGTACCGCTGCTTGATCGAGGTTGTCGACGATCAGGATGGTGCCGTCCGCGGCGGGTGTCGACACGTGGTCGAACCTGCTTCGGAGCACATCCAGCAGGGAACGGGCGATAGGTTCACGCAACCTCAGTGCGTAGCGGGAATTGGCCACGTCGTACAGGGAACCCGTCGCCGGGGTGTCCGCGAACCACCCACCCGCAGAAGTACCCGGGGTAGCCTCAGATCAGGCCGAGGTCGCGCGCGGCGGTGACGGCGTCCTGCCTTGAGGCGACGCCGAGCTTGCGGTAGAGGCTCTTGTTGTACGCCTTCACCGTGTTGATCGACAGGAACAGCGCCGAGCCGATCTCCCGCTGGGTGGCCGGCCCCTGCAGCGCGCGCAGGATGGACAGCTCGCGGTCGGTCAGTTCCTCCGGAATCGCGCCCGAGCGGGTGGCGGCGCGGGCGGCCCGGCGGCCCAGCCGTGCTTCGGCCTCCTCAAGCCGGCCGGCCGCGTAGGCGCTCACCGGCTCGTCCTCCACGACCTCGCGAGCCCGCGACAGCGCGGCATGTGCGGCCGGCCGGTCACCAAAGGCAAGTTCGGCGTCAGCGAGGTACACGAGGCCCACGAACAGCACCGTCGGCCGCGGGTGGAGTTCGGCCAGGGCGACGGCGCGGCGCAACCGGACAGCGGCCCCTTCGACGTCGCCGTTCTGGAATCGGCGCCGGCCCTCGGCGATGCGCAACGCGGCCAGCCCCGGTGCACTCGCCTCACGTCCGTCGCGCTCGATCGCCTCGGTGACCGGGCGGGCCTCACGCAGCACCCGATCGCAGTCGTGGCCGCGGCCGACTTCGATGAGGCACATTGCCAACGTGCCGCCGACATTCAGCAGGATCCACGGCTGCCACGAGTCGCGGCCGGGGCGCGCCCACTGATCGAACAGCAGGGTCGCGGCCTCGTCGAAACGGCCGGCGCGAGCCAGCATGCCACCGAGCGCCGGGCGGGCGACCGGATGCCCCGGTGCGCCCCCCTGGGTCTCCAGGTCCAGGGCCTCGGTCGCCAGGGCGACAGATCGCGCGGACTCGGCGTCCGACACGCCGAATGCCGCGCGCCAGCACAGCACCGCGGCGCGGAAGCTGTGCCAGCCGGCGACCACGGTGTCGGGGGTGCCGGTTGCCTCGGCGGCGTCCAGCCAACGGGTCACGCGCGCCCGGTCGCCGCAGAGCGCCGCCGCCGTGGCCAACGTCAAGGCCAGCGTCGGGCTCACGGCGGAAATGGGCAACTGCTCGCCGAGCTGCAGATAGGTCGCGGCCGCCCCGCGGGGGAGAAACCATGTCTCGCCAGTGTGCTCCAACAGGTCGGCGGCGTCGTCGTGGCGGCCGGCCCGTAGCAGGTGGCTCACCGCGTCGTCGATCCGGTCCTGGCTGGCGAACCAGGCCGCGGCGCGGCCGAGAATCTCGCGCGGATCTGTCGCGCTGTGGTGCGCCAGAGCGTCCCGGACGAGGCGGTGGCATCGGTACCAGTGCTGTTCCTCGTCCAGGGCGGCCACGAACAGGTCGGCTCTGACCAGGTCGGCCAGCACCTCGGCCGAGCCCGTCACCTCCAGCGCGGTGTCACACAGCGGACCGCAGAGCCGTTCGAGCGGCGCGAGGCGTACCAGCAGGTCACGTTGGCGCGGGGCCAGGCCAGGTAGGACCTCGGCCGTGAAGTAGTCCAGCAGGTGCCGGTCGTCGGCGTGATCCTTCGCCGGGTCGGCCCGCAGCGCGAGGGCGGCCAGTTGCAGGCCCGCCGCCCACCCTTCGGTGCGTTCCCACAGGGCGGCCGCCGCCGCGTCGCCGAGGTCGTGCCCCGCCACCGCCGACACCAGGGCCGCCGCCTCGTCCGCGGAGAACCGCAGTTGCGCCGCCCGTAGCTCGGTCAGGTCGCCACGGGCCCGCAGCCGCGCGATCGGCAACGGCGGATCGGCACGTCCGGTGATCACCAGCCGCAGCGAGGCGGGCAGGTAGGTCACGAGATACTCGACGGCCTCGTGGATGCGCGGATCGGCCAGCAGGTGGTAGTCGTCGAGCACCAGCACGTGCTGCACAGCGGACGCGGCCATCTCGTTCAGCAGCATCGGCAACGCCAAGTCGACCGGGTCGGCGTCCAGCGCCTGCAGCGGCCCCGCACCGATCTCACTGTTGACGCCGTGCAGCGCGGTGAGTACGTAGGTCCAGAACCGCACGGGCTCGTCGTCGGTCTCGTCGAGCGAGACCCACGCGATGCGGCGGCGCTCGGCCGGGTCTGCCGCCCAGCCGCTCAACAGACTCGTCTTGCCCCAACCCGCCGGAGCCACCACCACGGTCAGCCGCGTTTCTGCGACCCGTAACTGCCGATGCAGGTGCTCGCGCACAACCGCGCCGACCCGGACAGGCGGAATCACCTGTTTCACGGTGAGCAGTGGTCGCGCGGGCCTGTCCGACGTCACGACGCTCCCGACCTGCGACCCGTCGCCGCAACCCGCCTGCGATTCTGCCAGCCCGAGCACATCGGGTACACCTCGCCGCGGGCCGGGCGACCCCTCGGGCACCCCGGGTGCAATGGGCCGGCGGGTGGTGCGCAGGCACCCGACTGCACTCGACGCTGACCGCAGATCAGGCCGACGTCGCCGTCGGCGAGCGCCCGCGAATGGAGCTGATCATGACCACCATTCCGACCGAGACCAGGATCGCCACCGAACCGCAGCCGGCCGACCCGGAGGCCGGCTGGACGCGCCGCCGCGTGTTACGCGCACTCGGCCTGGGCGGCGCCACCATCGTCGTCGCCGGGACAGGGGCCCTGAGCTACCGGGTGTACGACACGGCGTCCCTCAGCCCGGGCCGCGGCGACGCCTACGACCCGTGGAAGCACTGGCGCGACACACCCGGGCTCTTCGGGGCGGTCGCGTCGGCCGTTCTGGCGGCGAGCCCGCACAACACCCAGCCATGGGTCTTCGGTATCCGAGACCACGCCGTCGACGTGTTCCTCGACAGCACCCGCAACACCGGGACGGTAGATCCACTCGCCCGCGAGCAGCACATGGGCATCGGTTGCGCGATCGAGAACCTCGTGCTGGCCTCCCGGGCGCGCGGGTTGCGGCCCACGGTCACCTGGCTGCCCGACGGTCTGACCGGCCAGCGGATGGCCGAGGTCGCCGTCACGGCCGACCAGCCGGCCCGAAGCCCGCTGTACGACGCGCTGGCCGAACGGCACACCAACCGCGGCCCGTACGAGGACCGGACGGTCCCCGCCGAGACACTGACCAGCCTGGTCGACGCCACCGGCCTGCCCGGACTGGCCGTGCACTGGATCGCCGACCCGACGCCTCGGGCCGCTCTGGGCCGGCTCCTGGTCGACGCCGCGGACGCATTGTGCGCCGACGAGCAGCAGTCCCGGGACAACTTCGCCTGGTTCCGCAGCAACAACGACGAGATCCAGCGCCATCGGGACGGGCTCACGCTGGGCGGACAAGGGTTCAGCCCGCTCGTCCTGGCGATGTCCACGCTGCTGCCCGCCTCGTCCCGGGAGCAGGGTGATCAGTTCTGGCTGAAGCAGACGGCGACCGTGCACACAGCCACCGCCGCCGCCTACGGCGTCATCACCACACAAACACCTGACGACCGCACCACCCAGCTGAACGCCGGGCGGCTGCTGCAACGCATCCACCTGACCGCGACCAGCCACGGCGTCGCCCTGCACCACATGAACCAGATCACGGAACGCATCGACCGCGAACTCACGACCGGGGCCACGCCGAGCTTCGCCCCCCGCTTCGCCGAACTGCTGCCGCCGAGCGCCCAACCGCTGCTGACCTTCCGGGTCGGATACGCCGTCCGCCAGGTCGGGGCGAGCCCGCGCCGTTCTGCTGGGCAGGTGACCCGATGAACGCGGGATCGGTCCGGCGCGGACAGCTGACCGTGCGGCTCGGGATCACCGGCAGCCTGCTCGGCATCATGGCCGGGCTGGCGCAGGCGACCATCGGCACCAGGATTCCCGAATGGACCGGCGCCAAGCAGGCTCCGCTCGCGCTGGGTCTGCTGACCGTGGCCCTGTCGGTCCTGGCCGGCCTGGCCACCCTTCGACAGCGGCGCGCCGATCTCTCGGTCACGTCGCGGGCGGCCTGTGCTCTCGGGCTGATCGGCCCGGGCCTCTTGTGCCTGAGCACCGTTGGCCGCCTCTGGTACCTGCCGGCCCTGCTCATGCTCACCGCCGGAGCGCTGACCATCGAGAGCTGGCCGCGCACGGCGTCCGCGCTGACGGCCGACTGGCCACGAGTCCTGCTCAGTACGCTGGGCGCCAGCGCGCTACTCATGTCGGCGGCCGCACCACCGCAGCTGATCGTGATCGGAGCCTTCGGTGGCGTGGCGCTGATCGCCGCTGCCTGGATCCGCATTGCGCGCCGCGCGCTCCTCTGGGGGCTCGTCGTGGTGGGCACGGTCCCGCTCGCCGCCTTCGGCTGGACATCCATCGTGCCGCTGCTCCTCGCAGTCGAAGCCTGGACGATCGCCGCGGTCCTGATACGCCGACCGGCGCAAGCATGACCGCCCTCAGACCTCGTACGCACCAAACCGACTCTCATCAAGGAGGAGCCATGTCAACTGTCGAGACGATCGAGGCCGACGTGATCGTGGTCGGGGCTGGGCCCACGGGTCTCATGCTGGCCGGCGACCTCGCCACGGCCGGTGTTCAAACGACGGTCGTGGAACGCCGGTCCGAAGGCTCGAACCTGACCCGCGCGTTCGGCGTGCATGCCCGCACGCTCGAGGAGCTCGATGCTCGCGGCCTGGCCGACGAACTGGTCGCGATGGGCTCGCCGGTACGGCAACTGCAGCTCTTCGACCGTGTGCACCTCGACCTCGGCCGCCTGCCCAGCCGCTTCCCCTACCTGCTCATCACCCCGCAGTACCACGTCGAGCAACTCCTACGTACCCGCGCCGAACTGGCCGGGGTCGCGTTCCGGACCGGCCAGGCCGTGGTCGGCGTCCAGCAGGACGCCGACCACGCACAGGTCGACCTGGCCGACGGCAGTTCCTTGCGGGCGTCCTACGTCGCGGGGGCCGACGGTGTCCACAGCACCGTGCGTACCGCGATCGGCCAGCCGTTCCCCGGCCGCTCGGTCATCAAATCGATCATGCTCGCCGACGTACGCCTGAACCACGCACCCGAGGGCGTGTTGGCCGTCAACGCGGTCGGCGACTGTTTCGCGTTCGTAGCCCCGTTCGGCGACGGCTGGTACCGCATCTTCGCCTGGGACCGGCTCAACCAGCAGCCCGAGACCGCACCGTTGGAGTTCGAGGAGGTCCGGGCCGTCGCCAAGCGGGCGCTCGGCACCGACTACGGCATGCACGACCCGCGCTGGATGTCGCGCTTCCACAGCGACGAACGCCAAGTGCAGCAATACCGGGTCGGCCGGGTGTTCCTGGCCGGCGACGCCGCGCACGTGCACTCGCCGGCCGGCGGCCAAGGCATGAACACCGGCATCCAGGACGCCGCCAACCTCGGCTGGAAGCTCGCCGCCACCGTCAACGGCACCGCGGCACCCGCACTGCTCGACAGCTACCAGGCCGAACGCCACCCGGTCGGCCGCCTCGTCCTGCGCAGCAGCGGCGCGATCATCCGGATGGCGATGGTCAAACGGCGTCCAGCGCAGGCCGCCCGGAATCTGATCGCCGGGACGCTGCTCAAGCTCGGCCCGGTCGCCCGCAAGGCCACCGGCGTCATCTCGGGCATCGGGATCGACTA
>JBBWZH010000403.1:0-5805 GCA_039648995.1 Mycobacteriales bacterium
GCGGGATGAGTGACTTCCTGGCGCTGGTCGTGGGTGGGGCGCCGCTGGCGGCGCGGGCGGACGAGGTCGCGGCCGCGGCGGTGGCGGTCGGCTGGCAGGTTCGGGTGATCGCGACGGCGGATGCGGCCGGCTGGGTGGATCAGGCCCGGGTCGAGGCGGTGACCGGGGCGCCGCTGCTGACCCAGCAGCGGCGGCCGGACCAGCCGAAGCGGTTCCCGACGCCGGCAGCGGTGCTGGCTTGCCCGGCCACCTTCAACACGGTGAACAAGCTCGCGGCCGGGATCATGGACAACTACCCGTCCGGGGTTCTGTGTGAGGCGCTCGCGTCCGGTACCCGCCTGGTCATGGTGCCGATGGTCAGCACCCGGCTGTGGGGGCACCCGGTCTGGGCGCCGAACCTGGCGCTGCTGGCCGGTGCCGGGGTGCGGTTCGTGGACGCCCGCACGGGCCGGCTGGGGCCGCCGAGCCCGAGCGAGGCCGGCCTGGCAGACGACGTGGTGGCCGGCTTCGAGCCGGCCTGGCCATTGGCCGCGGCCGACCCATCCACTTAGGACCGTCCAAACGCGACTGTCCAGATAAGACGGATGGCTGGGACCCGAAGGTCCCAGCCATCCACCTGAGGGGGCCGTGCGGCTCAGCCGGGGCGGGATGCCCCGGAGAACGGCATGTTGTCGATCGAGGCGTACTTGACGACATCGTTCTCGGTAGGCGCGTGGATCATCATGCCGTTGCCGATGTAGATGCCCACGTGGTGGATCGGACTGTAGAAGTACACCAGGTCACCCGGCTGCAGCTGGGACCGCGAGACCCGGCTGCCGACGTTGATCTGCATCGAGCTGGAGTGCGGCAGGACGATGCCGGCAGCCGCCCAGGAGTACATCGTCAGGCCGGAGCAGTCGTACGTGCTCGGGCCGGCGGTCGCCCACACGTACGGCTTGCCCACCTGCGCCCTGGCGGTCGCCACTGCCACGGCCGCCCGGCCACTGGCCGGCACGTTGACGGGCGGTGGCGGTGGCGGCGGTGATGACGCCGTGCCGCCGCCGGTTTCCCGCGGGCTGCCGCGGCTGCCGCGCTCGGTGCTGTCGCCCTGCTGGGCCAGGAAGGCCTGACGCTCCTGTGCGGACAGGCTGGTGAACAGCCGCTTGCTCTCCGCGGCCCGGCGGCTGAGGTCGGCCCGGCGCGCGGCGAGGTCGGTGGCGAGCTTGTTCGCCGCGGTAACCGCCGCCTTGGCGTCGGCGACCGACTTGACCGCGGCGGTCTTCACCTGGTTCGCCTTCGCCAGCAACGTCGCCCGCCGACCGGCGAGCGCGTTCAGGGCGCTGATCTGCTCCAGGAACTGCTGCGGTGAACCGCTGGTCAGCATGACGCCGATCTGGCTGAGCGGCACGCTGCTGTACGCCGACGTGACGACGTGGTGGACCTGACCGGCCAGCGCGGTCACCTGCTTCTGGGCCAGCGCGGCCTTGCGCGATGCCAGCCGGGCCTCGGCGGTGCGCCTCTTCAGCAACACCCGAGCATCGTTGTACTGCTCGGTGACCTTCTCGAACTGCTCGTTGAACGCCTTCAACTGTGCGAGCGCCTGTGCGGCGGTGTGCGGCCTCGCTGGCGGAGCGGCCGGCGCTGCCTGGCCGGAGCCGCCGGCGAGGCCGATGAACAGCATCACCAGGACTGCTACTGAAAGTGATCGTGCAAGGGGTACTTCGGGTCTCGGTCTATGCACCGAGGCGACTCCTGTTCTCCCACTTTCCGCCTACCGGGTTAGCTGACGGGTTCGGGCGGGGAAGGCGCCCTACCGCGCGACGGCTGGAGGCCGTAGCGCCGATTCACCCCAATGGAACCGATTGGGTCCCCGGTTCGAGACTGATCCGCGACCAGCCCGCGATTCGGCGGTGACCTTCCAGCGCCATCCGTACTGGATGACAGACAACCGGAGGTCGCATGAAGGCTACGTGCGTCGTACGTACTGGCAAGGCCCTACGGTTCATGCCCCGCGCCATGCCGCCCCCAGATGGGTGATTTTGATCGACAGAGCCGGCTGCTGCGGGCACGAAGAGTAGCAGTTGTGACGGAGGTCACCTGCGGCGACACGGCCGAACGGGGCCGGAAAACCGCTGGAACAGCGAGATGCTCGTCACGCTGCGGAGCCGTCAGCCGGGCATTCCGGCCGAATCAGGCGCCGTCAGGGCCAGCAGCGCCGGCCGGACCGCCCCGCCGGACGCGGCCAGCGCCGCCCGGGCCGGCTCGGGTGCCACCCCGGCAAGCAGGCAGAGCAGCGCCGTACGGCCTTCGCCGTCGGTCGCGGCCAACGCCCGGGCGCACGTCGCCGCGTCCTCGCCGGTGGCACCGACCAGCGCGTTCACCAGCCGGCCGCGCAGCTTCTCGTTGCTGACCACCGCACCGATCATCAGGTTCGACCAGGTCCGGCCCAGTTGCACCAGCGCGGTGGTGGACAGCGCGTTCAGCACCAATTTCTGCGCGGTGCCCGCCTTCAGCCGGGTGGAGCCGGTGACCACTTCGGGGCCGGTGTCGACGCAGATGTGCACATCCACCGATCGGCCGAGCGGCGCCCGCGGGTTCGAGCTCACCAGGACGGTCCGGGCGCCGACCGCCGCCGCGCCGGCCAGCGCCGCGACGACGTACGGGGTGCGGCCGCTGGCCGCGATGCCGACCGCGACGTCGCCGACCGCGATCTGGGCCCCGACCGCGGCGCCCCGGCTGTCGTCGTCCTCGCCGTCGTCCGGCCGGCCACCGGCGCCGCCGGTCGGCTCGTACGGCGCGACGTGCGCGACCACCCGGCCGGGCTCCAGGCCGTAGGTGGGGCCGAGCTCTTCGGCGTCCATCGCGGCGATCCGGCCGGACGTACCGGCGCCGATGTAGTGCAGCCGGCCGCCGGCCCGCAGCGCGGCCACCACCAGGTCGACCGCCCGGGCCAGCTCCGGCAGCGCCGCACCCACCGCCGGCGCGACGGTGGCGTCCTCCGCCTTCACCAGCCGCAGAACGTCCATAGTAGACAGTTGGTCGATCTCAACGGTACGAGGGTTCCTACCTTCGGTCGGTGAGTCCACTCGGGACTCATCCACTGTGGACACTGTTTGTCGGTCGACCACATCGGCTCCCTCGTCCGGTCGGTCAGGTCCAGCGGAAGAGCAGCGTGCCGGCGGTGACGGTGCCGACGGCGAGGTCGGCCAGCGCGGACTCGGCCGAGTCCAGCGCGATGACCGGGCAGGCCGCGGAGCGGCCGCCGGCGATGACACCGGCCGGGTCCCACTCGACGACCGGCTGGCCGGCGGTGACCACGTCGCCGGCCGCGGCGAGCAGGGTGAAGCCGGCGCCCTTGAGCTGCACGGTGTCCAGGCCGAGGTGGACCAGCACGCCGCGGCCGGGATCGGCCTCGATCACGAACGCGTGCGGATGCAGCGTGACGATGCGGCCGGTCACCGGGGCGACCGCCGCGCCCGGAGCCAGCGCCGGCGCGACCGCGAGGCCCGGGCCGACCATCGCGGCCGAGAACACCGGATCGGGCACCTCGGCCAGCGGCAGCACCCGGCCGGTCACCGGCGCCAGCACGTCCAGCACCGCGCGCCCGGCCGGATCCGCCGCCTCGGCCGTCATTCGAGGAGGTCTTCGATATCGCTGGCGAGGTTGTCGGCCTCCGGGCCGACCACGACCTGGACCACCGTGCCGGCCGCGAGCACACCGTACGCGCCGGCGGTCTTCAACGCCGCCGTGTCTACTTTGGACGGATCCCGGACCTCGGTGCGCAGCCGCGTGGCGCACGGCTCGATGTCGATGATGTTGTCCGCGCCGCCCAGGCCGGCGATGATCGCCGCCGCCTTGTCCGCCATGTCGGGCCCCTTTTGCCTCTGCGGGATCAGGTCGGGCGCGCCGCGCCCGCGTCGATTGTGGACCTCCCGCCACCGCAGGGGTCGGTCTGGGTGATCTTCCGCGTCCCCGGCGCGCCGTAGCGCCACCGGCCGCCCGGCGATCGCCGGCACCCGCGTCCCCCGGCACGCTCGGAGCCGCCAGCGCCTGCGACGGCCGCGCCGGTACCGCCCGTCACGCCCGCACCTGCCCCGGGACGCCGCCCACAACACCACCCGGGACACCGTCCACAACACCGCCCACAACACCACCGGGGACACCGTCCGGACCACCATCGGGGATCTCGCCGTAGGCGAGCTGGCCGCCGAGCCAGGTGGCCCGGGTGCGCAGGTCGTCGGAGAGCCAGACCAGGTCGGCCCGCGCGCCGGCGCTGATCCGGCCCAGGTCGGGCCGGCCGATCAGGTCGGCCGGCAACCGGGTGGCCGCGTTCAGCGCGGACGTCAGGTCGACGCCCTCGGCGACCACGTTGGCGACCGCGTCGTCCAGCCGCAGCCCGGAGCCGGCGATCGTGCCGTCCGCGCGCAGCGGCGGGCCGGAGCCGTCCACGGTGACCTCCTCGCCGCCGAGCTCGTACCGGCCGACCGGCATCCCGGCGGCCGCGGCGGCGTCGGTGACCAGCACGATCCGGCCGGGCGCGGCCTGGAACGCGAGCCGGCACACCGGCCCGACGACGTGGATCAGGTCCGCGATCAGGCCGCTGGTGAGCCGCGGGTCGACCAGCGCCTGGCCGACGACGCCGGGCTCGCGGTGGTGCAGCGGGCGCTGCGCGTTGAACAGGTGGGTGACCATCCGGGCGCCGGCGTCCGCGGCGGCCTCGACCTCGGCCGCGGTGGCGTTGCTGTGCCCGACGCTGACCAGCACCCCGGCCGCGTCCAGCTGCCGGATCGCGTCGAGCGCGCCGGGCAGTTCCGGGGCCAGCGTGTGCAGCCGCAGCAGTCCGGGAGCGGCGTCGAGCAGCGCGGCCACCGCGCCCGGCGTCGGGTCGCACATCCACGCGGTGTTGTGCGCGCCGTGCCGGCGGGGCGAGATGAACGGCCCCTCGACGTGCACGCCGAGCACCCGGGCGCCGCCGTCCGGGCTGTCCGGCAGGCCGCGCAGCAGCTCGGCGGTCCGGCGCAGGGCCGCGACCAGGCGCGGCACGGGCGCGGTGATGAAGGTGGGCGCGAACGCGGTCACGCCGGTCTCCAGCAGCCGGCGCCGGGTAGCGGACCACTGCTCGGCGGTGGCGTCCACGAAGTCGGCGCCGTAGTAGCCGTTCACCTGGAGGTCGACCAGCCCGGGGACGAGCAGGCCGGTGGGCAACGCGACGTCGGCCGGCCGGCCCTCGTAGGTCGGGCCAGCGGCGACGCCGACGATCACCCCGTCCGCCACGGCGACCGATGCCGGGCCGAGGCGGACTCCGTCCGCAATGACGCGCGGCGCCGAGATCACGAGCACACTGACCTCCAACGTTGACAGAACTGCTGGCCTCTGGTCTAGTCCCGACTAGACCAGTACAGACCAGTTGCCTGGACTGTAGGACGCGGAGAGGAGGGCGCGCAATGGCCGACGTGAACCGCGGGGCCCAGGGCATCGACCTGGCCGGCGCCCCCGCTAGTGCCCGGCTTGACGTGTCGGGTATCGACCACGCCAGCCCCGTCCCGAAGTACTTCCAGCTGCGCGAGATCCTGCTCGACCTGGTCGAGACCGAGCTCGGCGTCGACCAGGCGATACCGTCCGAGCGGGAGCTCTCCCAACGGTACGGCCTGTCCCGGATGACGGTCCGGCAGGCGGTCGACCACCTGGTCTCCGAGGGACGGCTGTACCGGGTGCAGGGCAAGGGCACGTTCGTGGCCCGGCCGAAGATCGAGATGCCGCTGCGGCTGACCTCGTTCACCGAGGACATGCAGGCGCGCGGGCTGACCCCGGGGTCCCGCGACATCG
>JBBWZH010000456.1:0-13461 GCA_039648995.1 Mycobacteriales bacterium
TGACGGCCAGCTTCAGTGCGAGCGTGGCCGGCGCGTCGCCGTCGTTGCCGAAGGTCACCGTCCCGGTCCGCGCCGGCGTGCCGCGGTAGGGCCAGGCCAGCCGGCCGAGGCTGAGGCTGCCGGTGGAGACCGTCAGCGGCTGCGCCGCCGCGGCGGCCACATCCAGCCGGCCGGCGCCCTGCTCGTACACCGACTGTCCAGGTAGGACGGTCGTGGTGGCGACCAGCGCCGCCTTGAGCTGCTCGCCGGTCCAGTCCGGGTGCTGGTGGGCCAGCAGCGCGGCGGCGCCGGCAACGTGCGGGGTGGCCATCGAGGTGCCCGACAGCCGGGTGTACGCGTCGCCCACCGGGTCCTCGTCGCCGACCAGTGTGCCGGCGGCGCGGGCGGCGACGATGTCCTGTCCCGGGGCGACCAGGTCCGGCTTGATCGCGTCGTCGCCGACCCGCGGGCCCCGGCTGGAGAAGTCGCTCAGCGCGTCGGATTTGGTCACGCTGCCGACCGTCAGCGCCGCATCGGCCGCCCCGGGCGAGTTGATCGTCGCGTCGCCTCCGTCGTTGCCGGCCGCGACCACGAACAGCGCGCCGGTGTCCTTGCTGAGCTGGTTGAGCGCCTGGCTCTCCGGGTCGGTGCCGTCGGTCGGCCCGGCGCCCAGGCTCAGGTTGATCACCTTGGCATGCTGATCCACCGCCGCCCACTGCATCCCGGCGATGACCCAGTCCTCGAAGCCGGAGCCGTCGTCACCGAGCACCTTGCCGACGGCCAGGGTGGCCGCCGGCGCGACGCCGGTGTAGCGGCCCGCGGACGCGGTGCCGCGACCGGCCACGATGGACGCGACGTGGGTGCCGTGGCCGAACCGGTCGGTGACGTCGGCCGGCCCCGCGTCGGTGAACCCGCGGGTCGGGCCGACCGCGCCGGCCAGGTCAGGGTGGTTGACGTAGCCGGTGTCAAGCACGGCGACCGTGACGCCGGCGCCGCGGTTGCCGGTCGCCCAGACCGCGGGCGCGCCGATCTGCGGCACGCTCTGGTCCAGGGTGGCGTGCACCCGCCCGTCCAGCCAGACCTTGGTCAGGCCGCCGGCCAGCGCGCGCGGCTGCCGGCCGGTGCCGCGCACCGACCGCCAGAACTCGCCGGCCCGGTCGCGTGGCTCGGCCAGCGCGGTGAAGCCGAGCCGGGGCAGCTCCCGGCTGACCGTGGTGCCGCCGGCCCGCGCCGCTGCCGGCGCCGCGACACCCGGCTGGTGCGACAGCAGCAGCGGCAGTGACCGCATCCGGTCATCGGTGTAGCCCTGCTCGGCCAGCGCGGTGACGTCGAACAGCCGCCGGTCGACCCGGTCGGCCTGCAGCAGCGGCAGCGCGTCGGACGGGATCACCAGGATGTGCCCGCGGCCGTCCCGCAACTGCTGGAAGGTCAGATCGCCGCGGCCCACCCCGGGCAGGACCGCGACCGGGCCGGCGGGAGCACCCCTGCCGGCGGAGGTAGCGGGGCCGGTCAGCACCACCCGGTCGCCGGTGACCAGCGTGACCGTGACCGAGCCGGCCCGGTGGCCGCCCGCGGCGGGTGTGCGGGCTGGCGCGCTCCCCGCCGGTGACTGGAAGAAGGTCAACGCGGCGCCGGCGACCGCCACGGCGACCAGCGGCGCGCCGATCCGGGCTCCGCGTCGGAATCGATGAAGGATCATGCCCCCCCGACGGAGCATCGACCCCGCGGGGTTGCTGGTCAGCTATCGAAAGTTGGGCACGGTCGGGGGCGCCGGGCACATCAACCACCCGCACCCGACGTCCGTCCCGCGCCCCCGGTGACCCGCGGCGAGCGCCGCGAGCACATCACGTTCTGACCTGGAGGCCGACACGAGGACGAGCCCGGCCGGCACCGGTGCCACCCTGACGGGTCGCCGGTACCGCCGGGCGCCATCCGGGATGGACCGCGGTCGGGGTCGCTAAGGGGCTCGTGGCGGGAGGGTGATCAGGTGCTGTGCCAGCGCGGTGGTTACCGCGGCGGTGCGGTCGTCGACGTCGAGCTTGGTGAAGATGCGGCCGAGGTAGGTCTTGACGGTTGCCTCGGCGACGTGGAGGCGGTGGGCGATGTCCCGGTTCGTCGCACCGGTGGCGACCAGGGTGAGGACTTGCCGTTCGCGGGCGGACAGCGGTTCTGGTCGGGGCCTGTCGTGTTGCCGGGCGAGCGTTGCGGCGACGGATGGGGTGAGCACGGTGTCGCCGTGGGCGGCGGCGCGGATCGCTGCCAGCAGGGCGTCCCGCGGGGTGTCCTTGAGCAGGTAGCCGCTGGCGCCCGCGGTCATCGCCCGCAGGATGTCGGCGTCGGAGTCGTAGGTGGTGAGCACGAGCACCCGCGGCGGTGGGGACAGCGCGTTGATCAGCGCGGTGGCGGTCGCTCCGTCGGTGCCGGGCAGGCGCAGGTCCATGAGGACGACGTCGGGGGCGAGCTCGGCGGCGCGCCGGACCGCCTCCTCGCCGTCGGCTGCCTCGCCGACGACGACCAGGTCGTCGTGCGGGTCGAGCATGGCGATGATGCCGTCGCGGACGACGGCGTGGTCATCGACGACGAGGACGCGGATCGGCGGTGTCACAGCTGGTCCCCGGCGGCCGTGGTGGCGGGGGCGGGCAGCGTTGCGGTGACGGTGGTGCCGCCGCCGCTTCCGTCGGTGATCATGAGGGTGCCGCCGACCGCGGCCACCCGTTCGCGCATCGTCGCCAGCCCGTGCCCGCCGGAGGTGTACCCGTCCGGCACCGGGGCCTGCGCCGGGTCGATCCCGCGGCCGTCGTCCCGCACCGCGAGGCGGAGCTCACCAGGGTGGTATTCGATGGTCACGGTGACCGCGTGGGCGGCGGCGTGCTTGCCGGCGTTAGCCAGCGCCTCCTGGACCACCCGCAGCGCGACGACCTCGACCTGGGGGTGGCAGCGGCGCGGCCGCCCGCGGACGGCCGACCGCGCCGGCAGCCCGCTCTGCTCCGTCCACCGCAGGCACACCTCGACAACGGCGTCGGTGAGGGTGGTCCGGTCGAGGGCCTCCGGCCGCAGCGCCTCCACCGCGCGGCGGGTGTCGGCCAGGCAGCCGCGGGCGGTCCGCCCGGCCCCGGCGAGCAGCCGGGCGAACCGGGCGGTCGCGTCCGGTGGCGGGTCGCGGTCGAGTTCCTGCTCGGCCGCCGCCAGTTGGAGGATGACGCCGGAGAGCCCCTGCGCGAGCGTGTCGTGCAGTTCATGGGCGAGGCGCTGGCGCTCCTCGGCCCGGCCGGCCTGCCGGGACGCCGCCGCAAGCTCGGCGCGGGCGGCGGAGACGGCCCGGATCGCGCCGGCGGTCAGCACGCCGGTCAGCACCGGCAGCGCGACCCCGACGGTGAGCTGGTAGGTGCCGCCGAACCTGATCAGCAGGCCGGGTGGCGCGTCGGCGCCGAACAGCCAGCCGAGTACGTGCGGGCGGATCAGGTAGGGCAGGCCGGTCAGCAGCGCCGCGACGGCGACGGCGGCCGGCCGGCGCAGCAGCACGAACGCCAGCGGCAGCGCGCCGAACGCCACCACCGCGAACGTCGGGAACACCGCGGTGAGCACACCGAGGACGGTGCCGACGACCAGGAAGTAGGCGGCCAGCGGCGTTCGCCGGCGGGCGGCCGCTGGCAGGCGCCGCAGCAGCAGATCGCCGACCGCCAGGGTGCCGGCGGCGGTGCCGGTGACGAGCCAGACCGCGGTGGTCGGCAGCGGCGCCGGGACGACGACCGAGGTGAAGGTCATCGCCAGCGCGATCCCGAGCGTGCCCAGATAGAGGTCGTGCAGCGCCTGCTCCCACCGGTCCGCGCCCACTGGCCCGTCCGGTGGTCCGGTCCGCGCGGTGGTTGCCACGACCAGCGATCGTAGGCGTCCACTCGCCGCCCGGCGGGTGTCCATCGTTCGACGGACACGGGTTGTCGACCTTCGCCGGTCCCGGAGCCGACCCGGGTGTCGCCACGATGGCGCGCATGACCATGCCAGCCCGGCGATCTTCCCCGCTCCGCTCCGCGGCGCGCCAGACGGCACCTGCGATGCTCACTCGAAAGGCCGCCTCATGACCAACGCTGATCGACCGCGCTTGTCCCGGCGCGGGTTCCTCGCCACGTCCGCGGCTGCCTCGGTCGCCGCCTCGGTAACCGGGCTCGGCCTTGCCGGCTCGGCGAGCGGGGCCGAGCCGAGCGGGGCCGTGCCGGCCGGCCGCCGCGCCGGCCGGGCCGGCGGGTTCGTCGACGCGGTGCTCGCCGCGCTGAGCAGGCACCGCCTGGTCGCGGTCGGCGAGGGCGGCACGCACGGCCTGCAGGAACACTTCGACGCGCTCACCGCCCTGCTCACTGACCCGCGGCTGCCCGGGCTGGTAGACGCCGTGGTCGTCGAGTTCGGCAACGCCCGGTACCAGCAGACGGTCGACCGTTTCATCGCCGGCGGCGCCGTCGAGGACGCCGACCTGCGGCCGGTCTGGCGTGACACCACCCAGTCGCCGCTGGGCACCTGGGACCAGCCGGTGTTCGAGCAGTTCTACCGCACCGTCCGGGGCGTCAACCGGCTACTGCCGGCCGACCGGCGGATCCGGGTGCTGCTCGGCGAGCCGCCGATCGACTGGCCCGCCGTCACCACCCGCGATCAACTCGTCGCGTTCCAGGTCCAACGCGACACGCACGCGGCGTCGGTCGTGCAGCGGGAGGTGCTGGCCGCCGGGCGCCGGGCGCTGATCTGCTACGGAGCCCCACACCTGCTGCACGCCCCGTCCGCAGCCGCCGCAGTCACATCGGGCGGCCTCGTCGTGCTGGTCGAGCGGCAGACCGGCGTACGAGTACACGTCATCGCGACGCTGGTCCCACTGGCCGGCGATCCAGGCGGACTGGGTGCCCGTCTCGCGGCGACGCCGGCCGGCACGGTCATCCCCGCGGCCGGAACCTGGCTGGCGTCCTTCGACGCCGGCCTGGTGTTTCCGGCAGTCCCCTTCGGGATACCGGGCGGCACGCCGACGAACGTCATGTGCGGCGTTCCGCTCGGCGCGCTGATCGACGCCGGCCTCCATCTCGGCCTAGCGGAGCACCTCACGGTGTCCCGCGAGAACCCCGCCGTCTACCTCGACGACGCCTACTGGGCCGAACTGCACCGCCGCAACGACCTGCAGGGTGGCGTCGTGAACCTCAACACCTACCGGCAGCAGCAGACCGTGCGCTTCGCCCCGCAGTCGCTCCCCGACCAGCTGCTGTGCCCGTGATGCCCAGAACCCGCGGCTGGCTGGCCGCGGCGGCGGCCTGCCTCGTTTTCCTTCCGGACGCCGCCCCCGCCGGCCGCCCCGCCTTCGCCGCGCCCAACCCGACGTCACTGTGCACAGCCCCGACCGGACCGCCGGTGCCGGTCACCCCCACCACCGTCGACACGATCGGGCAGGCCTACCGCTGCCTGCTCGACCACTACGTCACCGGCCCCTCCCTGGACGACCGGGTCCTGCTCACCGGTGCGTTCGCCGGTCTCGCCCAGGAGTTGGCCCGCCGTCGGCTGGACCGTCCCGACGCGACGGCGCCGGCGCTGCACGGCGACCGGGACGGGGATTGGACCGCGTTCCGTGCCGCGTACCGTCGCCTCACCGACCGGCTGCCGGCCGATCCGCAGGTGCGGCAGGCGGTGGCCGCCGCGACCCTCACCGGCCTGCTCGCGGGCCTGCACGACGACCACGTCGGCTGGATCCACCCCGTGCTCCCGCCCCGATACCAGCCGGGCCAGGCCTATGGCCTCGGGTTTACGACCTCGCCGCTCACGCTGGTCGCCGCGACCGCGCCGGGCGTCGCGCTGCCGCCGCTGTTCATCGCCAGCGTGCTGGGCGGCCCGGCCGCGGCGCGAGGGCTGCGCCCCGGCGACGTCATCGCCGCCGTCGACGGCGCCCCGCCGTTCGTCGACGGGGTGCCCAGCCCGGGCGCGATCACGCTGCTCTCCCAGCAGTACCCGCGCGCCGACCCGCTACGGCTGACGATGCACCGCCCGGCCACCGGCCGAGCCTGGACCGTCACCCTTACCCCAGCGCTGTACTCGCCCGCCCCCGCGGCCACCACCCCGGTCACGGCGCGGGTCGTGGCCGGCCACATCGCCGACGTCCGGCTGGCCGCGTTCGCGCCCGGCGCCGCCGACCAGGTCCGCACGGCCGTCGCCGACCTGCGCCGCAGCACCGGGCCGCTGCGCGGGCTCGTTCTCGACCTACGCGGCAACGCCGGTGGGGCGCCCAGCGAAGTCGCCAGGCTGCTGGGCGGATTCGCACACGGCCGTACCTGGAGCTACGACTGCGACGCCGCCGACTCCTGCACCCCCAACCGCACCGACGACACCCTGCCGCTGCTGAACCTGCCGCTGGTCGTCCTCACCGACCGCAGCTGCGCATCGGCCTGCGACGCGTTCAGCGCCGCGGTCAAGGACCTGCGCCTGGGCACGCTCGTCGGCACCCGCACCGCCGGCATCGTCTCCGGCCCAGCCAACGGCTACCTCCTCGACGACAACAGCCTGCTGCGTATCCCCGCCCGGCACCAGAAGGGCGCGGCGGGTGAGATCGTCGACGGCATCGGCGTACCGCCCGACCTCCAGATCCCACTCACCGCACACGACCTGTCCACCGGCCGCGACCCCGACCTCGCCGCGGCCCTCACCCTGCTCCCACACTGACCCATGCCGCCGGCGGAAGAGGGTTGCGACCTGCACGCCGAGTACGGTGAGTGTCCGGTGGTCCGGGTCGAGATCGTCCGTGTCGATGACGGGCCTGCGGGGCGCGCCGTCGTCACCCGGAGCCGGCCGCCCGCTGCCCGATCAGCACGCCGATGCCGTCGAGCAGCCGGTCGAGTCCGAAGGCGTAGGCGTGTTCGGGGTTGTGGGCTGCCTGGTGTGCCTCGCCGGCGGCCTGGCCGACCCGCGCGGCGACCGGGTACTGGGCGGGATCGAAGACCTCGACGAGGGCGGGTTGGACTGCCTGCCACCACTGCTCGTCGGTGATGCCGGTGCGGCGCACCGCCTGGTCGGCTTCGATGCGGCGGCGCGCGACGCCTTCGACGTGGTTCTGCACGAGGGTGATGACGGCGTCCATCTCGATGTCGCTGAGCCCGATGCCGTCGATCACGCTGAGCTCGCGCTGGTACTTGGTCACCGCGTTCGGGCCCAGGGGTGGCCGCCCGGTGAACACCTGCAGCACCCAGGGGTGGCGTAGGTAGAGCTGCCAGTTCGCGCGGGCGACCGCGCGCAACCCCTGCTCCCATCCGCCGCCGTCGCCGGGGCCTAGTTGCCGCACCGCTTCGCCGTACACCGTGTCGAGCATCAGCTCGATCAGCTCCTGGCGCGATGCGACGTAGGTGTAGATCGACATCGTCCCGACGCCCACCGCGTCGGCGACCCGGCGCATCGACAGGCTCGCGATGTCCTGGTCGCGGTCGGCGAGCGCGATTCCCGCCGTGACGACGCGACCGGTGCTCAGCTTGTGCCGGGGGCCGCGGGGCGACAACTCGCGGGTGCCCCACAGCGCGGCGACCGTCCGGGCCGGATCGCCGCTGCCGCTCATCTCCGTCGCTGCCACGGACCAATCCTACGGGCCTTACTCAGTACGCTGTACGTAGTCCGGTGTATCGTTCTTCGTATGGCGTACGAAGAAGTTGTGGTCGGGGATGCGGCGATCCGCGCGATCGACGTCGGCAAGCGGTACAAGAACAATTCGGCCAACAGGCCAGCCAACGAACCGGTCGACAAGCCAGCCCTCGACGGCTTCAGCTTGGCGGTCGAGGCGGGGACGGTGTGCGGGCTGCTCGGGCCGAACGGTGCCGGCAAGACGACGGCGGTGCGGATCCTCGCCACCCTGCTTCGCCCGGACGCTGGCCGGGCCTACGTGGCCGGGGCCGACGTACTCACCGAACCGCGGACGGTGCGCTACCGGATCGGGCTGGTCGGGCAGAACGCCTCGGTGGACGAGATCCTCAGCGGTCGGCAGAACCTTGTGATGTTCGGCAAGCTCTATCACCTGCCCACCGCGGCGGCGCGGGGCCGGGCTGATGAGTTGCTGGAGCGGTTCGACCTCACCGACGCCGCCGACCGGTCGGTCGGCGAGTACTCCGGCGGCATGTGCCGCCGCCTCGACCTGGCTGTCAGCCTGATCCTGTCCCCGCCGGTGCTGTTCCTCGATGAACCGACCCACGGTCTGGATCCGCGCGGGCGCGTCGAGGTGTGGAACTCGATCCGCGCCCTCGTCGGCTCCGGCACCACCGTCCTGCTGACCACGCAGTATCTGGAGGAGGCCGACGAGCTGGCCGACCAGATCGCGCTGCTCGATGGTGGGCGCGTCGTCGCCAGCGGAACCCCCGACGAGCTCAAGGCCCTGGTCGGCCCGGACCGGGTCGAGACCGTGACCCGGAAACCGACGCTCGACGAGGTATTCCTGCGCCTCACGGGGCGCCCCGCCAAGCACGGCGCACCGACGCCCGAGGTGACGCGATGAGCGCGACCACCCTTGCCGACACCGCCCGGGACACCGCCACGCTGACCGGGCGGATCCTGCGGCACTGGAAGCGCCGGCCCGTGTCGATCCTGCTCGGCCTGCTGTTCCCCGTGCTGATAGTGCTGATGTTCGGCTACCTGTTCGGCGGCGCGATGGCCGTGCCGGACGGGCACTACCTGGACTTCCTCATCCCCGGCATGCTGGCGATGAGCATGCTGTTCGGGCTGGAGGCCATGGTCGTCGCCGTCACCACCGACACCGCCAAAGGCGTCACCGAACGTATCCGCGCGATGCCCGTCACCACGACCGCGATTCTGGCCGGCCGCAGCGCGGCCGACCTACTCAACGCCGTGGTCGGCATCACCATCCTGATCGGCACCGGCGTCGCCGTCGGCTGGACCGCCCACCGCGGCCTGCCCCCGGCGGTAGCCGCTGTGGGCCTGCTGGCCTGGCTGCGGTTCGCGTTCACCTGGATCGGCAGCTACCTCGGCCTGCTGCTCAAGACACCGGAATCCGCCGTCGCCGTGCAGGTGCTCGTCTGGCCGGTCGGCTTCCTCTCCAGCGCGTTCGTCTCACCCGACACGATGCCCGGCTGGCTCGGCGCGATCGGCACCTGGAACCCGCTGTCGGCAACGGCCACCGCGATCCGGGGCCTGTTCGGCAACCCCAACTGGAACGCCCACGACTGGGCCACCAGCCACGCCATCGCTCTCGCCCTCGGCTGGCCGGCCGTACTCACCGCGATCTTCCTGCCCCTCGCCGCACGGCAGTACCGATCCCTGACGTCCTGACACGGCCCCGCCCCGAACGTGGGCCGTCTCGGCGCGGAAGCTCGACCTCCGGCACGCCGGTATTCTCCCCTGATCGGTTCAGACCGTCTCGGCAGGATCCTCGTGATCTGCGCCGATCGCACGGTCCGCCGGGGGCAGCGTCCGGATAGGACGGTCACCGGCCCGGCCGTCGCTAGAACCGTGGCGCCACGCCGCCGGGAGGTACCGCTCCGGCCGGCCCGACCTCGAGTTCGCGCCCGGCCGGCGCGCCGGGCACCGGCACCGTGCCGACCCGGGCGCCCTGCAGGTCGAGCACGTCGAGCAGCAGGAGCCGCGGCGCCGCGGCGCCGCTGGCCGCGCTGCTGCCCGGAGCACCGGTCCCGCCGGTCCGGCGGGCGGCGATGAGGTGATCGTCGTCGTACCAGCCGACCACCCCGAGGTTGCTCTCCCCGCCGACCGGGATCCGCCCGACGACGTCGCCGGTGGTGGTGTCGGCCACCAGCAGTTCGCGGCCGTCGAGGCCGGCCAGCAGCATGTGCCGGCCGTCCGCCGGGAACGGGTGGGCGACCAGCCAGCGGGCGCCGGGCACGGTCACCTGCCGGGCGGTGACGCCGTCCAACCGGAGGAACCGCACGATCGCCGGCTGGCTGCCGGCGGCGCTCCGGGTGGTCACCAGGTTCCGGCCGTCGGCCGAGAACCAGACGTACGGGAACCCGGTGCCCGGGTCGAGCAGCCCGGCCGGCACCCGGGTGTCGTGCACGACCATCCCGCTGCGGCCGTCGACCACCAGCACCCGCAGGTCGCGGCCGGCCCGCGCCGCGATCAGCACCTGCCGCCCGTCCGGCGACCAGCCGGCGAAGTTCGTCGCCGGCAGGTCCAGCCACCGGATCGCGGGCGTCCCGCGGGCGACCAGCGCCGAGCGGCTGGCCAGCCCGATCCGGGTGGGCGCCCGGTCGGTGTCGACCGCAGCAACCTGGCTGCCGTCCGGGCTGACGTACAGGTACGCCACATCGACCGTTACGTACCGCCCGGTCGCCGGATCGAGCAGCCGGCTCTGATCCGCCAGCGGGTTGCCGCCGCGCCCGTCGACCAGGCGGTACGCGACGACGGTCTGCTGCTGTGCCGCCGGCCGCGGCGGCGGCTGGCTCCCAGCGGCGCCGATCGGGCCGGACCGCGGGAGGACCCCCAACGTGCCGGCGACCGCAACGGTGACGACGGCGGCGATGCCGGTGGCCGCGGCGGCGGCCCGCCGCCGGCGGCGCGCGCCGGCGAGCCGCAACGCGCTGTCGGCGAGGGCGACCGGGCCGGGTGCTCCGTCGGCCAGCTCCCGCAGCTCGGCGCGGATCCGGGTGTCCACATCGTTCCTCATCGAGTTGCCTCCGAAGCCGGGTTGAGGTCAGGACAGTCCGCCCGGAGCCGGGCCAGGGCGCGGGAGCACGTGCTGCGGATCGTGCCGACCGAGACGTCGAGCATCGCCGCGGCGTCGGCCTCGGGCAGGTCCTCGTAGAAGCGCAGCACCAGGACGGCACGCTGGCGCGGGGTCAGCCGGCGCAGCGCGGCGCCGACCGACAGCCGCAGGTCGACGTCCGCCGTCCGGTCGCGCTCATCGGACCGCTCCAGCGGTTCACGGACCGAGGTCTCCCTCCCCCACGAGCGCAGCCGCCAGCGGTTGACCTGCTCGTGGTAGAGGATTCGGCGCACGTAGGCCTCCGGCTGGGACCGGATTCGCCGCCACCGGGGCGGCACCCGGCTCAAGGCGGTCTGCACCAGGTCCTCCGCTTGCTGGTGGTGGCCTGTGAGCAGGTAGGCGGTGCGGTAGAGCGCTTGGCCGCGGGCCGCGACAAACTCCCGGAACTCCCGCTCCTCGACCGGATCCATGCGGCCTCCCTCGCGTCACCCCAGTAGACGGGGGCAGGGAGCGGCCGCTATGCCGCCGCGGCCGAACCGGTGCGACACAGGGCACGAGCGGCGCCCTGGATACTCGCCCTCACCTTGAGCAACCAGGCGCGCGTGGCCGTCGAGCAGGCAGATCACGACCGGGCAGAACGGCTCGCGCAGGAGGCGATCCGTCTCCTCGGCCCGCTGCACGACACGTGGATCCTCCTCAACGCGCTCACTCACCTCTGGGCGGCCGACGCCCTACGCTCCCGTTCACGCCGCGCCGCTCGCCTCTACGGGGCCATCAGCGGGCTGCGTGAACAGACCGGAAGCGCAGCCATCCCCGTCTATCAAGCCGTCAACGATCGCTGCCAGCACGTGGTCACCGAAACCCTCGGGGCCACCGACGCCCAGGCACTTTTCGCACAAGGCCGCCGCATGACCCTCGACGCCATCGTCGCCCTCGCATGCGAACAGACCGACCAGTAGTAAGCCGGCCGCAGGAGCGCCCGCCGGCGCAAGCATTCGGCACCCGACCTGTTCGACCAGCCGAGCAGACCCGCCTCGGGACCAACCAGACCGCGAGAGGCATGGTCGGCGACCGCCGCGGCTGGACGCTGGGCGAGCTGCCGGCAACCGACCGCAGCGGCCACAGCCAGCCCGGCTCCGGTCCGGGCTGGTCGACTGCGGCCGGTGGGGCCCCTAGGGTCGGCTGATGCCCGGTCGCCGGTACGAGATCGTCCTGCACGGTGCCACCGGATTCGTCGGGCGGCTGATCGCCCGGCACCTGGTGGCCGGCGCCGGTGCGGGGGCCCGGATCGCGCTGTCCGGGCGGTCCGAGCCGCGGCTGCGCGCATTGCGGGACGAGCTCGGCGTCGACTGGCCGGTGCTGGTGACCGACGGCCGGGATCCGGCCGCGGTGGCGGCGCTGGCCGCCTCGACCAGCGTGGTCGCGACCACGGTCGGGCCGTACGCCCGGATCGGTCTGCCGCTCGTGCGGGCCTGTGCGGAGGCCGGCACCTCCTACTGCGACCTGACCGGTGAGACGTCGTTCGTCCGGGAGAGTGCCGCCGCCGCGCACGTGCCGGCCGCCGGCACCGGCGCCCGGATCGTGCACTCGGCCGGCTTCGACTCGGTGCCGGCCGACCTGGGAGTGCTGCTGCTGCACGAGCGGGTGCGGTCGGACCACGAGGGGACGCTCGCGGACACCGTGCTGGTGTTGGCGTCGGTGCGCGGCGGGATCAGCGGCGGCACGGTCGACTCGCTGCGGGGCGAGCTCGCGGCGGCCGCGGCGGACCCGGCGCTACGGCGGGCGCTGGCCGACCCGTACGCGCTCAGTCCGGACCGGGCGGCCGACCCGTCCGGGTACGACGAGCGGGACCTCGACCGGCCGATCCGGGACCCGCTGCTGGGTCGCTGGGTCGCGCCGAACCCGTTCGGCCCGCACGACAGCCGCATCGTCCGGCGCAGCAACGCCTTGCTCGGGCACGCGTACGGCCCGGGCTTCCGGTACCGCGAGGTCCTCTCGGTCGGGCAGGGACCGGCCGCGCCGGTGTTCGCCGGGCTGGTGACGGCCGGGCTCGGGGCGTTCCTGGCCGGGATGCGGTACGGGCCGACGCGGGCGCTGCTGGACCGGGCGCTGCCCACGCCCGGGAGCGGCCCGTCCGAGAAAACCCGGCAGTCCGGCCACTTCCGGGTCGAAGTCCACACCGTCACCAGCACCGGCGCCCGCTACCTGGCAACGGTGGCGGCGCAAGCCGACCCGGGGTACGGAGCGACGGCGGTCATGTTCGGCCAGAGCGCGCTGAGCCTGGCCCGCGACGCCCTGGACTCACCCGGCGGCGTGCTCACCCCCGCCGCCGCCCTCGGCGACCACCTGGCCGACCGCCTGCGCGGGCAGGGCTTCACGCTGTCGGTGGCCCGCCTGCACTAACGGCGGTGCCACCCGCCGGCGCCGCCCGCCCCCTGCCAGGCCGGCGGCTGCTCCGTAGACCGCTGGGGCGACCAGCGGACTCAAGCCGACAGGACGCCGACCGAGGAGCACGCATCGGCACCCGGGAGCCCACGCCGGTCACTGCCCGGCCGCGGGGTCGGTGGGCGGGTCGGCGGCGCGCGGGCGGCCCGGGCCAGCGCCCGGTCCGGCGGGGTTGCCGCGCTCGGACATGTCGGCGTGGACGGCGGGGGCTCCGTCCGTCCGGCGGGCGAACCCGGGTGTCGGAGGGGCCGTTGTCATGGGCGGGTGCTGTCCCTGCGGACGATCGACCACGACGGGGCGGGGGAGGGTGGCTTCTGGCCGAGCGCGGCGAGGGCGCAGGCCGCGCCCTGGTCACGCAGCGACTGTGC
>JBBWZH010000463.1:0-12797 GCA_039648995.1 Mycobacteriales bacterium
GCGGCGTTCCAGGCCTCCACGCTGAACGGGGTCAAGTTCAACGGCGCCAACCTGACCGGCGCCGTGTTCACCCACAGCACGCTGAACTTCGTCGACTTCACCAGCGCCGACCTGCGCGCCGCGGACCTGACCGGCGCCAACCTGAACAGCCCGGTCTGGGCCGGCGCCACCTGCCCCGATGGCAATCCGGCCGACGCGGCGGGCTGCGCCAGCCACCTGACGCCACTGCCCGGCGCGGCCGCGCCGGCGCAACCGACCCAGACACCCCCCGCCGCGACGACCGAGCCGACGACCGCGGCCCCGACCGTCGCGCTCCCGCCGCCGGCGACCAAGGCGCCGCCCGCCCCGCCGGCGGACCCGGCCGCGCCGCCGGCGCCGTCGGTGTTCAACGTCCCCGCGCGGGGCACGTACAGCTGCGCGACCAGCACCGTGACGATCAACGGCGCCGTCAGCAGGCTGCACCTCGTCGGCCAGTGCAACGTGGTCATCGTCAACGGCGTCGGCAGCAACGTCGAGGTCGACGCGGCCAGCCGGATCATCGTGAACGCCGCGAACGCCGACGTCGTCTACCACAACGGCGCTCAGGTGATCGTCAACGGCCGGGGCTCCGACGCCCACCGCGTCTAGCGGGAGCACACTGCCCGCCGGCTCCCGGTTCGGGAGCGGGCAGCCGGGGATCAGAGGGTCAGGCTGACCAGAGCGGAGCCTGCGGCTGGTCCGGGGTGAGGGTGACGGTGAGCGGCGTGGCCAGGAACGAGGCGCCGGGCTGGTAGTCGGAGCCGAGGAAGAACGCGCGGTTGATCGAGGTGACCGTGACCGGGGCGCCGTTGTCGCCGACGCCGAGCGCCAGCGGCTGCCGGATCCCGACCACCTGCACGACGTCGGCCGGGGTGGTGCCGGCGGGCAGTTCGATGGTGGTCGCGGCCGGGTCGTCGCGGGCGATCGACCAGTCCGGGTGGCTGTGGTCGGAGCGGTACACGGTCGGGTCGCCGGCCAGCCGGATGCCGACGGTCAGCCCGGGCGGCGCGCCGACGCCGGTGGCCGCGCCGGTCGCCTTCTTCACCTCGAGGTACAGGTACGTCCGCTGATCGCCGACGGCGTCGCTGCCGGGGTCGGACGGTGATTCGATCTTGCCCTCACGCAGCTGCTCGCCGGCCATCACCCGGTACGTCCACGGGTGCCGGTCCATCGCGACCTCGCGGGCCCGGTCGGCCGGCCGGGTCTCGTCCGCGGCCAGCGCGAAACGCATCGGCGCGTCCGCCGGGGTGACCTGGTCGCACATGTTGTTGTTCGACGTGCAGGTCTGCAGCACCGGGTGGGTGCCCGCGTAGGTGCCGGTGAACGCCAGCGTCGCGTGGTTCGGCGCCTGGAAGACGTCGCTGCCGGCGACCCGCTGGCCGTGCCCGTCCAGCTCCACCCGGTAGATCCACTCGATGTCGGTGGTACGGCCCCAGCGGGCCATCAGCGCCGGAGTGTCCGTGCCACCGTCCTCATTGGACCAGACGATCGAGTACTCGACGATCTGGTGCCCCGCCGTCGCCGCCGGGCGGCTCTCGTGCCAGGCCAGCAGCGGGGTGTCGGTGGTTGCGTTCTGATACGGCGAGCCGAGCTCGGGCAGCGTGCGGCCGACCACGATCGGGGTGTGCGCCAGCACCGCGAAGCCGGCGCCGGCCGCGGTCGTCACCGTCACCCGGACGCCGGTGACCACGGCCAGCGGCAGCCGCCGCGGCGTGGCCGTCGCGGACAGCCGCAGCGACAGCCGGTGCCAGCCGGCGCCGACCGCGCCGAGGAACAGCGTGTCCGGTATCGGCGTCGCGGCCGGGATGACCAGGTCGCTGGCCAGCCGCCCGTCGACCCGCACGGTGACCACGGCCGCCTCCCGGCCGGCCACCGCCCAGTCGGCGCCGGGCGCGCGCGCGGTCAGCGCGACCGTCGCCTCGCCGGCCCGTGCGGCGTGGAACAGCACGGTCGCGGCCGGCCCCCCGCGCAGCAGCAACGCGGTCGAACCCCGCTGCCCCGCGCTCGCCGCCGCCCCCGGCACCGCCGCCGCCCCCGGCACCGCCGCCGGCGCCGCCACCGCCGGTGCCAGTGGCGCGATCACCGCCACCGCCATCGCCGCCACAACGGTGCCCATTCGGTACAGCCGCATCGCTGCTCCTTCCGTCCCTGACCGGAAATGTCACGGTAGGGGCGGACAGTGAACGCGACGCGTCGCCGGCGGGAACTGCTGCCCGTTTCGGTACGGCCGGGCCGGTCATCCCGCGGCCAGGGCCCGGGCCGGGTCGATCGCGGAGGTGGTGGCGGAGACCCCGGTCGGGGCGGTGGCGTCGAAGGCCGCCTCGACGGTGACGGCCTCCATCGCCGCGGCGAGGGCTTCGATCTCGGCCGGCGCGAGGCGGTGTGTGTCGGCGCAGATCGACAGCTCGATGGCGTCCGGCACCGAATCGATGGTGACGTTGAGCGTGGCGTCGAAGGTGTCCAGCCGCCGGGCCCACCAGGACCTGGTCAGCGGCAGCGCGGCCCGCAGTTCGTCCCGCGTCGGGGCCGGGCCGAGCGGCTGCGGGCCGCGCTGGTCGCGCCGGTCGTTGACGATGCAGGAGATCTCGACCTCGCCGCGCTCCCGGGCGATCCGGTCCAGCAGGTCGTAGAGGGCCAGCGTGTCGAAGTACCCGTTCAGGTAGGCGTTCGTCGCGGCCTTCCAGGTGCGGTCGACCACCTGGTCGAAGGTGGCGTCGGCGACGTCGATCGCGCAGAGGCCGAGCTGGGCGAGCTGGCTGGCCGAGTCGGCGCAGCCGGGCCGGAACCGGTTGTTCACCAGCACCTGCGTCACGCTCGGGTTGCGGCCGGTGCCCCGGGCCAGCGCGACCGCATAGGCGGCCAGCAGCACGTAGCCGACCCCGCAGCGGGTGCGGTGGGCGATCGCCTGCAGGGCCAGCCGCATCGCCGGCGACCGGAAGGTGAGGTTCCAGAACCGGGGCTCGCGCGGGTCGGCGGAGGTACCCAGCCGTTGCGCCGGGATGGCCCGCAGCAGGCTCTCCCAGTACCGCAGTGACCTCTCGCTGTGCCGCAACGCGGCCGGGGTGCGTTGCTTGGCGCTCAGCTGCAGCGGCGTCAGGCCGGCGACCGGCGCGGTGGCCCGGCCGGTCGCCCGGTCCAGATGGGCCAGGTCCCGGACGAGCGCGTCGATGCCGAAGCCGTCGACCGCGAGGTGGCAGTACAGCACGACGACGTGGGTGAGCACCCCGTCGCGGCGGACCACGCCCATCCGCACCGGCCACTCGGTCGGGTAGTCGAACGGGGTCATCTCGTACCGGGAGTACAGCTGGTCGGCGGCGGAGTCCGCGCTGTCGCCCGGGTCCACGTCGACGATCTCCAGCGCGATCTCGCCCGATTCGACGACCACCTGCCGCGGCGGGCCGTCGGGGACGAGCCGGAGCCGGGTCCGCAGCGACTGGTGCCGGCTGACGATGAACCGCAGCGTGGTCGCCAGCTCGTCGATCGACGTACCCGCCGGCAGCGCGGTCGTGCCGCCGATGTTCATGGTCGCGCCGGTGCGCCGCATGTTCTGCCAGACGCTCTGCTGGCCCCACGTCAGCTCGCCGACCCCGGCGCCCTCTCCCCGGAACGGCACCAGGATCCGACTCGTCACGCCGCCCATCGCCAAGCCCCTTCCGCCGCCCACGGAAATTGTGGACAAGTGGGTAGGCGTGTCAACCAGCCGGGCGGCCGGGCGCGGGCGGGGCCCGCGCGGCCGCGTGGGCTGGATAGGGTCGGGCCATGGAATATCGGACACTGGGTCGGTCAGGTCTCCGGGTGTCGGTGCTCACCATGGGGACGATGACGTTCGGCGGCACCGGCGGCTTCGCCGCGGTCGGCACGACCGGCGTGGACGAGGCGCGCCAGCAGGTGGACCGGTGCCTGGAGGCCGGCATCAACCTCATCGACACCGCCGACGTGTACTCCGGCGGCCAGTCCGAGGAGATCCTCGGCGAGGTGCTGGGCGGCCGCCGGGAGCGGGTGCTGGTGGCGACGAAGGTCCGCATGCCGATGGGGGTGGGGCCGAACGACGCCGGGCTGTCCCGGCACCACGTGATCACCGGCTGCGAGGCCAGCCTGCGCCGGCTCGGCACCGACCACATCGACCTCTACCAGGTGCACGAATGGGACGGCGTGACGCCGCTGGAGGAGACGCTTGCCGCGCTCGACTCGCTGGTGCGGTCGGGCAAGGTGCGTTACGTCGGGGCCTCCAACTACGCCGGCTGGCAGCTGCTCAAGGCGCTCGGCACGGCCGACCGCACCGGCCTGCCGCGGTTCGTCAGCCAGCAGATCTACTACTCGCTGCAGGCCCGCGACGCCGAGTACGAGCTGATCCCGGCCGCGGTCGACCAGGGCCTGGGCGTGCTGGTGTGGAGCCCGCTGGCCGGCGGCCTGCTGTCCGGCAAGTACCGCCGCGACCGGCAGCCCAGCGGCGACTCCCGGCAACTGTCGGACTGGAACGAGCCGCCGGTGTACGACCGCGACAAGCTCTACGACACGGTGGACGTGCTGGTTGAGATCGGCGCGGCGCACGGCGTCTCGGCGGCCCAGGTCGCGCTGGCGTACCTGCTCGGCCGGCCGGCCGTCACCTCGCTGGTGATCGGGGCGCGGACCCACGAGCAGCTGGCCGACAACCTCGCCGCCGCCGACCTCGCGCTCACCGCCGCCGACCGCGACCGGCTGGACAAGGTGAGCGCGCCGCCGCTGCTCTACCCGTACTGGCACCAGGCCAAGACCGCGCGCGACCGGCTCTCCCCGGCCGACCTCACCCTGCTCGGCCCGCACCTCTAGCCCTCACCTCCCGTCACCGTGTGATACTGACGGTGACAGGAAGTGAGGGCTGGTTGAGCGGGATCTGTGGTGCGCTCGGCCTGGACGGGCGGCCCCAGGTGCCGGCGGACGTCGCGCCGATGCTGCGGCTGCTGTCCCGGCTCGGGCCGGACGGGCAGGGTGACTGGGCCGGTGACGCCGGCCGGCTCGGGGTGGCACTGGGCGTCGCGCTGCGCCGCCGGGTGCCGGAGGACCGGGCCGACCGGCAGCCGGTGTCCACCGGCGGCGGCGACGTGGTCGTGGTCGCCGACATCGTGCTGGACAACCGCGCCGAGCTGGCCGCCCAGCTGGGCGAGCCGGACCGGCCGGACGTGCCGGACAGCCGCCTGCTGCTGGCCGCGTACCTGCGCTGGGGCGACGGGTGCCTGGCCCGGCTGCGCGGCGACTTCGCGCTGGCGATCGCCGACCGGCGGCGGGGCGGCGTGCTGCTGGCCCGCGACCAGGTCGGCACCCGGCCGCTGCACGTGTACCGGCGGCCGGGCACGCTCGCGTTCGCCTCCACCGCGCTCGCGCTGACCGCGTTCCCCGGCGCCGGCGCCGCGCTGGACACGGCGCGGCTGGCCGAGTTCCTGGCCGGCGTGATGGCCTCGGAGCGCAGCTGGATCGCCGGCATCGACCCGGTGCCGCCGGGCGCCGCGCTCTGGGTGACCGCCGGCGGCGTCCGGCAGTGGCGGTACTGGCAGCTGGACGTGCGGCACGTCGCGGCCAGCGTGCCCGCCGACGAGCAGGTGGCCGCGCTGCGGGATGCGTTCGACGCGGCGGTCCGGGCCAGGCTGCGCCGCACCGGCGCGGTCGGCGCCACGGTCAGCGGCGGGCTGGACTCCACCTCGGTGGTGGCGACCGCGGCGCTGGCGCTGGCCCCCGAGCCGCTGCGCACATACACGTCGGCGCCGCCACCGGGCTGGCAGGGGGCGGTCCGGCCCGGGTTCGAGGCGGACGAGAGCCGGCTGGTGATCGACCTGGCCGGCCGGTACCCGACGCTGCGGCCGCGCTTCCTGGACGCCCGCGGCTGGTCGTTCCTCGCCGGCTGGGAGGAGATCTTCGCCACCGGCGGCGTACCGGCGCGCAACCCGTGCAACATGACCTGGCTCGGCGCGATCCACGTGCAGGCCGCCGCGGACGGGGTGAGCACGCTGTTCACCGGTGCCGGCGGGAACCTGTTCTTCTCCGCCGACGACCCGCGCTGGATGGCTGACCTGATCCGGCACGGCCGGCTCACCGCGGCCGCCCGCGAGCTGCGCGCCTGGGCCCCCGCCGGCGCGCCGCTGTGGCCGGCGGCGCGCCACACGGCCCTGGCCGAGCTCGCGCCGGTCCGGCTGGTGCGCTGGTACCACGCGGCGCGCAACGGCCGGCTGCCGCGCCGGGACGCGGCCGCCCGGTGGCTGGCCGGCACGGCCCTGCGCGCGCAGGTCCGGGTCGACGTCTCATCGCTGCTTCCGGCGCTGGACGAGCGCCGCGGCAGAGCCCTGCGCGACCTGGCCATGGCCGCGCTGCTCGGCCGCGCGGCACAGGCCGAGTTGCGCGCCGGCGTCGACGCCTGGTCCGGGCTGCGCACGACCGACCCCACCCTGGATATCGAGGTGCTGCGGCTGTGCGCGGCGCAACCGTCCTGGGTCCGGCGGCAGGCCGGGCTGACCCGGGCCGGCTGCCGGCTGGCGATGGCGGACCGGTTGCCCGACTCGATCCGGCTGCGCACCGCCCGCGGCGCGCAGCTACCGGACTGGCTGGACCGGATGACCGACGCCCGCGCCGAGCTGGCCGCCGAGCTGGCGGCCATCGCGGACGACCCGGTGGCCCGCGAGGTCATCGACGTGCAGCGGCTGGCCGCCGCTATGCGCGACTGGCCGGCGCCGTCCGAGCCGCTGGCAGCGCAGCGGGAGGACACCTACCGGGCCGTCCTGCTGCGCGGCCTGCTGGCCGGCCGGTACGCCCGCTGGCTGCGCGAGGAAGCGCCCAGCCTCCGCGACACCCCCGCCGCGGTTCACGGAACGTAATGGATATGGCATGATCGCGAATCGAAGCGTGACGGCTGGGCAACCGATGGCCCGGCTGGCGTCAACGGGGGAGAGCTAGATGAGCGAACTGGCAGCCGACGGCACCGCCTCGCCCGCCGCCGCGCCGCCGGCTGAGCGGGCGCCCTGGGCGACCCCTCAGCTGATCCGGCTCGACACCAGCGCGACCGCGAAGGCCTTCGGAACCGGGGACGGCGCCACCCTGTCGGCTTCCTGACCGCCGGCACATCCCGGCCGGGCTATGGACGGAGGGTGCCCAGGGACGTGAAGCCGGAGAGTTCGATTACCCGGCGGCTTATCGAGCCGGGTTCGGCGACGAGGTCGAGGGTGGTACGGAGTTCGGCGAGGCGGGTGGCGAGTGTGAAGACGACGCGCAGGCCGGCGCTGTCGAGATAGTCGACGTCGCTCAGGTCGACGGTGACCGCGGTCGTCTTGTTGCCGATGGCCGCGAGGATCTCGGTTTCGACGCCCGGCGCGGTGGCGAGGTCGACCTCGCCGCTGATCGTGATGACCACGGCACCGCCGTCGCCGGCGCACACCCGCACCGTCGCCGGCCCGCTCACTGTGACCGGCCGAGCTGGTGCCGGATGGTCACGGTCGTGCCGGCCGGCCCGCGGTCGACCCGGACGTCGTCGGTGAGCTTGCGCATCAGCGTCAGCCCGCGCCCGTGGTTGCCGACCCGTTCCGGCCGCCAGCTGCCGGTGTCCCGGACCTGCGCGGTCACCGTGCGCTGCTGGATCTCCAGCCGCACCGTGACGGTGCCGCCGGTCCCGCCGTAGGCGTGCTCGATCGCGTTCGCGCACGCCTCGCCGATCACCACCTGCAGGTCCATCACGTCGGTCGGGCCGGCGCCGACCGCCAGCAGCCACCGGCCCACCGCGGCCCGGATCGACCGCAGCGCCAGCGGCCGCGCGGGCATGGTCAGCTCCAGCGGGGTGACCGCATCGCGCGCCTGGCGGCGCAGCACCAGCACCGCGATGTCGTCACCGGGCGGCTCGGCGCCGACCAGCCGACCCATCACGGTCGCGCACACCTGCTCCGGAGCGCCGGCCGCGACCGCCGCGACCAGCAGCCGCTGGCCCTCGTCCGGTGCCCGGTCGCGGCGTTCCACCAGGCCGTCGGTGTAGAAGCAGATGACGCCGCCGGGCGGCAGCTCGATCGTGCTGGTCCGCCGCCGCAGCCCGGCGCGGACGCCGAGCGGCGGGTCGACCGCCACGTCCGCGAGGGTGGCCGGGCCGTCGGCCGGGGCGACCACCGGCGCCAGGTGACCGGCGGCGGCGACGTGCAGCCGCTCGAACGACGGGTCGGTCACCGCGTAGAGCGCGGTGGCCATCATGTCCGGCTCGAAGTGCAGCATCATCCGGTCCAGCCGGGTCAGCGCCTCCGCCGGGCCCTCGCTCTCCAGCGCGTACGCCCGCAGCGCGCTGCGCAGCCGACCCATCACGACGGCCGCCCGCAGCCCCCGGCCGACCACGTCGCCGATGACCACGCCCATCTCGCCGGACGGCAGGGTGAACACGTCGTACCAGTCGCCGCCGACGCCGCCGGCATGCCCGGGCACGTAGCGGGCGGCCAGGTCGATGCCCGGCACGGCCGGCAGCGCGGCCGGCAGCAGCCCGCGCTGCAGCACCGTCGCGCCGGACTTCTCCACCGCCGACAGCCGCGCCTGCACCGACAGCGCCACCCGGTCGGCCACCAACTGCAGCAGGTTGACGTCGTCCGCGGTGAACCGGCGGGTGTGCAGCGTGCCGACGTGCATGATGCCGAGCACCGTGCCGCCGGAGATCAGCGGGACGCCGAGCAGCGACCGGATGCCCTTCTCCCGCAGGATCGGGTTGAGCACGTTGCTGTGGTCGACCCGTTCGATGCTGACCGGGCGTCTCTCGGCGGCGATCCGGCCGGCGAACCCCTGGCCGACTGGGATCCGGACGCCCTGCCGCACCTCCTCCTCGATGCCCCTGGCGGCGGTCGCGACCAGCTGCCCGGACGCCACATCCAGCAGCAGCACCGCGGCGGTGTCCCCGTCCAGCAGCTCGCGCACCCGGTCGAGCAGCTCGTCCAGCAGCTCCTCGACGCTCAGGTACGCCAGCGTGGTATCGGTGACCGCCTCGATCCGGCGCAGCCGGTCGTCGACACCAGCCTCGCCAGGGACCGGGGACGACATGGACCGCAGCGTAGCGGCCAGTCCGCCGCGCCACCCTGACCAGCCACCCTGGCCGCGGTCGCGTCCCTAGCCGAGCAGCCCCAGCGGGATCGCCGAGCCGAGCAGGGCGTCGCCGGCGGCGTTCGGGTGGTAACAGTCGGTGCGGAGGTCGGCGATCATCACGGTCGGGTCTGCCGGGTCACGCAGCACCGCGTCGAAGTCGACCACCCCGTCGAACGTGCCGCTGGTACGGATCCACGCGTTGACAGCCAGCCGGGCGGCCTCCTGCGGCCCGCCGGCGGTCATGCACATCGGCAGCACGGTCGCCCCGACGATGCGCAGCCCGCGGGCGTGCACCCGGCGGGCGATGCCGGACATCGCGGCGATCACCTGGCTGGCCGGCGCCGGCGCCGCGTTCACCCCGCCGCCGATGTCGTTGGTGCCCTCCAGCAGGAACACGGTCCGCACGCCCGGCACGTCGAGCACGTCCCGGTCCAGCCGCCGCGGCGCCGGCGGGCCGCAGCACTGCCCGGTCGCGTCGTACGGGTTCGGCTGGATACTGACCGTGTTGCCGGAGATCCCGGCGTTCGCCACCGCGAGCCGCCGCCGGGCGGGCAGCGCGTCCAGGCGGGCGGCGAGCACGTCGGTCCAGCGCTGCCCGGGCGGGCCGAGGGCCTGGTAGCCGTCGGTGATCGAGTCGCCGAGGGTCACCAGCGTGCCGCGGGCCTCGGCGTGCTCGGCGACGATCAGGTCGGCCCACCAGGTCTGCCCGGGGTGGTAGCCGGTCGCGGTGCTGGAGCTGGTGCCCGGGATCACCGGCGCGGACGGGAAGCTGCGCGCGGACGGGTCGGCCGCGGTGTTGCCGCCGGTGTTGATGTACGTGGCCGGCGGGTCGGCCGGGAACGGCGGGAACGTGTGGTCGTCCACCGGGCTGCCCGGGGCGTACATGCTGATCGCGACGTCCTGCTGGGCCGGCACGGTCAACGGCACCGGGTCGCTGAGCCGCGACTGTCCGGGGGCGAGGGTGACCTGGCGGGCGCCGCCGAACGTGAGCCGGCGGTTGCTGCCCGGGGCGAGCTCGGCGGTGCCGGGTGCCAGCGTCCGGCCGAGCCACGCCTCGCGGATGACGACCGCGGTCTGGCCGAACGGGTTGCCCACCCGGACCCGCAGCGAGCTGGCGGGCACCGACACCCGGGCGATCTGCCGCACGGTGACGTCCGGCGAGGTGCCGTGCACGCCTTCCAGCGACGCCGCCCAGACCGCGGCGGGCGCGTTCCGGGCCGGTGGATGGCTCGCCGGGACAGTGGCGGCGGCGGGGGCGGCGGGGCCACTGAGCGCGACCACGGCGGCGAGCCCGGTCAGCGCGGCGACCAGCCGGCCGGCCGGTGTACGAACGGTTCCGACCATCGATACCAGCCCTTTTCATGGCGTGGCGCGACGCCGCAGCGCGCCGTTTGGGCGATCCGTCCGTTTCTAACACGGGCGTGGCCAATCGGGAAGGGCCGCGTCCACCCGCCGGACGCGCCGGAGCGGCCGCGCCGGCGTCATCACCGCTGCGCGGGGCCTACCCGCGAGCTGACCGGGGCGGTGCCCGGGCGGCTGACCGGGCCGGCACCTGGGTCGGCGACCAGCACGCGGCCACCGGCCGGCCCCGCCGGTCTTCCATCGGCGATACTCCAACCGCGCGCTGCGGCCGGACGTCGTCCGCGATCGGGGGCGGGCCGGCCGGCAGGAGGATGACAAGCGTGCGTGTGATGGTGTGCCAGCTGCCGGACCCGGCCGACGGGTGGGCCGCCGGCTGGTCGGCGGTGGCCGCGGCCGCCGGCCGCGACCGCCCGGAGCTGATCCTGCTGCCGGAGCTGGCGTTCTGCCCGTGGCTGCCGGCCGCCGACCGGTTCGACCCGGCCGCGTGGGCGGCGGCGATGGCCGAGCAGGCGGGCTGGCTGGCCCGGTTGCCGGAGCTGGCCCCGGCGGCGGTGCTCACCACCCGGCTCGCCGAGCGCGCCGGCCGGCGGGCGAACGAGGCGGTGCTGTGGTCGGGGGGTGAGCTGCGCGCGCTGCACGAGAAGGTCTGCCTGCCCGACGAGCCGGGCTACCACGAGACAGCCTGGTTCGCGCCGGGCGCGGCGGCACCGGCGGCCGTGCCGGTCGGTCCGGCCCGGGTCGGGGTGGCGATCTGCTCGGAGCTCTGGCTGTTCGAGCGTTCCCGGGCGCTCGGTCAGGCCGGCGCGCAGCTGGTGCTGACCCCGCGGGCGACCGGCGCCGGCTGGAACGAACGCTGGCTGGTCGCCGGGCGGGCCACCGCGCTGGGCAGCGGTGCCTTCTCGCTGTCGGCCAACCGGTCCGGCGGCGCCGGCGACTTCGGCGGCCAGGGGTGGATCATCAACCCGGCCGGCTCGGTGCTCGCGCTGACCAGCGCCGACCGTCCGGCCGTCACCGCCGAGCTGGACCTGGGCGAGGCGGGCGACCGCTACCCCCGCTACGTCACCGCCGCCTACGACCGGCGGGCCGCCGCCGCGCCGGCTACTCCTGGTCGGTGGGCCGGATGAGGATCTCGTTGACCGCGACGTGCCGCGGCCGGGTGACGATGTAGGCGATCGCGTCGGCTACGTCCTCCGGCTCCATCGGCTGCGTGTCGGCGACCTGGCCGCGCAGCATCGCCACCACCTCGGGCCGGACATGGTCGACCAGCTCAGTGGTGGTCGCGCCCGGCTCGACCAGCGAGACGCGCACGTGCCGGCGGGTGACCTCCTGGCGCAGCGACTCGCTGAACGCGCCGACCCCGTGCTTGGTCAGGTTGTAGACGCTCCGGCCGGCCCGCGCGACGCGGCCGGCCACCGAGCTGATGTTGACCACGTCGGCCACCTGGCGCGGGCCGCTCTGCGCCGCCTGGAGCAGGTGCGGCAGCGCGGCGTGGGTGCAGTAGAGCAGGCCGAGCACGTTGAGCTCGACCATCCGCTGCCACTCGGTCAGCGGCGCGCCGACCGCCGGGCCGAGCAGCATCACGCCGGCGTTGTTGATCAGCGTGTCGAGGCGGCCGAGCTCCGCGACCGTCCGCTCGACCGCGTCCGTCGCCTGCTGCTCGTCGGTCACGTCGGACTCCAGCACCAGCGCGGTGCCGCCGCGCTCGCTGATCGTCGCCGCGAGGGCGTCCAGCCGGTCCTTGCGGCGGGCCGCGAGCGCCACCGTGGCGCCGTGCGCGGCGAGCGTGGCCGCGGTGGCCGCGCCGATCCCGCTGGACGCGCCGGTCACCAGCGCGACGGTGCCGGCCAGCCGGGCCGGCCCGGGCGCCTCCGTCGGCACGGCCGCCTCGTCCGGCGCGGCGGACTGGTCGAAGAACGGGGTACTGATCACGGTCGGCTCCGGGTGCGTCAGTGGGGTGGCGCGGGGGACCGTCCCCCACACCACCCCACTCTAAACGGAGCCTCCTCCGCTTAGCAATCGCCCCGCTGCGAGTCCGATGGGGCGATGAACGTGACCTTGCCGCAGTGGTCCGCCGGCCGGGCCTCGGGTAGTACGTGGACCGAAGCTACGGTCGCCGCGCCGTTGGAACGGCCCCGCCGCCCCAACGGGCGACATCGCCGCCCGCCCGGCCACCCGCGCCGGCCGGGCCGGCGCCACGTCCGCCCGGCCGGCCGGGCCGGGCCGGGCTAGACGATCAGGTTCAGCAGCAGGACGCCGGCCAGGCCGACCACCGAGATGATCGTCTCCATGATCGACCAGGTCTTGATCGTGTCCAGCACGGTCATCCCGAAGTACTCCTTGACCAGCCAGAA
>JBBWZH010000470.1:0-3987 GCA_039648995.1 Mycobacteriales bacterium
CGGGCGAGGTCGACGTGCCGGGGGGCGCGCCGGCGCGGATCCGGACGCCCGCGCCCGGCGACCCGCGGCTGGCCCGGCTCTCGCTGAACCAGCGGACAACGGCCAACTGGGCGCTGCCGGAGGTGATCGACGCGGTGGCCGCGGCCGGGCTCGGCTCGATCGGGTTGTGGCGCGAGCCGGTACGGGCCGCCGGGCCGGCCGCGACCCGGCGCTGGCTGGACGCGGCCGGCCTGCGGGTGTCGACGCTGTGCCGCGGCGGCTTCTTCACCGCCGCCGACCCGGCCGGGCGGACCGGCGCGGCGGCGTCCAACCGCGCGGCCATCGACGAGGCCGCCGAACTGCGGGCGGCCACGCTGGTGCTGGTGCCGGGCGGCCTGCCCGCCGGCGACCGGGACCTGGCCGCCGCTCGGGCCCGGGCGGCGGACGCGGTCGCCGACCTCGCCCCCTACGCGCGGGAGCGTGGCGTCGCGCTCGGGATCGAGCCGATGCACCCGATCTATGCGGCCGACCGCGGGGTGGTCTCCACGCTGGCCCAGGCGCTCGACATCGCCGAGCAGTTCCCGGCCGGCACGGTCGGGGTGATCGTCGACACCTTCCACCTGTGGTGGGAGCCGGCGATCGGGGCCTCGCTGCGGCGTGCTGGCGACCGGATCCTCAGCTACCAGGTCTCCGACTGGATCATCCCGCTCCCGGCCGATCCACTGCTCGCACGCGGGGTGATGGGCGACGGGCACATCGACTTCGGCTCGTTCACCGAGGCGGTGTCGGCGGCCGGCTACCGGGGCGACGTCGAGGTCGAGATCTTCAACGCCGACGTATGGGCTGCGCCGCCGGAGCAGGTCCTCGGCACCGTGATCCGCCGCTACGTCGAGCTCGTCGAGGGCCGGCTGCGCTGACCGCCCCGGCCGCTCACCGACCGGGACAAGAAATGGTCGGATGATTGACTCGCTGCAGGCCCCTGGGTACCGTCTGCTAGGCGCTTGCGTAAGCGCTTACGGAAGCGCTTACCCGACCTACCTGCGAGGAGGCTGGTGGGCGATGTCGAAGTCACGGCTGTGCCTGCTGACGACGGGGGCGGCGCTGCTGGCCTCCCTGCTGGTCCCCCGGGCAGCCGCCACCGCGGCTCCGGACGACGCCGCCGCTCCCGGCGCCGCCGCGGCGCTCGGCCCGCCGGTCGTCGACCCGATACCGAACGATCCGGTGCCGTCGGATCTGGCGCTGACGGTGCGGGAGTTCGCCGCGTTCCCGAAGACCGAGCCGACGCCCGCGCCGATCGACGCGCGGCTGATGCGCTGGGCCCGCATCAACTATCTCGGCGAGCTGCCGGACCGCTCCGGGCGCAAGTACGTCCCGGACCTGAACGGCAAGCTCTACTTCCTCGACCGGCGCGGGAACCCGCACACCTACCTCGACGTCGGCGCCACCTTCGCGCCTGACTTCTTCTCCGGCCGCGGGCTGGGCACCGGCTTCGGCTTCGTCGCGTTCGACCCGGACTTCGCCCGCAACGGCAGGTTCTACACGACGCACAGCGAGGCGAACGCGGCGCTGACCACGAAGACCCCGGACTTCACCCAGCCGAACGCCATCGTCCAGAGCGTGGTGACCGAGTGGACGGCCACCGATCCGGCTGCCGACACCTTCAGCGGAACCCACCGCGAGGTGCTGCGGATCGGCTTCGCCGGCTACATCCACGCCATCCAGCAGATCAGCTTCAACCCGACGGCCCGCCGGCACGACCCCGACTACGGCCTGCTCTACCTGGCCGTCGGCGAGGGTGGCCAGGGCTTCCAGAACAGCGACCCGCAGAACATGTCCATCCCGCACGGCAAGATCCTGCGCATCGACCCGGCCGGCCACAACAGCGCCAACGGCAGGTACGGCGTGCCGGCGTCCAACCCGTTCGTGGGACGGCCGGGGGCGCTCGGCGAGATCTACGCGCTGGGGATGCGCGACCCGCACCGCTTCAGCTGGGACACCGGCGGCAGCCACCGGCTGTTCCTCGGACACATCGGCGAGCACGACATCGAGGCGGTCTACGACGTCCGGGCCGGCGACAACCTCGGCTGGTCGGAGCGGGAGGGGCCGTTCGTCTTCAACAAGGCCGACCGGTGCAACCTCTACCCGCTGCCCGCCGACGACGCCACGTTCGGCTACACCTACCCGGTCGCCGCGTTCGACCACAACCCGCCGCCGAACTTTCCGTGCACCGCGGACGTCGGCCACGCGATCAGCGGCGGCTTCGTCTACCGCGGGCACACGATCCCGCAGCTCTACGGCAAGTACGTGTTCGCCGACCTGGTCGACGGCCGCGTCTTCTACACCGAGGAGCGGGAGATGCGCCGCGGCGCCGCCCTGGCCACCATCCACCAGCTGCAGCTGGTGGACCAGACCGGCCACCTGGTCACCGCCCAGAGCCTGGCCGGCGACACCCGCGTCGACCTCCGCATCGGTACCGACAACGCCGGCGAGCTCTACCTGCTGGCCAAGGCGAACGGCAAGATCTGGAAGGTGACCGGCGCCCGCCGGCTGCCGCCGGCCCGCGACGTACACCCGGCCCTGCGACGCAACCTGGTCGCCTTCTACGACTTCGAGCACCCGGTACGGGGCAACCCGACGCAGGAGAGCGACCGCGGCTTCTCCGGTACCAACATCGACCTGGTCAACGGCGGCGCGATGATGCGGGTGCCCGACGGCGCCTACCCGGGCAGCACCCGGGCGCTGCAGACCGGGCAGGTGAACCTGACCACGGCCGGCAACGACGACTGGAAGGCCGGGACGTACTCGGCCACCGGGGTACCGACCCTGTCCGCCTTCAACGGCGTGCGCAGCGCCACCCTGCTCGGCTGGTTCAAGATGACCGGAACCAATCCGAGCCCGAACACCAACACGGCCGACCCGGCCGACCAGTACGGTGCGATCGGCCTGACCGGCGTGCTCACCGGCGACTCGGACGGGCACGCGGTCCGGGCGCTGCTCGAACTGATCACTGTGGACGGTCAGATGCGGCTGGTGGCCCTCGGCCGCCGGGTCGACGGCGCCAGCTCGCAGACGTTCGCGGCCAGCGCGCCGTGGCCGACGCTGCTGCCGCAGAACGAGTGGGTGTTCCTCGGCGCGACGTTCGACTTCAGCACCGGCGCCATGGCGCTGTACCGGAACGGCGAGCCGCTGGCCGGCGACTACGTGGTGGCCGGCGATCCGTGGGGCGTCACCGGGCCGGGCCCGCACCGCGCCTCGCCGACGGACCCGCGCGGCATCAAGATCGGCGGCAGCTTCCCGCAGAACACCGAAGAACGGAACCCCTGCAACTGCCGGATGGACAGCCTGATGTTCCTCAACCGCGCGATCTCACCGGGTGACGTGCTGCGGCAGTACCGCTTCGTGACCCAGCAGCGAAACTAGGAGGTGCGCCGGCCATGCTGTCCCGGAGCAGGATCTACCCGGCCGCGCGGACGCTCGCCATCGCGCTGGCCGGGGCGCTGGTCGCGATCACGTTCGTCCACCTGGTCCCGACGTCGGAGGCGTCCGACGCCAACCGGGGCACCGGCAACGACGACCGGGTGGCCGACTACGGCGTGTGCCGCGGCACCGACCCGAGCTGCTACGACAACTGGAACACCGCGTTCCGGCAGGACCCGGTGCAGCGGATCCTCATCTACAGCCGGACCGGCTCGTCCCGGCACGACCACCTCGGGCCGCTGCTCGGGCCCGGGCTCGACCCACCGCTGGCGGACGCGAACGTCGCCCAGAAGGCGCTCGTGCGGTGGGCCGCCGAGAGCGGCATCCAGGCGGACTGGACCGAGGACGTGTCGCAATTGGACACCCCGGCGAAACTGCTGCGCTACGACGGCGTGGTGTTCCTGAGCACCTCCCGGGACATCCTCGACGACTCGGCGCAGACCAGCCTCACCCAGTACATGCGGGCCGGTGGCGGCTTCGTCGCCATCCACAACACGCTCGGCACCGAGTACAACTGGCCGTACTTCCAGG
>JBBWZH010000474.1:0-16897 GCA_039648995.1 Mycobacteriales bacterium
GCCTGCGTCGCGGGGATGGCCGTGTTCATCAGGTAGCGGCACTGCGCCAGGGCGCGGTCGCGGTCGAACGCGGACAGGTGCGTGGCGCAGACGTAGTGGCTGCCGATCACGTAGAGGCACTCCCAGACGCGGCGCTCGCCGTGATGGCCGTCCTGGCCCGGGTATTCGCCGCCGCCGAAGGCCGGGCCGGGCGAGCCGGCCGGCAGGTGGACGATGATGCCGATGCCGTACTGGTCGCCGTCGACGCAGGAGGACAGCGAGTCGTCCCGGTCGTGCACCGCCTGGAAGTGCGAGGCCGTGACGCCGCCGGGGAAGGCCTGCCGCATCGCCGCGGCCAGCGGGGTGAGGTTCTGCCGGCAGATCTCGTCGAGGGTGACCGCGTCAGGGTGCACCGCGGCGATGACGGCGGCCGCCTCCGGCACCGACCGCCCGCCGCGGTAGCAGCCGGCCATCCCGCTGTTGCACAGGTTCAGCTGCAGCACCGACAGCACGCCGGCCCCGCCCCGCCCGGCCAGGGAGGCGCCCGGCACCGGGACGGCCAGCCGGACGGCGCCGGGCCGGACGGCGGCCGGCCGGGCGGCGGCCGGGCCGACGGCGACCGCCACGACGGCGAGGCCGAGCAGCAGCCGGCCGGTACGTCCTACACGCATGGCGGAACTCCTCGGCGGGGTCTGGCGGTACGGCGCGGCTCCAATCAGAGCAGTGACCGGCGCGGATGTCACCGAACGGAACCTGTGAACCGGCCGCCGCACCCGGCGCGGGGGGAGGGGTGGGCCGGTAGCGTGCGGGGGTGCCTTCCGATCACCGGTACGTCGAGGATCCGGACCCGGTCGACCCGCTGGCCGGGCCAGGGCACATGAGCTCGGCGGAGTTCCGGGCGTACGGGCGGCAGGTGATCGACTGGATCGCCGACTACTACGAGCGGATCGAGTCGCTGCCGGTGGCCGCGCGGGTGCGGCCCGGAGACGTGCGGGCGCAGTTGCCGGCGCACCCGCCGGAGCAGCCCGAGCCGTTCGACGCGGTGCTGGCCGACCTGGACCGGGTGATCGTGCCAGGGCTGACGCACTGGCAGCACCCGCGGTTCTTCGGCTACTTCCCGGCGAACTCGTCCGGGCCGGGCATCCTGGGCGACCTGCTGTCCACCGGGTTGGGCGTGCAGGGCATGCTCTGGGCCACCTCACCGGCCGTCACCGAGCTGGAAACGCACGTGCTGGACTGGTTCGCCGAGCTGATCGGCCTGCCCGAGCGGTTCCGGTCCAGCGGCCCGGGCGGCGGCGTCATCCAGGACACCGCGTCGACCTCGACGCTGGTCGCCCTGCTCGCCGCGCTGCACCGGGCCAGCGGCGGCGAGGTCGGCCGGGCCGGCATCGGCGCCGGCCGCTACACCGTCTACGGCTCGGTGGAGGCGCACTCGGCGCTACTCAAGGCGGTCCGGATGGTCGGGCTCGGCGAGGCCGCGCTGCGTCTGGTCGAGGTGGACGACGCGACGCTGGCGATGCGCCCGGGCCGGCTGGCCGACCTGCTCGCCGCCGACGTGGCCGCCGGCGCCACCCCGGCGCTGGTGCTGGCCACGGTCGGCACCACGTCCACCACGGCGATCGACCCGGTGCCCGAGATCGGCGCCCTCTGCCAGCGGTACGGCGCCTGGCTGCACGTGGACGCCGCGTACGCCGGCGCCGCCGCCATCTGCCCGGAGCTGCGCTGGACGCACGCCGGGGTGGCCGAGTACGCCGACTCGTACGCGATGAACCCGCACAAGTGGCTGCTCACCAACTTCGACTGCGACACGTTCTACATCGCCGACCGCGCCCCGCTGGTCGCCGCGCTGTCGGTGTTGCCGGAGTTCCTGCGCAACGCCGCCACCGACGCCGGCACGGTGATCGACTACCGGGACTGGCACCCGCAACTCGGCCGCCGCTTCCGCGCGCTGAAGCTCTGGGCGGTGCTGCGCTGCTACGGCGCCACCGGGCTGCGCGCGCACATCCGCCGGCACGTCGCGATGGCCGCGGACTTCGCCGGCTGGGTCGCCGCCGACCCCCGCTTCGAACTCGTCGCGCCGCACCCGCTCAGCCTGGTCTGCTTCCGCCTCGCCGGGCCCACCGACGAGCCCACCACCGACCTGCACCGCCGCCTCAACGCCGGCGGCACGCTGTTCCTCACGCACACCCGCGTCCGCGGCCGGTACACCCTGCGCCTGGCCATCGGCGGTACCCGCACCGAACCGCGCCACGTGGCCGAGACCTGGGCGGCCATCCAGGCGGCCGCCCCATAGCAGTGCTGGCCTAATATCATGGCAGCCGATATATTGGGCCGCATGGCACATCAGGCCCTCACGGAGCCGGCGTTCTTCATCCTCGCCGCGCTGCTGGATGAGCCGCGCCACGGCTACGGGATCGTGGGTGAGGTCGCCGAGCTGTCCAGCGGCCGGGTGCGGCTCAAAGTGGGCACGCTGTACGGGGTGCTCGATCGGCTGGTCGCCGACCGGCTGATCGAGCTGGACCGCGAGGAAGTCACGCAGGGCCGGCTGCGGCGCTACTTCCGGCTGACCGACGACGGGGTGGACGCGCTGGTCGCGGAGACCGAACGGCAGGCGGCGAACGTGCGGGCGGCGTCCGAGCGCCTGCGGGTCCGGCGGCCGGCCAGCGGCGGGCGGCCAGCGACCGCGGGGGGGTTGGCATGATCGAGCACGAAGTTGAAGCAGGTTGGGGCCCGGACGGGCCGGACGCGGAAAGCGGCGTGAGCCCGCTGGAGCAGCGGTACCGGCGGGTCCTGCGGCTGCTGCCGGCGTCCTACCGTGCGGTCTGGGCGGACGAGATGGTCGCCACCTTCCTCGACGGCATGCTGGACGACGCGGACGCGGACGACGCGGACGGGGCTGAGTTCGTGGCCGCGTACGGCCGGCCGAGTTGGCCGGAGGTGGCGAGTGTCGCGGCGCTCGCGGCGCGGCTGCGGCTGGGCAGCGACGGCGGGCCCGCCCGGTACGTCGCCTGGGGCCGGGCGCTGCGGCTGGCGGCGCTGATCGCGCTGTTCGCCACGGCCGTGGGCGGCCTGGCCGGGCCCGGGCTGCTGCTCTGGCAGACCGGTCGGGTGCCGCTGCTGCCGCGGCCGCCGGCGGACTGGGTGGCCATCCTGTCGTTGGTCGGGTTGCTCACGTGGGTCTGGCAGTTCGCCGGGTTGCTGTGGGTCGCGGCGTTCGTCGCGCTCGTGACCGGGCACCGGCGGGGCGCCCAGGTGCTGGCGCCGATCGCCACGCTGCCGGAGGTGGCTCACGTCGCGGTCGGCATCTGGGGGCCGGCCGGCTACAGCGGGGTCACCCCGCTCACGTGGTATGCGCTGGGGCTGGGCCTCGTCACCGCGGTGCTGCCGGCCGCGTTCCATCGCGGTGCGCCGGCGGTCCGGGCACTGCCCTGGTTGCTCGCCCTGCCGCTCGCGGCCGCGGTCGTCGGCGTCGTCCAGGTGGTCAGCGATCTCTGGGTCCAAACGGGTTGGCTGCTGGTGGAGTGGCCCGGCCTGCTCTGCATCGCGTTCACGGTCGCTGCCGTGGCGTCGCTGGCCGCGGCGCGGCCCGGCCGCACGAACCCGGGGGGCCCGCTGTCACACGCGCTGGCGTTGCTCGCGCCGCTCGTGCTGGGCTACCGCCTGGTCTCGATGTGGACGTACTCCGTGGAGCCGGGCAGCTCCGCCTTCCACACGCTGGCCCTCGCCGAGGCGGTCGGGGTGTCGGTCACCGGCGCCGCGGTGGCCGTCCTGGCCGGCTGGGCCCTGCGGCGGCTGCCGAACGCGGCCGACCCGGCGGCCTGGACCGCGTCGTCCTGACCTGCCGCCGGGCCCCACCCGGTGCGGTGGGGCCCGGCGGCGGGCGGTCGGGAAGTGGCGCTGATCAGGACGTGGCTTTGGTCAGGTCGTAGACGGTCTGGTTGCCGACCGTCGTGGCGGTGTAGTGCGCCGCCACCCAGGTGCTGATCGCGCTGCTCGTGCCCCGTCCGCCGGCACCGCCCCCGCCGCCCCCGCCGGAGACGTAGTAGTGGATCTTGCCGGCGGTGACGTACTGCTGGAACTGGGCCAGCGTCGGGGCGGCGTCGCTGCCGCTCCAACCGCCGATGGCCATGACCGCGGTGCCGCTGGCCAGCTCCAGTTCGGCCGCGGACTGCGAGCCGACGGTCGCCGCCGACCAGGTCGTACCGGCGCTGGCCAGCAGTGCGGCCACCGAGCCGGCGGTCGAGGCGCTGGTTGAGCTTGTGCCGCCCGGGCCGCCCATCCCGCCGCCGAAGCCGCCGGCGCCGGCGCTGGCCGGCCCGGCGCTCGGGATCGAGCCCGAGTGCGGCGTGGCCGCGGTGGCCACCGCGTAGGCGGCCGGGCCGGTGAGGCCGGCGAGGACTCCGGCGACCAGCGCGGCGACGCCGACGCGGCGGGCCGCGGCGGGCGGGACGACCAGACCGACCACGGCCAGCGCGGTCAGCACCGCGACCGCGTACCGCAGCTCGGGATGCCAGCCGGCGGTCCGGCCGAGCAGCACCACGCCCCACCCGCCGGCGGCGCCGACCACCGCGGCCAGGCCGACGCGGCCGGTCCAGGAGTGCCGGTGGTGCCACAGCTCGCGGCCGCCGATCGCGACCGTCGCGGCCACGCCCGGCGCCAGCGCGACCGTGTAGTACGGGTGCACGATGCCCTGCATGTAGCTGAACACCAGGCCGGTGATCAGCATCCAGCCGCCCCAGAGCAGCAGCGCGGCACGGACCAGGTCGGTGCGCGGCGCGCGGCGCCGGGTCCACAGACCGGCGGCCAGCGCGACCACCGCGGCCGGCAGCAGCCAGGAGACCTCGATGCCCATCTCGCTGCCGAGCAGCCGGGTCAGCCCGGTCGCGCCGCCGAAGCTGGAGCCGGCCGCCGCGCCCGACCCGCCACCGGCACCGCCGCCGCCGTTGCCGGTGAGCCGGCCGAGGCCGTTGTAGCCCCAGACCAGGTCCCAGACGGTGCCGTCGGTGGAGCCGCCGATGTACGGCCGGGACGCCGCCGGCCACAGCTGCACTATCGCCACCCACCAGCCGGCCGAGACCACGACCGAGACGCCGGCGGCCAGCAGCTGCCAGATCCGGCGGCGCAGCGTCGCCGGCGCGGCGACCAGGTAGGCCAGCGCGAACACCGGCAGCACCAGGAAGCCCTGCAGCATCTTGGTCAGGAACGCGAACCCGAGCGCCGCGCCGGCCAGCAGCAGCCACCGGGTGCCGGCCCACTCGATCGCCCGGACCATGCAGTAGCCGCCGGCCACCAGCAGCAGCGTGAGCAGCGCGTCCGGGTTGTTGAACCGGAACATCAGCGCCGCGGCCGGGGTGAGCGCCAGCGCCGCGCCGGCGACCAGCCCGGCCGCCGGGCCGGACCAGCGGCGCACCGCCGCGTACAGCAGGCCGACCGACGCGACGCCGGCCAGTGCCTGCGGCACCAGCATGCTCCACGCGTTGAAGCCGAACACCCGCGCGGACAACCCCATCAGCCAGAGCGCGGCGGGTGGCTTGTCGACGGTGATGAAGCTGGCCGGGTCCAGCGAGCCGAAGAACCAGGCCTTCCAGCTCTGCGAGCCGGCCTGCACCGCCGCGGCGTAGAAGCTGTTCGCCGTGCCGGACGCGCCGAGGTCCCACAGGTAGAGCAGCGCGGTCGCGGCTAGCAGCACCAGCACCGCCGGCCGCACCCAGCCCGGGTCGCCCGGCCGCCCCCGGATCAGCCCGGCCGCGCGGCCCGGCCGGCGCGGCCGGGTCCGGTCCGGCTCGGTGGCCGGCGCGAGCGCCGACCGGTCCGCCACAGTCGTGGCCATGGTGGTCTCCCTTTCCGATCAGCCGCTCGCCGCGGCACGGGCCGAGGTGGTCAGGACGTCCCGGTGCCGGCCTGGGCCTGGCCGCCGGCGGTGCCGTTCTGGCCGGGGATGCCGCCGGCCGCGGACGCGAGGTTCTGGTCGGTGATCGTCACGGCCGCCTTCGCCGTGGACGCGAGGATCGTGACCGTGTGGCCGGTGGCCACCGCGCCGATCGCGTCGGTGCCGCTGTCCACGGTCGTCCCGGACGCGACCGTGTACGTCACCGCGTAGTTGTCGGCGCTGCGCACGGTGATGCTGGTCGAGCTGACCGCGGTGACCGTGCCGGTCTGCAGCAGCCGGGTGACGTAGCCGCCGGAGCTGTCGGCCACCACGACCTCGCCGTGCGCGATCGAGCCGGCCAGGCCGCCCGGGCCGCCACCGCCCGCGCCGGCGGGCCGGCCGGCAGCGCCCGGGCCGGACTGCGCGCTGGTGCCGGAGCCGTTGCGGGTCGCGGCCAGCGCCACCCCGCCGGCCACCGCGACCGCCGCCGCGGCGACCACCGCCACCACGGCCGTCCGCACCGGCCGCTTCCGGCCCGTCCCGCCCGCCCCGCCACCCCCGTCCCCGTCCCCGGGCGGGCCGCCCCGGTACCCGGCCGCCGCGTACGCCGCGCCGCCCGGCCCGTACGCCCCCGCCGCCCCGGTCGTGCCGCCTGGCCCGGTCGTGCGGTCCGGGTAGGCCGTGTCGCCTGGGTCGGTCGTGCGGTCCGGGTAGGCCGTGCCGCTTGGGTCGGTCGTGCGGTCCGGGTAGGCCGTGCCGCTTGGGTAGGCCGTGTCGCCTGGGTCGGTCGTGCCGCCTGGGTCGGTCGTGCGGTCCGGGTCGGCCGTGCCGTCCGGGTAGGTCGTCGCCGCGTACGCCGCGCCGCCCGGCTCGTACGCCCGGCCCTGCCCCAGTTCGTCCATCGGGTCTCCTCGGTTCCGGCCGGCGGTGGTCCGCCCGCGCACCGATGACGATGCGGGGCGCCGCTGTCCCGAGCCTGTGCGGCCGCTGGGACGCCGCTGTGGACGGTGAATCGCGGGGTTCACCAGAACGTCGCCTACCGGTCGGACAAGCGCCCAGTGCCCGTTCCGGTCGGCTGAATTCCTGTACCGGTGCTGACGGATCGGGCCGGCCGGCCCCTCACGGTCGACGACTACACGGAGTGGAACGCGGCGGAGTTGGCACGGCGGCCGGTCAGCCGGCGCGCCCTGCTGCAGGGCGCGGCGATCGGCACCGGAGCCGTGGCGCTGGCGAGCTTCCCGCTGGCCCGGGCCGCGTTCGCGGGCGGTGGCGGCACGTCCGGCCGGTCGGGTCTGGTGCTGTCCGGCCGGCACCTGTCCTGGGTGTCCGACTCGGCCGGCGACCCGACGAACGCCATGCGGGCCACAGCGCAGCTGCTCAGCCCGACCGGGCAGGTTCCAGCCGGTCTGCGCGCGGTCGTGGAGCTCGGTGACGCGCCGGGCCGGTACGGCAGCCGGGTCGCCGCCGACATCGTGCACCTGGTCGGCCAGTACGCGATCCCGGGCGGGCCGGCCGGCAGCCAGTTCTACGTGAAGGCCGAGCTGACCCGGCTGCGGCCTGGCACTGTCTACCACTACCGGTTCCGGCTGTCGGACGGCACGGTGACCGGCGACGCGCACTTCAGCACCGCGCCGTGCCGCCGGCTGATCGGCACCGCCGAGCACCCGCCGGCGCCGTTCACGTTCACCGCGTTCGCCGACGTCGGCACGAACCTGGCGCCGACCGACCCGCGGTACGCGTTCAACCAGGATCCGGCCGTGGTCACCGCGGCCGGCGGCACCTGGCCGAACACGATCTTCGACGACGGCTACTACAACGCCGCCGACCCGGTGGCCGGCACCGCGGGCACCGACCGCACGCCGGCCGTCGGCATGACCAACCAGATGGCCACCCAGCGGCCGGCGTTCACGCTGCTGGCCGGCGACATCTGCTACGCCGACCCGAGCGGCAGCGGCCTGCCCGCGGACGACACGCGGGCGCTGAGCGCGACCGCGCCGCCCGGCACCAACAGCTACGACCCGTACGTCTGGGACGTGTTCCTGAGCCAGATCGACCCGCAGGCCGCGTACACGCCGTGGATGTTCGCCACCGGCAACCACGACATGGAAGCGCTCTACAGCGCGACGGAGTTCATCGGCGACAGCGCCACGCACGGCTACGCCAGCCACGCCAAGCGCCTCGACCTGCCCCGCAACGGCCCGCGCACCTGCCCGTCGGTCTACAGCTTCGTGTACGCGAACGTCGGCGTGATCTCGGTGGACGCGAACGACCTGTCCGCGGAGATCCAGACCAACACCGGCTACTCCGGCGGCGCCCAGCTGGAATTCCTGGAGCGGACGCTGCGGCACTGGCGGACCGACCCCGAGGTCGCGCGCACGGTCGACTTCGTGGTCGCGTTCTTCCATCACTGCGCCTACTCGACCACGCTGCAGCACGCGTCCGACGGCGGCGTCCGGGCCGCGCTGGACGGGTTGTTCACCCGCTACCAGGTGGACCTCGTCGTGCAGGGCCACAACCACGTGATGGAACGGACCGATCCGATCCGCAACGGCCGGCCGACCCGGCCCGCGCCCGACGGCTCGACGATCCGGCCGGCCGTGGACGGGGTCACGTACCTGTGCGTCGGCTCCGGCGGGCGGCCCCGGTACGCGTTCCAGCCGGCGCCCGGCACGGCCAACCCGGCGCCGCCCGGGGTGACGCCCGCCGGCCCGCAGGCGCTGCCGGAGGGCCAGCGGTACCGCGGCTACGTGGCGCCGGGCGGCCGCAACGCCACCGAGAACAACACCGGGAACGTGGTCAACAGCTACTACTGGGTCACCGACGGCACCGCGGTCAACAGCTCCGGCTACCCGCAGGGCACCAAGGTGCCCGAGGTGATCGAGTGGTCCCAGGTGCGCTACGACGACTACGCGTTCATCGCGGTGGACGTGCACCCGGCCCGGCTCGGCCGGCCCACCACGCTGACGATCCGGACCCTGGCCGACGCGCTGCCCGGCAGCAACCGGCCGTTCACCGAGATCGACCGGGTCACCCTGCAGCGAACCGCCGGCCGCGGCCGGCTCCAGCACGACCACCCGCACGTCCAAGCCACCAACTGACAGGCCCGGAACGCCGACCGGCCGCACCCCCGGTCGGCGTTCCGGTCCGGACTGGGCCGGTAACTGGGCCATCCGTTCCGCCCCCGCCGGGCCCCGCCGGGCGACCCTGATACGCGCCGGCGCACCGGGCGCGGCGAGGGTTGGGGTGGGACGGATGACGCAGATGGAGCCCGGCCGGGCCTGGCGCAACGTGGCGACCGAGTGGCACGGGCTGCGCGCCGGGTTGCGCCGGCTGCTCGGCGGCTCGGGTGACCCGGCCGCGCTGGTACTCGCGGAGACCCTGCGGCAGGCGGCGGCCGAGGCGTTCCGGTCCGGCGGCCGGGCCGGTGCGGACGCCGGTGAGGTCGCCGTCGTGCAGGACCGCATCGACGGCCGGCCCGGGGTGGTCGTGCTGCACCGGGCCGGTGACGAGCCGTTCCCGCGGATCGTGGACGAGATCATGGTCGACCCGGCGGCGATATCCGAGCGGGCCGGCCGGCGCTGGCCGGCCGCGTCGTCGCCCCGCGCCCGGGTCTGGCGGTTCGACGCCGCCACCCTGGGCGCGGCGGACCCGACCGGTACGGGCCGGCGACAGTGAACTTCTTCGAGTGGCTGCGCCGGCGCTGGGTGGAGTTCCGCGGCGGGCTGAGCAGCTTCATGGAGCGGTTGTTGAACCGGCTGGCCGCCTGGCTGCACCGGATCTGCGCGACGTTCAGCGACGAGCGGCTGCGCGGCCTGTTCCTGATCATGGCGCACGGCACCGTCCGGCTGATCCACCGGGACGAGGTGCGGCACGCCATGGACCAGGCGGTGGGGCAGGCCGGCCTGGACGACGCGGCCCGCTGGCGGCTGGTGGTGCGGATGCTGCGCGGCGTCTGCGCCGAGGAGGAGTTCCCGGTGAGCAGGGACGAGCGGCCGCGGTTGGTCGACGAGGTGGGCGACGAGCCGTTCCTGGTGGAGCTCGGATGAGGCGGGGCGCGGCGCCGGCCCGGCGGAGGGGGCCGGCGGAACCCAGCAACCCCACGGCGGCCGGGACGCCACGGATCGTGTACCTGTCCAGCGATCCCGTGGACGGGGTAGTCCCGTTCGTCACCCGCCGGCTCCCGCCGGCCGCTCTGGCCGGCTACTCGTACGTCCTGCTGCGGGACGAGCTGGACGGCCCGGCCGGCCCGCTGCTGCCGACCCCGTCCGGGCCGGTGCTGCGGTTCGAGTCGCTGTACGCGCCGTCCCGCACGTCGCTGCGCCACGTATCGGTGACCGGGCACCGGGACATGGCGCACGGCCGGGAGCTGGTCGCCGGGCTGCTCGGCGAGCCGGCGCAGCTGCCCCGTCCGGTGGCCGACCTGCGCGTCGACCTGGTCGGGCCGGGCGCGCCCGCCCCGCCCGCCGCGGGCTGGGGCGCCGTGGCCGGCCCGGCGCAGCCGCTGTACGAGCTGGTCGAGCGGCCCGGTGTCGGCTGGGCGGACCTGGTCGTGCCGGCCGAACTGCGGGCCCGGCTGCTGCGCGACGTCCGCGCGATCGAGCGCCGGGACGTGCTGCGGTCCTGGGGGCTGGACGCGGTCGGTGGGTTCGCCGGCCACATCGGCACGGCGCTGAACCTGGTCGGGCCGTCCGGCTCGGGCAAGTCGCTGGCCGCCCGGGTGCTGGCCGCCGAGCTCGGCCGGCCGCTCATGGTGGTGGACTACGCCCAGCTGGAGTCCAAGTACGTGGGCGACACCGCCAAGCACGTGGCCGCGGTGTTCGCGGCCGCCCGGGCCCGCTCGGCCGTGCTGCTGTTCGACGAGGCGGACGTGGTGCTCGGCCGCCGGTCCAGCCAGCCGCAGCGGTCCTGCGACTCGGCGCTGAACCTCACCCGCGCGGTGCTGCTGATGGAACTGCAGGCGTTCGACGGGCTCGTGCTGTTCGCGTCGAACCTGCCGGGCAACTACGACCCGGCGTTCCGGCGCCGGATCGTCGACCACGTCGAGTTCCCGATGCCGGACGCCACCGCCCGGGCGGCGATCCTGGTCGCGCACACGCCGCCGCGGCTGCCCGGCCGGTCCGGGGTGGACTTCGCCGCGCTCGGCACGCTCAGCGACGGCCTGTCCGGCGGCGAGCTGGCGGTGGTGGCGTACCAGGCCTGCCTGCGGACGCTGGACCGGTGGCCCGGCGCCGCGGCCCAGGTGCGGCAGGACGACTTCGTCGCCGCGATCGACGCCGCCCGCGCCGCGCGAGCCCTGATCCCGGACCGCGCGCCCGGCCCGTCCGGCCCGTCCGGCCCGGCCGGTGGCCCGGAACCGCCCGGCGGCCGACCCGCGTCACCTGACGGGGCCGGGCGGCGGGCTCAGCTGTCTCTCGCGAACTGCGTCTCGACCAGCTCGATCACCCGGGCCAGCGGCCCGGCGTCGGGCGCGTCGCCCGCTGCCCCGGCACCGGTTGCCGGGGTGGTGCCGGTTGCCGGGGTGGTGCCGGGCTGAGGGAGCTGGCCGTCGGCCCGCAGGGCGACCCGGTCCAGTCGGCGGCGCGCGGCGTCCGGCAGCCTGTGCTCGCCCGCGCACAGCGCCGCGACCAGCCGGGCCACGTCGACCGGGTCGACCGGGTCGGCGGCCTCGGCCAGCCCGATCGCGGCGCAGCGCAGCATCGCCTGGCTGATGTCCGGCAGCTCGATCACCTCGGCGAACGTCCGGGTCGCGGCCGCCCGCTCGCCCCGGATCAGCAGCACCTCGCCGCGCGCGACCAGCGCCTCGACCAGGCCCGGCTCGTGCGCCAGCGCGCGCTGCATGCCGATCGCCTCGTCCACCATCGCGAGCGCCATCGGGTCGGCGGCCCGGGCGGCCAGCACCGCGCGCAGCGCCTGGCAGCCCGCGGTGCCCCAACGCTGCTCGGCACGCTGGGCCAGGTCGGCGGACGCGGCCAGCCGCCGGCCGGCCTCGTCCCAGCGCTCATCCTCCATCGCGATCCGGCCGAGCAGCCGGTAGATATCGCCCTGCGACATTGGATCGCGGGTCTCGTCGAACACCGCGAGCGACTCGTCCAGCAGGTCGGCGGCCCGGCCGAAGTCGCCCAGCTGGTACCAGATCTCGCCCAGGTTGCCGACCATCGTCGCGAACGACTGCCGGTCCCGCAGGACGGCGAAGGCGGCGACGCCGCGCTCGGTCAGCCGGGTCGCGGTCGCCAGCTGGCCGCGCTGGGTGGCCAGCGAGGCCAGCTGGGCCAGCGCGAGCGCGGTCGACCGCGGGTCGCCGGACGCCTCCGCGATGGCCAGCGCCGCGGCGAACCTGGCCTCGGCCTGTTCCAACTCGCCGCGGTACTGCGCCATGATCCCCAGGTTGGCCAGCATCGCGGCCTCCTGCCGCCGATCGCCGAGCTCCCGGTAGCCGGCCAGCGCGGCCAGGCTCAGCACCTGGGCCTCGTCCGGGTCGCGGCCCTGCATGTAGAGCAGCGCGCCCAGGCCGTGCCGGACCGTGGTGAGCGTGGCCGGCCCGGCCAGCCCCGGCCGACCCAGCACCCGGCGCAGCCGCTGGATGCCTTCGGTGAAGTGGCCGCGGACGAACCAGAATCGCCACATGGCCGCGGCCAGCCGGGCCGGCGCCTCGCCGCCGACCGCCCACTCCCGGTCGGACACCGCGCGCAGGTGGTCGTTCACCTGCTCCAGCAGGTCCAGCCAGGCGACCTGGTCGTCGCCGTTCAGCTCCGGGGCGGCCCGCTCGGCCAGGCCCACCATGCTCGCGGTGTACCGCTGCCAGCCGGCAGCCGCCTCGGCCGGGCCGTCCAGTTCGGCCAGCAGGTCGGCGGCGTAGTGCCGGATCACGTTCAGCCAGCCGTACCGCGCGGTGCCGTCGGCGGCGAACCGGACCGCCAGCAGGCTGGCCGCGACCAGTTCCTCGATGTCGTCCAGCACCGTGCCGGCGCCCGCCGGGCCGGCGACGTCGGCGGCCAGCTCGAAGGAGAAGTCGGGGGCGAGTACCGACAGCAGCCGGAACAGCCGGGCCGGCGCCGCACCGAGCGCCGCGTAGCTCGGGTCCAGCGCCAGCGTCATCGCGCGGTGCCGCTCGGCGAGGTCCCGCCGGTCGGACCGGAGCACCCGCAGCGGCGCGCGCAGGCTGGTCAGGATCGTGCTCGGGTCGTGCGCCCGCATCCGGGACGCGGCCAGCTCGATCGCCAGCGGCAACCCGTCCAGCGCGGCGCAGATCGCCCGGACCTGCTCCACCTCCCGGCCGGACGGCGTCCAGCCGGGGCGGTACCGGGCCGCGTGCGCGAGGAACAGCACGACGGCGGGGGAGTAGCCGGCCCCGCCGGTCGGCGCGTCGACCCGGATCGGGGCCAGCGGGTAGATCAGCTCGGTGCCCAGGCCCAGCGCGACCCGTGACGTGACCAGCACCCGCAGGCCGGGCGCGGCCTCGGCGATCCGGCCGATGAACGGGGCCACCTCGACCACCTGCTCGAGGTTGTCCAGCACCAGCAGGTCGAGCCGGGCGCACCGGCGCAGGATCGCGTCGTCCAGGCTGCCCTCGCCGCTGTCGGCGATGCCGAGCTGCCCAGCGATCTTCAGCGGCACCGCGGCCGGCTCGCTGACCGCGGCCAGCTGCACCAGCACCACCGAGCCGGTGCCGGCGCGGCGCCGGCCGATCTCCAGCGCCAGCCGCGTCTTGCCGACGCCGGCCGGCCCCGTGATCGTGACCAGCGGGCCGGCCGCGATCAGCTTCTCCACCCGGCGCAGGTCGTCGTCGCGGCCGAGCAGCGCGCCGCTGGCCGCGTCCAACCGCACCGGCTGGACGTACCGGCGCGGGTCCGGCAGGCCGTGCAGCAGCGCCAGCACCTCGTCCCGCTCGGTGCCGGCGAACTCCAGCGTGTCCAGCACGAGCAGCAGGGTGTCGTCGCGGTGGTCGCCGGCCCCGCCCTCGATCGCCGCCAGCGTGGTCCGGCTGACGCCGGCCAGCGCCGCGAACGCCCGCGCGCTGTGCCCGACGGCCTCCCGCCGCTCCCGGATCATCATCCCGGCCCGCCGCCGCGCCTCCGCCGCGGCATTGCCCGCCGCCGGTGTGCCCGCCGTGTCGGTGCCTGGTGCCGGCGGGTTGCCGGGCGCTGCCGGGTTGCTGGGCGCCGCCGGTGTGCCGGCCGTGCCGGTGCCGCCGGGCGTCGTGCCTGTGCCGCCGGGTGCCGCCGGGTTGCCGGGTGCCGCCGGTGTGCCCGCCGCGTCGCTGCCCGCCGCGGTGCCGGTACCGGTGCCGGCGGCGTCCGGTGGCAGGCGGGCGAGGACGGCCGGGCCGGGCCGCGTCGCGGCTACCGGGTCGCCGCCCAGCGCCCGGGTGATCCGGCCCAGGGTGGCGGCGCCGACCGACGCCGGATCCCGTTCCGCCTTGCGGATCGTGCGCGCGTCCAGGCCGATCCGCTCGCCCAGCTCGGCCTGGGTCAACCCCAACCTGGCCCGGGCGTCGCGCAGCGTCTCGGCGCTCGGCCGGCCCCTCGGCCGCCCATCCCCGTTCACCAGCACCCCCGCTCGGCAGCGACAAGGTTGATCCTCTCGGATGCCGTCGCCGGCCGCCACCCCCGCCCCGGGGGTGGCCGTCCGCCGGCAGCAGGAGACAGCTGGCCGCGTCAACCACCGCGCGGTCCGGATCCTCAGGCAGCGCTCCGGCCGCGAACCGGACCGCCACCGTCCACAGTGGACTCAGCGGCGCAGGGTGGTGGACGGTGACTCGCCGAAGCGCGCGCGGTAGAGGGCGGCGAACCGGCCGGTGTGGGTGAAGCCGTGCCGCAGCGCCACGTCGGTGACCCGGGCGCCCGCCCCGGGGGCGAGGCGCAGCAGTTCGTCGTGTGCCCGTTCGAGGCGGCGGCGGCGCACGTACGACATCGGCGAGATGCCGAACTGCCGGCGGAAGGCGGTGTGCAGGGACCGCTCGCTGACCCCGGCGGACACGGCGAGGTCGGCCACGGTGAACGCGGCCTCCGGGGCGGAGTCGATCAGCTCGATCACCCGCCGGATCACCCGGGGCGCCGGCAGCGGCCGGGCCGAGAAGATCGCGTCGGTGTAGTTGTGCCGCTGGCCGAGCAGCAGTGACGTGAGGACGCCGTGCTCGATCTCGGCCGCGAGCACCGGCGACGGGCCGGCCCGGCCGCAGCGCGCCAGCGCCTGGCGCATCGTCCCGACGGCGGCCGCGAGGCCCTGGCCGGCGCCGTACAGGTCGACCCCGGGCTCGAAGCGCAGCGGCCGGCGCAGCGGCTCGGCCAGCAGCGCCGCCAGGTACCGCTCGATCCGCGGCTTGTCGATCGTCAGCATCAGCTGCCGGAGCCCCGGCGACCACCGCATGCACAGCTCCTCGTGGAAGCTGAACACGGCGGCGTGACCGGCGTCGGCGACCGCGCCGCGGCCACCGTCGTCGATGAGCATCGTTCCGCCGGCGACGAAGTTCACGGTCACCATGCCGACCGGCGGGGAGCAGCCGATCTCCACGGCCGCGCCGTACCCCGACGACAGCAGGCCCAGCCCGGCGAGCGACCGGTACTGCACCCGGGCCAGGAACGGGTTGTCGCGCTCCAGCACGGTCATCCGGTGCCGGCAGTTGAGGAACTCCTGGGTGTGGAACTTCGCCTCGGCCGGGTCGTCGGTGCGCAGCGACCTCGGGAACGGCACGTCGAACTGTGCGGTCGCCGGGTCGTCCGGCATCGCCACCTCCGCCGCCGGTCGCGGGCAGGGCCGCCGCGGCCGGCACCCCAGCCTCAGCGCTGCCGAGCCGGGCGTCAAGAACGATACGGGCCAGAACGGTGCGGAAACCGGCTCGACCATGCGGTAACTGGATCGTGCCGGCGGCCGGCGTTTGGCAGCCTCGGCGTCCGGCCGGCGTCATGCCGGCCGGCGCCCGTCCCGACCGGGGCGCCCCGGCCGGGACGGGCCGGCGTGACGGAGGTGGTGGATGGCGGACGTCACCGGCGGCGTCAGCGCACCGGAGGCCGGCGAGCCGACCGAGGATTACCTGCCGTTCCCCGGCGGGAAGGTGCATGTGCTGCGCGGCGGAACCGGCGCGCCGCTGGTCTTCCTGCACGCGGCCGGGGGAGCCGCGACGTGGCACCCGTTCCTGCGGTCGCTGGCCGGCCGGTTCGAGGTGATCGCGCCGGACCACCCGGGCTTCGGCGGCTCGGACGAGCTGGCCGAGGTCGAGGCCATCGACGACCTCGTCTACCACTACCTGGACGTGTTCGCGCGGCTCGGGCTGGACCGGCCGCACGTCGTCGGCGGGTCGTTCGGCGGCTGGATCGGCGCCGAGCTCGCGGTCGCCGCGCCGCACGCGGTCGGCTCGCTGACCCTGCTCGGCGCCACCGGGCTGCGGCTGCCTGAGCACCCGGTCACCGACCTGTTCCTGCTCCGCCCCGACCAGCTGGTCGACGTGCTGTTCGAGGACCCGGCCAAGGCGGCGGCGGTCTTCCCGGCCGAGCCGGACGTCGACGCGATCCTGGCGGCCTACCGGGACATGACCGCGCTGGCCCGGTTCTGCTGGGTCCCGTTCATGGCCGACCCGAAGCTGGAGCGCCGGCTGCACCGGATCACCGCGCCCACCCAGGTGGTCTGGGCCGAGCGGGACAAGCTGGTCCCGATCGCGCACGGCCACCGGTACGCCGAGCTCATCCCCGGTGCCCGGCTGGCGACCGTCGCCGACTGCGGGCACGCCATGTACTTCGAACGCCCGGCCGAGTTCGCCGAGATCACCAGCGGGTTCCTGGCCGGCCTGCCCGGCGGCGGGACGGAGTGAGCCGATGAAGTTCGTCTTCTTCCACCTGATGCCGTACCCGTACCTGCCGGACGACTTCGACCAGAACCACCCGTCGCCGTCGCTGACCTTCCCCAACCGGTTCTTCGACCGCGAGCTCGGCAACCGGCTCTACCACCGGTACCTGGACGAGCTCGAGCTGGCCGACCAGCTCGGCTTCGACGGCATCGGGGTGAACGAGCACCACCAGACCGCGTACGGGCTGATGCCCTCGCCCAACATCATGG
>JBBWZH010000477.1:0-2607 GCA_039648995.1 Mycobacteriales bacterium
TGGCGGGGTGGCACCCGCCGGCTCCGGTGGCGGCCCCGGCTCGCCTGGCGGGCCCGGCGGCTCCAGCGAGCCCGGCGGGCGCGGCGGCTCCGGCTCACCTGGCGGCTCGGGCGGTGGCGGCCCTGGCCTCGGCTCCGGCTCATCCGGCGGCCCTGGCAGCCCCGGCTCCGGCTCACCCGGCGGCTCGGGCGGGCCTGGTGACGGCGGTGACGGGCCCCCGGCGGACGGTGGGTCGGGAGCCGACCTGGCGCGCGCGGCGCTGGCGGCGGCGCGGGCGGCGTCCAAGCAGCGGGCCGCCGACCAGCCGCGCCGGCGGGTGGCCGGCCGGCGGGCGCCGGGGGCGCGCGGCGGCGGGTACTCCGGCGCCGGCGCGGACGACCGCGACCCGCAGCCGTTCGGCGCCCTGGTCCGCCGGCTGATCTCCGACCGCGGCTGGGAGGCGACGGCCGCCTCGGCCACGGTGCTGGCCCGGTGGGAGACTCTGGTCGGCGCCGAGGTCGCCGGGCACTGCCAGCCGGTGAGCTTGCGCGACGGCGAGTTGACGCTGGCGGCCGAGTCCACGGCCTGGGCGACCCAGCTGCGGTTGCTGACGCCGCGGCTGCTCGGCCGGATCAGGGCGGAGCTCGGGCCGGACGTGGTCCGCCGCGTCCGGGTGCACGGGCCGACGGCGCCGACCTGGGGTTCCGGGCCGCGCCGGGTGGCCGGCCGCGGCCCGCGGGATACGTACGGCTGAGATGCCCGGGGCCGTTCGGGACACCCGCCGCCCTGTGGGGACCTATCGACGGTCCGTGTTCGCGAGCCTCGTACCACGTCAGGCGCCGCAGATGACCGTTCTACGCGCCTTTTCCAGGTAGACTGGACGACGACTAGTACGGTGCTGGCGGCTCAGCGCCCGGCAGAGCGTCCGCGAGGCTTCGAGTGAGGTTCGCGAGCGAGGTCGGGTCGGGCCGCCGGTCGTGTGACGGTGCCCGCGTCCAGCGTGGGTACAGGCCTGCCCCCCACCGAGCGGTGGGAGAGAGAGCGGAGACGAGTGGCGCCCAAGGCACAACCGAACGACTACCGCGCGAGCTCCATCACCGTTCTCGAAGGGCTCGAGGCGGTCCGCAAGCGGCCCGGCATGTACATCGGCTCGACCGGCGAACGCGGCCTGCATCACCTGGTGCAGGAGGTGGTGGACAACGCCGTTGACGAGGCGCTGGCCGGCTACTGCGACACGATCCTGGTGACGCTGCAGGCCGACGGCGGCGTGTCGGTCTTCGACAACGGCCGCGGCATCCCGGTCGACAAGCACCCGATCGAGAAGCGGCCGGCGGTCGAGGTCGTGCTGACCACGCTGCATGCCGGCGGCAAGTTCGACGGCAAGTCGTACGCGGTGTCCGGTGGGCTGCACGGCGTCGGCGTGTCGGTGGTGAACGCGCTGTCCACCCGGCTGGACGTGGAGATCATGCGGGACGGCTACGTCTGGACGCAGACGTACACGAACCAGCGGCCCGGCCAGCTGAACCGCGGCGCGGCCACCAAGGCACACGGCACCACGATCACCTTCTGGGCTGATTCGGGCATCTTCGAGACCACCACGTACTCGTTCGAGACCCTGGCCCGCCGGCTGCAGGAGATGGCCTTCCTCAACCGCGGCCTGTCGATCACCCTGCGGGACGAGCGCGACGAGACTCCGCACGAGATCACGTACATGTACAAGGGTGGCATCGAGGACTTCGTCCGCCACCTGAACGCCTCGAAGGACCCGATCCACAAGTCGGTGATCGGTTTCGGCGTCGAGGGCGACGGCATCGCGGTCGAGATCGCCATGCAGTGGAACAGCAGCTACGCCGAGTCGGTCTACACGTTCGCCAACACGATCAACACGCACGAGGGCGGCACCCACGAGGAGGGCTTCCGCGCCGCGCTGACCGGCCTGGTGAACAAGTACGCGCGGGACAAGAAGTTCCTGAAAGAGAAGGAGGACAACCTCACCGGTGACGACATCCGCGAGGGTCTCGCCGCGATCATCTCGGTGAAGTTGGCCAACCCGCAGTTCGAGGGGCAGACCAAGACCAAACTCGGCAACACCGAGGCCAAGGCCTTCGTGCAGAAGGCCTGCAACGACTGGCTGGCCGACTGGCTGGAGCGCAACCCGATCGAGGCCAAGACGAACATCACGAAGGCCTCGTCCGCGGCCCGGGCCCGCAAGGCGGCCCAGGAGGCGCGCAAGCTGGCCCGCCGCAAGGGCCTGCTCGACGTCGGTTCGCTGCCGGGCAAGCTGGCCGACTGCCGGTCCACCGACCCGGGCCAGTCCGAGATCTACATCGTCGAGGGCGACAGCGCCGGCGGCTCGGCCAAGTCCGGCCGGGACTCGATGTTCCAGGCCATCCTGCCGATCCGCGGCAAGATCATCAACGTCGAGAAGGCGCGCATCGACCGGGTCCTGAAGAACAACGAGGTCCAGTCGCTGATCACCGCGCTGGGCACCGGCATCCACGACGACTTCGACATCTCCAAGCTCCGCTATCACAAGATCGTGCTGATGGCGGACGCCGACGTCGACGGCCAGCACATCCGGACGCTGCTGCTCACGCTGCTGTTCCGGTTCATGCGACCACTGGTCGA
>JBBWZH010000486.1:0-9567 GCA_039648995.1 Mycobacteriales bacterium
CGGCGACGTAGCGTGGCGAGGCGGCTCCACGGAGGCGCAACGCGGGGAGTCGCTGCGTCAGTCGGGAGGTGTGTGTGTCAGACGACGGGCGTCAGCCCGCGGCACGTGGCGGAGCAGCACTTGTTGAGGACCCATCCAGCACCATCGTGATACGTCGGACAGCTGGCGGTTGGCGGGTTGAGACGGCGTCTTCGGACGACTGCGATCCTTACGCTGAAGACCTTCTTGAGGCCATGGTCCTTGCCGACCTGCTCGCCGGTGAACTCCGGCCGGGCCCGCGACCTCCCCGGCCGACCGGTGCGTTGGGCTCGGACGAGCAGCTCCGGCTCTCGATCCGGCAGCTGGAGCACGCGCTGGCCGCCCGGGTACGCATCGAGCAGGCCATCGGCGTGCTGGCTGAGCGGTGGCGGACGACGCCGCGCGACTCGTTCGAGCGGCTCCGCAAGGTCGCCCGCTCGCTCGGCCGGAAGGTGCATGACCTGGGCGGCGACGTGATCGCCTCGGTCACCGACCCGACTGTTGTGCTGCCGGCCGAGTTGATCCCGCCGCTGCCGTGAGCCGCGGGGCCCGGCGGCCGCGGCCGCCGGGTCGGTAGCGCATCATCGTCCACCGTGAGCCGACCTGTGCCTGGTCCGGACGCGGCGGGCGCCGATCGGGACGCGCCGCGCCCGGTCAGCCCCGAGCGGCTACCGGACGTGCTGACCGAGCTACTTGTCGCGTCCGCCGGGTCGGCGCCGGCCGGCGCCCGGGCGTTCCGGGTGATCGTGGACGGAGCGCCGGCAGCCGGGCCGGACCGGCTCGCGGACGGGTTGGTCGACCCACTGCGGCTGCGCGGCCGCCCGGCGCTGCGGGTGGGTGCCCGCTGGTTCCTGCGGCCGGCGTCGCTGCGGCTGGAACACGGCCGGACCGACCCCGACGCGTACTACGACGACTGGCTGGACGCCGGCGCGCTCCGCCGCGAGGTGTTCGACCCGCTCGGCCCCGGCGGCAGCGGCGACTTTCTGCCGACGCTCTGGGACCCCGGAACCGACCGCGCCACCCGCGCCGGCTACCTGGCCGCCCCGCCCGGCGCGGTGCTGCTGCTGGACGGCCCGCTGCTGCTCGGCCACGGCCTGGCCGCCGACCTCACCGTGCACCTGCGGCTGTCACCGGCCGCGCTGGCCCGCCGGACGCCGGCCGCCGAGCGGTGGACGCTGCCGGCGTTCGCCCGGTACGAGGCGGAGGTGGACCCCGCGGCGGTGGCCGACGTGCTGATCCGGGCCGACGACCCGCGGCACCCCGCGATCTCGGTCAGCCGGCCAGCCAGTCGGTGACGATCCGGTTCGCGATCGACACCGGCGGCGGCAGCGCACGCAGCCCGTCCCGGCGGTTGATCTCGTCCCGGCTGAACCAGCGCGCGTCGGACAGCTCCTGCCCGTCCACGGTCAGGGTGAGGTCGCCGGTGGCCCGGGCGACGAAGCCGAGCATCAACGAGGACGGGAACGGCCACGGCTGGCTGGCCGCGTAGCGCACGTCGGTGATCGCGAGGCCGACCTCCTCGGCCACCTCGCGGGCCACCGCCGCCTCGGCCGACTCCCCCGGCTCGACGAACCCGGCCAGGATCGAGTACCGGCCGTCCGGCCAGCTGGCCTGCCGGCCGAGCACACACCGGTCGCCGCCGTCGTGCACGAGCATGATCACCGCCGGGTCCACCCGCGGCCAGTGCTCCGAGTCGTCCTGCGGGCAGTGCCGGGTCCAGCCGCCGCGGACGATCTCGGTCGGCGTGCCGCAGCGCGGGCAGCGCAGGTGGGTGGCGTGCCACTGGGCCAACCCGACCGCGGCGGTGAGCAGCCCGGCACCGAGGTCGTCGAGCTCGGCGCCGACCTCGCGCAACCCGGCCCACTGATCGGCGCGCAGGTCGCGGCCGGCGACCGCGGCGAAGTACGGCTCGCCGCCGTACTCGCCGAGGAAGAAGCGGACGGTCTCGCCGGTGACCCCATCCGGACCGCGGAGCTGCAGCCGCACGCCGGCACCGGTGTCGGCCACCGGCGCGGTCAGCTCCGGGGTGAGCACCAGCACCCGCGCCCGGTCCCAGGCCGCGGCCAGCCAGGCCGGGTCGTCCCGCTGGTGCGCCGCCCGGTCGTGTACCGACCGGGACAGCGTCGGCACCCGGGACAACCGGAACGGCTCGGCCGCGTCGTCCGCCCCGATCCCGGCGGGCCGGTTGCTTGCGGGCCCACCGGTGGGGTGGCCGGAAGCCCCGGCGCTGTCGGGGTGTCCGAATTGGACGTCCACTGTGTCCGTCCGGTTCGGACGGTCGGCGCTGTCTGGAGTGGACAGACCCGGCACGGCGTCGGTCACGGCCGGGCGGCGGGGCCGGAGGGCTCGCTGGTGACGGCGGCGAGGGTGCTGAGCGAGCCGGTCACCTCGGCCGCGTCGCCGAGCACCACGGTCACCATCCGGGCCGGCGCCAGGTACTGGCTGGCTACGGCGTGCGCGTCCGCCAGGGTGACCGCGGCCAGCCGGCGCGGATGCTCGCGCAGCCACTCGAGGCCGAGGCCGTGCCCGGCCAGCGCGGCCAGCGTGGACGCCAGCCCCGACTGGCTGGCCACCGACAGCGCCAGCGTGCCGACCGCGTACTGCCGGACGTCGGCCAGCTCGCCGGCCGAGATCGGCAGCGTGGCCATCCGGCCCAGCTCGTACCAGATCTCCAGCAGCGCCGGCGCGGTCACCCCGGTGGCCACGTCCGCGTCGATGATCAGCGTGGAGCCGCCGGCGGCGTGGTCGATCCGGCTGTGCGGGCCGTAGGTGTAGCCCTTGTCCTCGCGGATGTTCTCGACCAGGCGGGACGAGAAGTTGCCGCCGAAGGCCAGGTTCGCCAGCTGTAGCGCCGGGTAGCTCGGGTCGGCGCGGTTCACCGCCGGGCCGCCGAGCCGGATCGACGACTGCACCGAGCTGGGCCGGTCGACCAGCACGATCGGGCCCGGCTCGATCGCCGGCGCCGGCGGCATCGGCTTGACCGCGGTGCCGGCCTGCCAGTCACCGAGCGCGGCCTCCACCTGGTCCAGCGCGCGGGCCGGCGAGACGTCGCCGACCAGCACGAGCACGCCACCGCCCGGAACCACCCGGTCGGCGTGCAGCCGGCGGACCTGCCCGGCGGTGACGCCGCTGACGTCGTCGACCGACGGCAGCTCGCGGGCGTACGGGTGGTTGCCGAACAGCCGGCGCCGCAACGCCTCCCGCACCAGCACCGACGGCTGGGACCGGGCGATCGACAGCCGCTCGACCAGCCGGCCGCGCTCCCCGGTGACCTCACGGGTGGGATAGCTGGCCGTGGTCAGCACCTCGGCGAGCAGGCGCAGCACCGTGGTCAGCCCGGTGCGCAGCACGGTGCCGCCGATCAGCAGCCGGTCCGCGTCCACCGAGGCGTGCAGCTCGGCGCCGAGCGACTGCAGCGCGGCGGCCAGCTCCACCTGGCTGTGGCCGGCCGTGCCGGACAGCAGCGTCTCGCCGAGCAGCATCGACCGGGCCGGCAGCGTCGGCGCGGTGCCACCGAACGGCACCCGCAGCCGCAGCTCCACCAGCGGCACGCCGGGCCGGCGGACCGCGATCAGCCGCAGCCCGGACGGGAGCGTCCGCTCCGCGCTCGGCGGCTGCTTCGGGCGCGGCACCGGGCCGAGCTCCGGCACGGCGAGCTTCCGGGGCGCCGCCGCCACGCCGTTCCCGTTCGGGTCCGTAGGCCTGTCGAGGCTGTCAAGGCCGCCGGGGCTATCGGGGCTGGCTGGGCTGTCGGGGCTCTCGGGGTTGCCCAGCGGCGGCATGCCCTCGATCGTCGGCATGGTCATCGGGCACCGCCGTTCCGCCGGGAGCCGGTTCGGGCCCGCGCGCCGCTCTTCGCCGGCGCCGGCCTCGCCGCCTTCGTGCCCGCCTTGCCGGCCGCCCTCACACCAGCCTGGCCGGCGGCCTTTCCGGCCGCCTTGGCTGGGGACTTGGTCACCTTGGCTGGGGACCTGGTCGCCTTGGCTGGGGACTCGGCGGGGGTCTTGGCCGGGCGGCCGGCCTTGGCCGGGCTCCGGCCGTTGGGGCTCGCCGCCGGGGCGGCGGCGGCAGGCTCGTCGGGCTCGGCCGGGGCGCCGGGAACGAGTTCGAGCGTGGCCCGGCGGTCGGCGCGCAGGGTCGCCGCGGCCGCGCGGATCTGCTCCTCGGTGACCTCGGCCAGCTTGCCCGGCAGCTCCATCAGCAGGTCGGCCCGGCCGTGCTGCTGCTCGAACGCGGCCAGCGCCAGCGTCCGGCCCAGCACCGGGTCGACGTCGCGGAAGATCTGCGCGACCAGCCGGGCCCGGATGCGGTCCAGCTCGCCGGCGAGCAGGCCGTCCTGGGCCAGCCGGTCTGTCTCCTCGGCCACCGCGGTCAGCACCGCGTCGGCCGCGGTGGTCGGCGCGTGGTGGGCCTGGAAGACCAGCACGGTTGGGTCCCGCACGTCGAACGGGTCGCCCATCATGCCGAGGTAGCAGGCGAGCTGGGTCACGGTCCGGTCCCGCTGCACCAGCCGCTGCTCCAGCCGGGACGAGTCACCGTCGGACAGCAGCTCGCCGAGCATCAGGTACGGCAGGTAGTCGGCGAAGTTCCCGACCGGGTCGGGGACCCGCCAGCCGACCGCCACCGCCGGCAGCGGCGCCAGGTTGTCCACAATGGACTCACGGCGCTCGGCGGTGAGATCCGGCTCGGTGAAGCTGGGCCGCCGCGGCACCGGGCGGGCCGGGATGTCGCCGAAGTGCCGCTCGATGAGGGCCAGCGCCCCCTCCGGGTCGAGGTCGCCGGCGACCGTCAGCACCGCGTTGGCCGGCGCGTAGTAGCGGTCGAAGAAGTCGGCGGCGTCGGCCACCGTGGAGTTCTCCAGGTCGACGAAGTCGCCGTAGCCGTTGTGCGCGTTGGCGAACGTCTGGAACGCCACCGGTGGCAGCTTGATCCACGGGAACCCGCCGTACGGCCGGTTCAACACGTTGACCCGGATCTCCTCCTTGACCACCGCGATCTGGTTGGCCAGATTCTCCTCGGTGATCCGCGGGCTGCGCATCCGGTCGGCCTCCAGGAACAGGCCGCGTTCCAGCGCGTTGCTCGGCAGCACCTCGTAGTAGCGCGTGTAGTCCAGGTGCGTGCTGCCGTTGAAGGTGCCGCCGGACGACTGCACGTACCGGAAGTGTTCGAGCTTCTCCAGGTTCGCCGAACCCTGGAACATCAGATGCTCGAAAAGATGGGCGAATCCAGTCCGGCCCTCCGGCTCCGACCGGATCCCGACGTCGTAGTAGACCGCGACACCGACGACCGGAGCGCTGCGGTCCGGCGCGAGCACGACTCGCAACCCGTTCGCCAGCGTGGTCCGGACCAGCGGGTATGACGGCGCAGGCAGCGCAACAGCTCTCGGCACAATCCGACCCTACTGGTCGGCGGGCGGCTCTGGCTTGCCGGTCACCCGCCTCGGCAGCCCACGCCGGATCATCGCCTCCGCCGGACCGACCATGCCGGTCGGCGAGACGCGATGCCCCGGGTGTTGGCTCGGCCACACGCGGAACACCTCATCCACGAACCCCTGACCGACCTCCTGGACCTCCTTGAAGTCCACGATGATCTCCTGGAACCGCCCCAGCCCTTGCATCAGCCGGCGGGCCTCGGATCGGCTCACGAACCGCACGCCGAACGTGAAGAGCTGGACGACCGTGCCGGTACGGACGAACTCGTGGTCGATGCTGTACGCATCGAAGGCCGCCGCGACAATCTCTCCTCTGCCGACAGATTTTGATAGATTTCGATAGATTTTCGGGGAAGAAACTGTCAGGTCAGGTCAGGCCAGCAGCAGGGTGGCGGCGCCGGCGACGAGGAGGGCCAGCGCCCAGAGGCGATCCACGTTGAGCCAGGCGTGGCGGAGGACGGAGAGGCCGAGCAGGCCGGTGACGAGCAGGGCGGTCGCGCCGGCGGTGGTCAGCATGGCCGCGGTGTGCAGGGCGGACGCGGCGAGCGCGGTCGGGACCGAGGCGCTGGCCGGCAGCGGCGAGTGATGCGCGAGCACCGGGACCAGCATCAGGCCCGCGCCGTGCACCGAGGACATCAGGAACGACCAGGTACCCAGTTCCCAGTTGGACAGCCGCATGCCGACCCAGCGGAAGTGGCGGGTCGACAGCAGCCGCCACAGGCCGAGGCCGACCAGCAGCACGCCGCCACCGATCGCCGCCGCCCGGCTCGCGATGGCGGACGCGGTGATCGCGAACGCGACCGTCACCACGGCCACCGAGGCGAGGTGTCCGGCCGCGATCGGCGGCAGCGCACGCAACACCGCCAACCGCGCCGACCACCCCGGTCCGAGCCGCCCCGCTGGGTCGCCGGTCACCGCCGGCCGCGAACCCGGCCCCAGCGAACCGGCCCGCGAACCCGCCGGCCCACCCGCCGCCGGCCCGGCGGGCGCCGGCACCGCAGGCGCCGCCAGGCGGACGGGCGCGCTGGGCCGGCGCTGCTGGCCGAGGGCGACCGCGAACAGCCAGCCCATCGCGGGGTTCAGGCCGTGGAAGATGCCGAGCCCGGCGACGGCGACGACCGTCGCCCAGCTCACGGGTAGCAGTAGGAGTCAGATGAGGCGTCGCCGCCCTGCAGCCGGGTCTGATGTGGACGGAGGCCGCGCCAGGCGTCGCCGTGCGGGAACACGCGCTCGTCCAGGGTCAACCCGCCGGACTCCCCGACGTCCAGCTTGGCCAGCCACGCGCCCACGCCGTCCGGGTAGAACTGGTCGTCCCAGGCGCCGTAGAGCGAGTTGGTGACGTAGACGCGGCGGCCGTCCCGGGAGACCTCGACCATCTGCGGCCCGCCGGCCAGCCGCTCGTCGGGTGCGGCCGGGTGCGGGGTCCGCGCGACGATGCCGCCCAGCCGCACCGAGCCGGTCTCCCGCGGCGCGAACGGGTCGGTCACGTCGTACTGCTTGAGCTCGCCGGTGCCCCAGCAGGAGACGTACAGCGTGCGGTCGTCGACGGACAGGTCGATGTCGGTGACCAGCGGCGGCACCGCGCCGAACGGCTGCAGGATCGGCGGCAGCACCGACGGGTCGTCCACCGGCTCGGCCGGGATCGTGATCACCTTGGTCGCCGCCCAGCCCGAGCCGGACTCGGCGGGGTGCCAGACCCAGATGGACGCGGACAGGTCCTCGACCGAGACGACCACGCCGACGAACCCGTACGAGCGGGTCGGGTCGTGCGCCGGCCGCAGTTCGAGCACCATCTGGTGCGCGTCGCCGAGGTCGACGGTCTGCACGTGCCGGCGCCGGCGCAGGTCCCAGAAGTGCAGCGCGTGGCCGTACTTGCGGCCGAGCAGCAGCTCACCGACCACGCCGTCCTCGATCATCGACGGGGTGGCCCACTCGCTGGTGACCGCGACGTCCTGGGCGATGTGCCACCACATGTCGTAGGCCAGGTACTGCGGGCCGCGGTCGACCTCCCAGCGGCCGAGCACCTCGAACGACTGGTGGTCGAGCAGCGCTACGCCGCCGGGGCCGTCCTCGCCGTTCGCGCCGCCGAGGCAGGACAGGTAGATGCCCTCCGGACCGCAGTGCACGGTGTGCGGCCGGGAGTAGCCGGCGCGCTTGGCCAGCTCGTGCGCCTCCAGCACCTTGACCAGCGTGGGCGAGCGCGGGTCGTCCTTGACGTCGTAGATGTGGATGCGGGACGAGCGCAGCCCCGGCACCACGAGGTAGCGGCGCTCGGTGTGCGGGTGCGGCGCGTACGGGCACAGCGCCGACGAGCACATGTTCCAGCCGAAATGATGAAGCTCGTCGCCGGTGTACGGCAGGTCGGTCCAGCCGACGATCTCGCCGTACGTCCCGGACGACGGGTCGACATCGAGTACCGCGATCGCGTCGGGCTTCTGCGCGGCGCGGTCGAAGGCGGCCACGTAGGCGAGCTTCTCGGCGGGCGCGGCCGCGGCGTCCCGGGGGGACGGGTAGAAGGTGGGGTCAGGCTTCCAGAGGGAACCGGCCAGCGACATCGGCGCTCCTGGTGCTGCTCGGGGGTGCCGGCATCCTGACACCGCCCCGGCGGCGTGTCGACCGGAACGGCGGCAGCGTCAGGGCAGCACCCGCACCGAGGCGATCAGCCGGTCCACCGCGGTCCAGAGCGGACGGACGGTGTCGGGCAGCGACACGTAGAGCACCGCGGGCAGCTGCCGCCCGGTGTCCACCAGCAGCACGGTCACCTGCTCGGACTTGGCCTGGTACCCCTTGCTGGTGGCCGGGTCGAAGACCGCCACGTACCTGATCAGGTACCCGCGGTGGCCGTCGACGGTGATCGGCTTCTCCTGCCGGCCCTGCTGCGAGTTCTGCGGGTAGTACTCGTCGTCCAGGCCGGTGACCAGCCGCTGGGCCGACGCGGCCAGGTCGTCCCGGGACGCGACGGCCGGTGAGACCAGCCCCGAGGTCACGTTCGCCCAGTACTCCCCGTTCGGCGCGTCCCGCTGCAGCACCCGGTAGTAGCCGTTGCTGCCGAGGATGCCCTGGAACGAGAACAGGTCCCAGGCCTGCCAGGAACCGGCGAGCACGGGGTAGGAGAGCCCGGCGGCCTCGTCGGTGATGCGGCCGGCGACGGGGCCGGTGGGCCGCGGTGTCGGGACCGGCAGCGGGACCGTGTCGGTGGGCACCGGAACCGTGTCAGTGGGCACCGGGAACCGCGGCGCCGCCTGGCCGGTCGGGGTCGGCTGTGTGGTGCCGCTGCCGTCCAGGCCGGGCAGCGCGCCGGTGGCCACCAGCACCGCGATCACGCCGACGATGCCGAGGACGACCAGCCAGCGCCAGTGCGGCGGGCGGTGGTCGGCGGTGTCGAGCAGCTCGCCGGCCGACCAGTCGACCGGCGGGGGCGGCGGGGCTGCCACCCGCTCGTGCGGCATCCGGACACGGGTGATGCCGGTCCAGCCGGTGCCCTCCCACCAGCGGAGCTGATCGACGTTGCCGCCCGGGTCGTCGTACCACCCTGGCTCCCGCGGACCGGTCACGGGTACAGGCTAAACCGGCACGCGCCGCGACGGGCCGGCGCCGGCCGCCGGCGCCGCCGGAGCCGGACCGTCAGCGCAGGCCGGCCAGTTCGGACCACAGGTAGGCGGCCGACTCGGCGCCCTTGTAGAGCATCGGCAGCACCACCCGCTCGTTCGGGGCGTGGATGTGGTCGTCCGGCAGGCCCACGCCGAGGAAGACCACCGGCGCGGCCAGGATCTCGGCCAGGTCGGCCTCCGGCCCGCTGCCGCCCTCCCGGGTGTACAGGACCTCCTGGTCGAACGCCCTGGACATGGCCCGGACCAGCGCCTGCAGCGCGGGATGGTCCAGCGGGGTGCGGCACGGGGCGACGCCGCCGCTCTCGAACCGGACGGTCGCGGTGATGCCGGCCGGCGTGTGCTCGGCCACGAACCGCCCGACGCCGGCCCGGATCCCGGCCGCGTCCTGATCGGGCACCAGCCGGAAGCTGAGCTTCACGTGCGCGTCGCTGGGCACGATGGTCTTCCCACCCGGGCCGGTGTAGCCGGCCCAGATGCCGTTCACCTCGGCGGTCGGCCGGGCCCAGA
>JBBWZH010000216.1:0-5247 GCA_039648995.1 Mycobacteriales bacterium
GCTGCGGTCACTGCTCGGACTCGTCACTCCCTCCGCCGGCACGGCGACGATCGGCGGCCTGCGGTACGCCGACCTGGCCGAGCCGGCGAAGACCGTCGGGGCGGTGCTGGAGGCGTCGAGCTTCCACCCGGCCCGCACTGCCCGTAACCACCTGCGTGTCTACTGTGCCGCCGCGGGCATCCCGGACCAGCGCGCCGACGAGGTGCTGGCCAGCGTCGGCCTGGACGCGGCGGCGGACCGGAAGGTGAAGGGCTTCTCCCTCGGCATGCGGCAGCGGCTCGGGCTGGCGTTCGCGCTGATCGGCGACCCGCAGGTGCTGATCCTGGACGAGCCGGCCAACGGCCTGGACCCGGACGGCATCCGCTGGCTGCGCGGCTTCATGCGCAACCTGGCCGACACCGGACGCACCGTGCTGGTGTCCAGCCACCTGCTCGGCGAGGTCGAGCAGGTCGCCGACCGGGTGGTGATCGTGACCCATGGCCGGCTGGTCCGGGAGGGCACGCTGGCCGAGCTCGGCGACGGGCAGAGCTCGTCGGTGCTGGCCCGCTCGCCGCAGGCCGACCAGCTGGCCGAGACCGTTCGCGGGCTGGCCGGGGCGGCGGCGACCCGGGTCGGCCTGGACGAACTGCGGGTGTCCGGTGTGGACGCCGCCGCCGTGGGGCACGCCGCGTTCGTCGCCGGCATCGAGCTGCACGAGCTGGCCACGCAGAAGTCCGACCTGGAAGACATCTTCTTCGAGCTCACCGGCGATGGGGCCGGGCCGGGCGACCCGATCCCGGTCTCCCCCGCCGACTGGGCCGCGGGAGGCACGGCATGATCGGGCTGATCCGCAGCGAGCTGCGCAAGCTGTTCACCACGCAGGTGTGGTTCTGGCTGCTGATCGGCACGCTGGCGCTGACCGCGCTCGGCATCGTCGCGACGATTCTCAGCGACGGCGCTGAAGGCAACACGAACCCGCGGCTGAGCACGGTGGCAGGCCGGCGCAACCTGTTCGCCGGTTCGTCGTCCGGCCTCATCTTCGTCTGCGTGCTCGGCATCCTCGCGATGACCGCCGAGTACCGGCACCTGACCGTCACGCCGACGTTCCTGGCGACCCCGCGGCGCAACCTGGTGATCGTGGCCAAGCTGATCACGTACACGCTGGTCGGCCTGCTGTACGCGGTGCTGTCGGCGCTGCTGGTGGTCGCGATCGCGGTGCCGTGGCTGAGCGCGAAGAACATCGACGTCTCGCTGACCGACAACCGCATCCCGCTGGTGTTGCTGGCGTCGGTCGCGGTGGTCGCGATCTACGGCATCGTCGGCGTCGGCGTCGGCGCGCTGATCCGCAACCAGATCGCCGCGGTCTCGGTGACCCTCGTCTACCTGTTCATCCTGCAGAACCTGCTGTCGGTGATCCCCGGCGTGAAGCACGCTTACAAGTTCCTGCCCGGCGGCGCCTCGAACGCCCTCACCCAGGTCACCCAGAACAACACAGACCTGCTCGAACCCTGGCAGGGCGGCCTACTCCTCGCCGCCTACGGCGTCGCCTTCGCGGTCCTCGCGTCCTGGCTCACCGTCCGCCGCGACGTCAGCTGAGACCTGCTGGGCGGGCGGGGTGACCGCGTCGGCATGACCACCCCGCCCGCTCCCCTACTTACGTAACCCGACCGCCGCCAGTTCACCCCCACTGCCCTCGGCGCCGGCATCCATACCGCCAGTATCACTACCGGTGGGACATATTTCCTGAATGTCCCTGCCGCAGTGGTAGTCTTACTTGTCTTACGTAGGGGGTGCTGTGCGAGTCACCGCTAAGGGCCAGGTCACAATTCCGGCCGAGATCCGGCAGCAGTTCGGCTTCCTGCCCGACACCGAGGTCAGGTTCGTCGTCGACGGCGACGCCGCCCGACTGGTGCACGTCGAGAAGCCAGGCAGCAGCCGCGGCGACAGGGTGGTCGCACGACTCCGCGGGCGGGGCAACGCCGGCATGACGACCGATGAGATCCTGGCGCTCACCCGGCGGCCGTGACGACGACCCTGGTCGACAGCAACGTCCTACTCGATGTGGCGACCGCCGATCCGACCTGGGAGCAATGGTCGGCCGGCGCACTCGCGGCCGCCGCGAACAGCGGATTGCTGGCGATCAACCCGCTGATTTACGCCGAGGTGTCGATCGGATTCGCCAGTATTGAAGACCTGGACGACGCGCTGCCCCAGACATCTACCTGCGTACGCCGCTGCCGTACGAGGCCGCGTTCCTCGCCGGCAAGGCTTTTCTCGGCTATCGGCGACGCGGCGGGGCTCGGAGCGCTCCGCTGCCGGACTTCTACATCGGCGCGCACGCGGCCATCGCCGGATGCCGCTTGCTCACTCGGGACAGCAAGCGGTACAGCACCTACTTTCCCACCGTCGAGCTTGTTACGCCCTGACCTCGTCGCGCCGCCTTTCGACGCCGAGCCCGGGCCGGCGTGCCCCGACCACCCGGAGGCAAGCCGGCGATAGCAGGGCCAATGCCTATTACCGGCGCTGAGCGGGGCGGCTTTCCAGCGGTGGCTGGCTGGGTGAGCTGGAACCGACAGTGACGTTGTGGCGGGCCGATCGGGCGGGGCTCCCGCCCGTTCGGGCGTTTACGCACGGCAACGGAACCGATCTGGTGACGATCTGTGAGCAACACCACGATCCGGGCCGCCGATCAGTACGACCGGCGGTACCGGGTGGGCGAATAGACCAAGTAGCCTAAGAGGCTGAGTTCACTGTGAGTTCATCTGCAACGCGGGAAGAGGCGACCGCAAACCGTGGCGACGCAGGGCGCGCAAGGCGGCGGAGTGGGATCGGAGATCGGCCGCGGCGGCTTCGGGCCGAACGAGTGGCTGGTCGACGAGATGTATCAGCAGTTCCTGGCGGATCCAGGCAGCGTCGACAAGGCCTGGCACGAGTTCTTCACCGACTACAAGCCGAGTGAAGACGGGGCGCCCGGGTCGGCACCCGGCCGGTCGAGATCCGCCGCGTCCCCGGCGGCCGGCGCCAGCACCAGCCCGGCACGGCCGCTGCCCGCCGCTGGCGGTAACGCGCCGGTATCGGTTGCCGAGCCCGGCCCGGCCGGCCGGGAAACGGCACCGGCACCCGCGCCCCAGCGGCCGTCACCGTCCGTAGACACCGGCCGGCGCACCGGCGAGACCGACCGGCGGGAGAGCGGCGTCGGCAGCCGCCGCGTCGCCGAGCCGCCGGTGGCCGCGTCGGCCCGGCAGGCGCCCGCACCCCCAGCCGGCGCGACGACCAGCCAGCTGCGCGGCGCGGCCGCCCGGGTGGTCGCCAACATGGAGAGCTCGCTGAGCGTGCCGACCGCGACCAGCGTGCGCGCGGTGCCGGCGAAGCTGCTCGCCGACAACCGGATCGTCATCAACAACCACCTCCGCCGCGCCCGCGGCGGCAAGGTCAGCTTCACCCACATCATCGGCTACGCGATGGTGAAGGCACTGCGGACGTATCCGGAGATGAACCACTCGTTCACCACGGTGGACGGCAAGCCCGCGGTGGTGATCCCGGAGCACGTCAACCTGGGCCTGGCGATCGACCTGCCCGGCCGCGACGGCGCCCGCTCGCTGGTGGTCGCGTCGATCAAGGCCACCGAGACGATGGACTTCGGCCGCTTCTGGCAGACCTACGAAGACATCATCCGGCGCGCCCGGCAGGGCAAGTTGACCACCGACGACTTCGCCGGCACCACGATCAGCCTGACCAACCCGGGCACGATCGGCACCGTCCACTCGGTGCCGCGGCTGATGGCCGGCCAGGGCTGCATCCTCGGCGTCGGCGCGATGGAGTACCCGGCGGCGTTCGCCGGGATGAGCGAAGAGGCGCTGTCCGAGGCCGCGGTCAGCAAGACGATCACGCTCACCTCCACCTACGACCACCGCATCATCCAGGGCGCCCAGTCCGGCGAGTTCCTGCAGCGCATGCACGAGCTGCTGCTCGGCGAAGACGACTTCTACCTCAGCATCTTCCGGTCGCTGCACATCCCGTACGAGCCGGTGCGCTGGGTGCAAGACAGGGTGTTCTCGCACGAGGGCCAGATCGACAAGGCCGCCCGGGTCATCGAGCTGATCAACGCCTACCGCACCAACGGCCACCTGATGGCCGACACCGACCCGCTCGAGTTCCGCATCCGCAGCCACCCCGACCTGGATATCATCAAGCACGGCCTGACCCTGTGGGATCTGGACCGCGAGTTCCCGGTGGGCGGGTTCGCCGGCGCCCGGGTGATGAAGCTGCGCGACATCCTCGGCGTGCTGCGGGACGCGTACTGCCGCCGGGTCGGCATCGAGTACATGCACATCACCGACCCGGAGCAGCGCAGCTGGCTGCAGGAGCGCATCGAGACCCAGCACGACCTGGTCGACCGGGCCGAGCAGAAACACATCCTGGGCCGGCTGAACGCGGCCGAGGCGTTCGAGACGTTCCTGCAGACCAAGTACGTCGGGCAGAAGCGGTTCTCGCTGGAGGGCGCGGAGACCGTCATCCCGCTGCTGGACGCGGTGCTGGGCCGGGCCGCCGAGCAGGAGCTGGACGAGGCCGTCGTCGGCATGCCGCACCGCGGCCGGCTGAACGTGCTGGCCAACATCGTCGGCAAGAGCTACGGCAAGATCTTCCGCGAGTTCGAGGGCAACATCGACCCGGCCACCGCGCACGGCTCCGGCGACGTCAAGTACCACCTCGGCGCCGGCGGCACGTTCACCTCCCGCACCGGCAAGAAGATCAAGGTCGCGCTCACCGCCAACCCCAGCCACCTGGAGGCGGTCGACCCGGTGGTGGAAGGCATCGTCCGGGCCAAGCAGGACCTCATCGACAAGGGCGAGGCCGGCTTCACCGTGCTGCCGCTGATGCTGCACGGCGACGCCGCGTTCGCCGGCCAGGGCGTCGTCGCCGAGACCCTGAACCTCTCCCAGCTGCGCGGCTACCGCACCGGCGGCACCGTCCACGTGGTCGTGAACAACCAGGTCGGCTTCACCACCTCGCCGGCCGCGGCCCGGTCCAGCCTCTACTCCACCGACGTCGCCCGGATGATCCAGGCACCGATCTTCCACGTGAACGGCGACGACCCGGAGGCGTGCGTCCGGGTGGCGAAGCTGGCCGTGGAATACCGGCAGGAGTTCCGCAAGGACGTCGTCATCGACATGGTCTGCTACCGGCGGCGCGGCCACAACGAGAGCGACAACCCGTCGTTCACGCAGCCGCTGATGTACGACATCATCGACGCGAAGCGGTCGGTCC
>JBBWZH010000519.1:0-11306 GCA_039648995.1 Mycobacteriales bacterium
TCCGACAAAATCGAGAGAGCCCGGCGTGTCGTTCGAACAAATGTTTGGGAACTGTCAGTCCCTCGGGCTAGCGTTCGATCATGGCAAGGGGACGAGGAGGGGTCGTGGCGACACGGTCAGGCGGAACACGGGACGATGGCGGCGAGTCGGCGGCGGACGGGGCCACGGACGAGCCAGCCGGCCGTGAGCCGGACACGGCCGCGGCGGCACCACGGGCGCGGCGGCCGGGCCGGCCACGCGCCGATTCGGCGGCCGAGCCCGGTGTGGTGCGCGACTTCCCCGACTCGCCGGCCGACGGCACCGGGCTGACCACGCGCCAGCGCCGCGTCCTGGAGGTGATCCGTGAGTCGGTCGAGCAGCGCGGCTACCCACCCAGTGTCCGCGAGATCGGCCAGGCCGTCGGGCTGACGTCCACGTCCAGCGTCGCGCACCAACTCACCACGCTGGAGCGCAAGGGGTTCCTGCGCCGCGACCCGAACCGGCCACGCGCGGTCGACGTCCGGCCGCCGGAGCCGGCGCCACTGCCTGGCGCGGTCCGGCCGACCGACCGCGGCACGCCCGAGGACGAGGCGGCCGAGCGGTTCGCCCACCCACAACCGGCATACGTGCCCGTGGTCGGGCGGATCGCCGCCGGTGGCCCGGTGCTCGCCGAGGAGTACATCGAAGAGGTCTTCCCGCTCCCCCGCGAACTGGTCGGCACCGGCACGTTGTTCCTGCTCCGCGTGGTCGGCGACTCGATGATCGACGCGGCGATCACGGACGGTGACTGGGTCGTGGTCCGCCAGCAGAAGGTTGCCGAGAACGGCGAGATCATCGCCGCGCTGATCGACGGTGAGGCGACCGTCAAGACGTACCGGAAGCGGGACGGGCACGTCTGGCTGCTGCCGCACAACCCGGCGTACGCGCCCATTCCCGGCGACGAGGCGACGATCCTCGGGCGAGTGGTGACCGTGCTGCGGAAGATGTAGCCGCGCTAGCGGCGGGAGCGGCGGAGCCTGCTGCCGAGCCACACCAGGCCGGCGGCCAGCACCGCGGCGATCAGCAGGGTGCGGGCGGCGGGGTTGGACGAGCCGGGGTCCGGGTCGGCCCGCCCGGCGGCGCTGGTCGGCGCCGCTGGTCGGCCCGCGGCCGGGCTGGCGGTGCCGGCTGGCGGGTCGGGGTCGCCGATCGGCACCGAGTAGATCGGCGCGGGGAGGATCTCGGTGCTGGTCAGCAGCGAGCGGCCGTCCGGGGAGAAGGTCACCGCCTCGCCCTGCGCGGTCGCCGGCAGCGGAATGCGGCGCACCGGGTCGGCCCGCAGGGCGGCGGCGATGTCGCCATTCGGGATCGTCCACAGGTACGCGTCGGTGTACGTGCGCAGCACCAGGCGGCTGCCGTCCGGGGCGACCGCGCCGCCGGTGGCGAGCACCTGCGAGGCCAGCCCGACCGGGCCGCCGGAGGTGCCGGTGGGCGGGAACGCGAGCGTGGTGACCTTGCGCAGCGGCGTCGGCTGCCGCGTGGAGGGCGAACCGGCCGGGGTGTAGACGCCCGACCGCAGCGGCTCCTTGGTGACGATGTAGGGCCGACCGCCGCGGTCCACCAGCAGCGCCTCGGCGTCGTGCGGGCCGTCCGGGTAGCGGAACCGGAACAGCGTGACCTCGCCGGCCTCGGTGAGCAGTTCCAGTGCGACCGTGCTGCGTTGCGCGTCGTTGTCCCCGATGTCGGCCAGCCAGAGCGTGCCGTCGGCGGTGCGGGCGAGGTCTTCCACGTCGAACGGGTCGGTCGGGTTCGCGATCACCCGGCGCACCCGGCAGCTCCGGTCCAGCACGAAGACCTGCAGCTTCGAGCCGCCGTCGTTGATCGTGTAGAGCTGGTCGCCGGCCGCGGCCAGGCCGCTGGACTCGTCGATCCGCGGGTCGGTGATCGAGCACAACCGGCTCCCGGCCGGCGCGGCCTCAGCCGCCGGCAGCCCGATGGCCGTCCACGCCAGCGCCATGGTCAGCGCCAGCCCCGGCCGGACCCACCGCGCCGGGACCAACCGGGCCGGCGACCCCGGCGGCCCCGGAGACCAGGCCATTCGCCGCGCCGGTCTCGGCCGCGCCGGGCGCCGCCGGCGCGGCGACGGCGGCCGGCAGCGAGGCCGGCTTCCCGCCGGCAGCGCTCGCCTGAGGTACCCGGGCCGGCTGGGCCGGTTCGGGACGGACGCCGGCTCGGCGGCGGGGACGCGGGGCACCCGACCAGTTTCGCAGCGCGCGGGTGTCGAGCTCGTACCCGACGCGCAGCAGGACGATGCCGAGGGTCAGGCCGGCGAGCAGGTCGGTGAGCCAGTGGTAGTCGAGCAGCAACATCGCGGCCATCGTGAGCGCGGGGGCGAGCCAGCGCAGCACGCCCAGCGCCCAGACCACCCGGCGGTCCAGCCGGTAGTCGGCGGCCAGGTACGCGAGCAGGCCCCAGAGCACGACCGCGACCGTCATGTGGCCGGACGGGAACGACCGGCCGGCTTCCAGGTGCAGCCCGTCCACCGCCGGCATCGCCCGGCCGACCTCGTGCTTGAGCTGCTGCACGCTGCCGCCGATCAGGGCCAGCAGCACACCGGTGAGCAGCAGGGGGCGCCAGCTGCGACGCGACCAGGCGAGCCAGCCGACCGCCGGCACGGCCACCGCCAGCATCGGCCCGCGGGCGCCCAGCTTGGTGGTCGCGTACACGCCGAGCTTGATCAGGAAGAGTGGCTTCGGCCAGTCGGTGTCACGGATGCCGGTAGCCAGCATCCACCGGGACACCCGGTGGTCGACGTGCCGCAGCGGCCCGTCCAGCAGGACGTCCGCGGTGACCCAGACGCCGACCAGCAGCGCCAGCGCGACTGACCAGATCGGAGCGGGGCGGGGCGCGCTACTGCGCACCAGGCCGCCGCGGTCCGCCTTCCCGCGCCGCCCCGTCCGTCCCGGCCCCGCCGCCCGCCGGCCCGGCCGCTACCGGCCCGGCATCGGCCGGCGCCGCCGGTGTGCCGCCTGCCGCCCCGTCCACCACCTGCGTCCCCCCGTCGTTCTGGATCCCGCGCATCTCCGCCTGGAAGATCCGCATCGAACGGCCGACCGAGCGCGCGATATCCGGCAGCCGGTTCGCGCCGAACATCATCATCGCGACCGCACCGACGATCAACCAGTGCCAGACGCTCAGCTCACCCATCGCCCCGGCCCCCTCAGGTGCGGCCGCCAGCCTGATTCCGAGCTGAGCCTACGCCGTGCTTGCTCTCTCCTCGCGCCGACGACCGGGTCGGGCCACGTTGCCGGGACACTGGCCGGGGCGACGCTCGCACCGCCGTGAGGAGTGGATGATGACCAACCGGACGAACCGGGTGACCGAGATCATCGGTACTTCGGCCGGGACCGTCGACGCCGCGGGCCGCGACGGTCCGAGCCGGGCCGCGCGCCGCGGCAGGTCGACCGGTTCGAGGTCACCGGGATCCGCGGGCGCGTCGTGGCCGGCGTGGTCGAACACGTCCGGGTCGGCATGAAGGTCGGGTTCCGGCTGGAGGAGCAGGATGAGCGGGCCGGCTGAGCACGGCGTGGGAGCGCAGGCCGGGCCGGTGGTGGTCGCCCCGGACAGCTTCAAGGGCACGTTCACCGCGCCGGTGGTGAGCGGGACGATCGCGGCCGGCCTCGGCGACGGCGGCCGGGCCGCGCTCCCGCTCCCGATCGCGGACGGCGGGGAGGGCACGATGCGGGTGCTGCTCGCGTCGTTGCCCGGCCGGCTGGTCGGCGTCCGGGTGTCCGGGCCGCTCGGCCGCCCGGTGGACGCGTCGTTCGCGCTGCTGGCCGACGGCCGGGCGGTGGTGGAGACGGCCGAAGCGGCCGGCCTGGCGCTGGTCGCCGACGCCGACCGGGACGCCTGGGCGGCCAGCACCCGCGGGGTCGGCGAGCTGATCGCGGCGGCGGCCCGGGCCGGGGCGACCGAGGTGCTGGTCGCGGTCGGCGGCTCGGCCACCACCGACGGCGGGGCCGGCGCGGTGGCCGCGCTGGACGAGGCCGGGGTGGCGCCGCGGCTGCGGGTGCTGTGCGACGTGCAGGTGCCGTTCGAGGACGCGGCGCGGGTGTTCGGTCCGCAGAAGGGCGCCGACCCGGCGATGGTGCGCCGGCTCGGCGCCCGACTGGACGCGCAGGCCGCGGGAGCCCCCAGGGATCCGCGCGGGGTGCCGATGACCGGCTGCGCGGGCGGCCTGTCCGGCGGGCTGTGGGCCTACCGGAACGCCGAACTGGTCCCCGGCGCGGCGTTCGTGCTGGACGCGGTGCGGTTCGACCGGCGTGCCGCCGACGCCACCCTGGTGATCACCGGCGAGGGCGCGCTGGACGAGCAGACGTTCACCGGCAAGGCGGTCGGCGGGGTCGCGGCCCGGGCGGCCCGGCTCGGCGTGCCGTGCTGGGCAGTGGTCGGCACGTCCCGGCTGCGCCCCGGCCGCGCCGCCGACCTCGGCCTGGCCGGCGTGCTCGAAGCGTCCACTCTGGACGAACTGCGCGCCGCCGGCCGCACCCTGGCCGCCCGCTGAGCGTGGACGCGCACCCGGACATGCCGCGCCCGCGAGTGGCGCGGATGTAGGCGCTCACGCGACGCGGAACTGCCCACTCACCTAGCGAGCCGCTCACTCGCGGCCGAACCGCACCCCGTGCGGCCCGCCGGCGCGCGGCGGGCGGGGCTCAGGAGGCGGTGACCGTGTAGCGGCTGAGCAGGCCGGCCAGTTCGGCGTTGACCCGGGCGTCCAGCAGGGTGCCGTCGGCGGTGTGGTCTTCGGCGATCACGTCGCCGGTGGCGTGCACGCGGGAGACCAGGTCACCCCGGTCGTACGGGAGCAGCACCCGGACCGGCACCGACGGGCGGGGCAGCCGGGCCTCGACGGTGGCCAGCAGTTCCGGGATGCCGGCGCCGGTCGCGGCGGACACGAACGCCGCGTCCGGGGCGAGCCGGCGCAGCCGGGCCAGCACGTCCGGGGTGGCCGCGTCGATCTTGTTGACGACCAGCAGCTCCGGCACCTTCAGCGCGTCGATCTCGCCGAAGACCTCGCGGACCGCGTTGATCTGGCCCTCCGGGTCGGCGTCCGAGCCGTCCACCACGTGCAGGATGAGGTCGGCGTCGGTGACCTCCTCCAGCGTCGAGCGGAAGGCTTCGACCAGCTGGTGCGGCAGGTGCCGGACGAACCCGACCGTGTCGGCCAGGGTGAACTCGCGCCCGTCCGCGGTGTGGCCGCGGCGGACGGTCGGATCCAGCGTGGCGAACAGCGCGTCCTCCACCAGCACGCCGGCGCCGGTCAGCTCGTTGAGCAGCGAGGACTTACCGGAGTTGGTGTAACCGGCCAGCGCCACCGACGGCACCTCGTGCCGGACCCGCTCGCGCCGCTGCACCCGCCGGACATCGGCGGTGGCCGCGATCTCGCGGCGCAGCTTGGCGATCCGGGCCCGGATGCGGCGCCGGTCGGTCTCGATCTTCGTCTCGCCCGGGCCGCGGGTGCCGATGCCACCGCCGCCGGCCACCCGCCCGCCGGCCTGCCGGGACAGCGACTCACCCCAGCCGCGCAGCCGCGGCAGCATGTACTGGTGCTGGGCCAGCTCGACCTGCGCCTTGCCCTCCTTGCTGCGGGCGTGCTGGGCGAAGATGTCCAGGATCAGCGCGGTGCGGTCGATCACCTTGACCTTGACGATCTCCTCAAGCTGGCGCAGCTGGCCGGGGCTCAGCTCGCCGTCGCAGATGACCGTGTCGACCCCGGTGGCCAGCACGACCTCGCGGACCTCTTTCGCCTTGCCGGAGCCGAGGTAGGTGGCCGGATCGGGCCGGTCGCGCCGCTGCATCAGGCCTTCGAGCACCTGCGAGCCGGCGGTCTCGGCGAGCCGGGCGAGCTCGGCCAGCGAGTTCTCGGCGTCGGTGATCGTGCCGGACGTCCACACGCCGACCAGCACCACGCGCTCCAGCCGGAGCTGCCGGTACTCGACCTCGGTGACGTCGGTGAGCTCGGTGGCCAGCCCCGGCACCCGGCGCAGCGCCTGGCGCTCCTCCAGGTCGAGCGATATCTCGACCGGCGCGACGCCGGGCGGCAGCCGCCGCTCCGGCTCGGCCGGGTCGGCCGCGTCGGCCGGCTCAGCGGGCCCGGCGGCACCAGCGGGCCCGGCGGCACCGGCCGCGGCCGCGCGGATCCGTCGCATGGTGGGGCTGGTGGTCAGTGGATCAGTCATCGCTCTCGATGGTGTCACGCGATGTCGCCATCGGCACCGCAGTTTTCGGCATATCGGCGGTCGGCTCCGCCACGCCCCCCGGCTCCGCCGGGCCGCCAGGCTCCGCCGGGCCGCCAGGCTCCGCAGCGCCCCCAGGCTCCGCAGTGCCCCCCGGCTCCGTCAGGCGGGGCCGGTCGGCGTCGAACGGGCGCGGCTGGGCGTGGGCGGCGTAGAACAGCGACCAGGGCTCCCCGTCCGGGCTCGGCGGGCGCGCGGCGTACTCGTTGAACAGCGCGTCCAGCCGCTCGTGCAGTTCGTCCCGCTCGGTCCGGGTCAGCCGGACGCCCAGCCGGACCATCTGCAGATTCGCCACGCCAGCCAGCCGCGCCTCGGCCACGAACGCCTCGAGCATCGCGTTGCCGCCGGCCAACTTGTCCCTGTCGTCGACCACGTCCAGGATCCAGGACTTGCCGGTGGCCCGGTAGGGCCGCTCGCGCGAGCCGCGGTTGCCGCGGCGCACCGGTTCGGCCACCAGAAACCCGGTGTCCACCAGCCGGCGGACGTGATAGAGCACGCTGGCCGGGTCTTTGCCGAGCGCGGCGGCGATCTCCTTGTTCGTCATCGCCCCGTCCAGGCAGACCCGCAGGATCTGCAGTCGGATCGGCGACGCCATCGCCCGGGCCTCGTCATCGGTCGCCGGCCGGCGCGGGCTGCCGATGCCCTCGACCGGCGGTGGCGCGGGCTCGGTGGTCACGCTGACAGCGTAGTGATCTGGTACGGGCAAACTGGTTGACAACTCTCAATCACTCCCGGGAGGCTCGACACCGTGAGCCCTGACCCCGCCCCACGGGGCACCCTGCTGCACCACCGCGACTTCCGCCGGCTGTGGGCGGGCGACACCGTCAGCCAGTTCGGGTCGATGGTGACACTGATCGCGCTGCCGCTGCTCGCGGTCAAGACGCTGCACGCCACCCCGTTCCAGGTCGGCCTGCTGACCACGTTCGAGACGCTGGCGTTCCTGCTGGTCGGGCTGCCGGCCGGCGCCTGGGTGGACCGGTTGCGCCGCCGCGACGTGTTGATCGTCGGCGACCTGCTGCGCGCGGTGCTGCTCGGCTCGCTGCCGCTGGCCGCCTGGCTGGACGTGCTCGCGCTGCCGCAGGTCTACCTGGTCGCGCTGGCCGCCGGCATCTGCACGGTGTTCTTCGACGTGGCATACCAGTCGTACCTGCCGCACCTGGTCGGCCGCGAGCACCTGGTCGAGGGGAACGCGAAGCTGCAGGCCAGCCAGTCGGTGGCGCAGGTGGCCGGGCCGAGCGTGGGCGGCCTGCTGGTGCAGTGGCTGACCGCGCCGTACGCGATCCTGGTCGACGCGGTCTCCTACCTGTGGTCGGCGGCCTGCGTCAGCGCGATCCGGGCGCGCGAGCCCGTGCCGGAGCGGGCGCCCGGCCGGCACCTGCTGCGCGAGGTGCAGGAGGGGCTGGCGTTCGTCGTCAAGCACCGGCTGCTGCGCTCGATCGCGGCCTGCACCGGCACCTCGAACCTGTTCTCCTCGGTCAGCATGGTCGCGCTGATCTCGCTGCTGGCCGGCACCGGGCAGCTGAACCTGTCCGCCGGCACGATCGGGCTGCTCTTCGCGGTCGGCTCGGTCGGCGGCCTGGTCGGCGCGTTGATCGCCCGACGGGTGGCCGGCTGGCTCGGCCAGGGCCCGGCGATCTGGATGAGCCAGGTGATCACCGTGCCGACCGCCGCCGTGCCGATCTTCGTGCACCGGGACTGGACGCTCGGCCTGCTCGCTGTGGCCCAGCTGCTGTCCTCGGTCGGGGTGGTCGTCTACAACATCACCCAGGTGTCGTTCCGGCAGGGGCTCTGCCCGGAGCGGCTGCTCGGCCGGATGAACGCGACGATCCGGTTCCTGGTCTGGGGCACGATGCCGCTCGGCGGCCTGCTCGGCGGGGCGCTGTCGACCTGGATCGGGCTGCGGCCCACGTTCGCGGTCGCCACGGTCGGCGCGCTGATCGCCGGGATGCCGGTGTTCTTCTCGCCCCTGCGCTGGATGCGCGAGCTGCCGACGACATACGACCCGGAGCCCGCGACGGCCGCGGGGCCGGTGCGGCCGGTGGAGGCCGCCGAGGGGCTGATCACCGAGCCGCCCGCGCCGGACAGTGCGGGCGACCTCTCCGCCCCGGGACGCTGACCGGCCGGCGGCGGACGCCGGGGCCGGTTCAGGTACGGTTTGGGCTGATCCGGGCGGCGTCGGACAGGGCGGCCGCCAGGGCCCGAGCCGGTCGAGGAGGGCAGCCCGGCATGCATCCGGAGTACGGCGGTCCGGGGTACGGCAACCGGCCGCCGCGACGGCCGGTGGGTCGGCTGGCCCGGCTCCGGCTGGCGGTGCTGCGGGGGTGGCGGCGCTGGCGCCGCTACGAGGGCGAGATGCGGTACGACCCGGCACGCCGGGAACGCTCCGCGATGATCGTGATCGGCGCGGCCACCGCCGTGGTGCTGCTGGCGGTGGTGGTGATGTTCGTGCTGGCCAGCCAGAGTCACCCGGCGCCGGCCCGGGCCGGCGCGCTGATCACGGCCAGCCCGACCCCCACGGCCAGCCCGACCCCCGCGGCCAGCCCGACGCCGACCGCGACCCCGAGCCCGACCGCGAGCCCCACGCCGACCGTGCCGGCCGGCGGCGCCGTGCGCGCGCTGCACTCGGGCCTCTGCGTGGCCCCGCGGGGTGACAGCCGCGACGCCGGCGCCCGGCTGGTGCAGCGGGCCTGCGACGGCGACCCGGCACAGGGCTTCCGCCTGATCGCGGTGCCCGGCGCCGAGCGGACGTACCAGCTGGTCGACGAGCTGTCCGGGCGGTGCGTCGACGTCAGCGGGGCGTCCACGGCGGACGGCGCGGCGGTGATCCAGTGGGACTGCACCGGCCACCAGAACCAGCTGTTCGCGCTGCGGGAGGTGCCCGGGCTGACCGGCTCGGCGCAGCTGGTCGCGGCGCATTCGGGCAAGTGCCTGGACGTCGTCGGGGTGTCGACCGTGGCCGGCGCCGAGATCCAGCAGTGGAGCTGCCACCCGCCGGAGACGGAAGCCACCATGCGCAACCAGTCCTGGCTGCTGACCAGCGGCTGAGCCGCCGACCGCGGGCGGCGAGCTGTCAGGCGGTGATGGTGGCGAGCCAGTCGGGTCGGGTCTCGCCGGTGGCGACCAGGACGGCGGGGCCGGCCAGCCGGACCGGGCCGGCGGCCGTCCAGACCACCGTCAGCCGGCCGCCCGGGACGTCCACCGCCCAGGGTTGGTCCCGCCCCTCGCCGGCCGCCTGGATCGTCGCGACGACCGCGGCGCAGACGCCCGTCCCGCAGGCCTGCGTCTCCCCGACACCGCGCTCGTGCACCCGCAGCACCAGCGCCCGCGGCCCGACCCGGACCGTGAACTCCACGTTCTGCCCGTCCGGCAGCGCCGGCGTGACGTCGGGCGGGCGGGTGAGGCACAGCCCGGCCAGCTCGGCCAGGCCCGGCTCGCCGGCGGCCAGTGGGACCACCACGTGCGGGTTGCCCATGCTGACCGCGGTCGCCTGCCGGCCACCGACCGTCGGCCGCGCCGGGATCGGGGCCGGCACACCCATGTCCACCGTCACGTCACCGGCCGCCGCCAGCCAGACCGTACGCAGCCCGCCCCGGGTGGCCAGCCGCAGCTCGCCCGGCTCAGCGAGGCCCGCGTCGACCAGGTGGCGGGCGAACACGCGGGCGCCGTTGCCGCACATCTCGGCGACCGACCCGTCGGCGTTGCGGTAGTCCATGAACCACTCCGCCTCGGCGGCCATCGGCGCGCCGTCCGGGTCGTCGGCGGCGGGCACCACGCGCAGCACGCCGTCCGCGCCCAACCCGGCACGCCGGTCGCACAGCGCCCGGACCAGGGCGGGCGGCAGCGGATCGCCGTCCGGCAGCAGCAGGAAGTCGTTCTGCGTCCCGTGCCCCTTGATCCACCTCACGGTCAAATCCTACGCAGCGCCTGGTCGAGCAGGGCCGGCGAGCCGCCGTCCAGCCAGTGGATCCGCGGGTCGCGGCGGAACCACGAGCGCTGCCGGCGGGCGAACCGCCGGGTGGCCCGCACGGTCTCGGCGCGCGCCCCGTCCAGCGTGCCGCCGCCGGCGAGGGCGTGCAGCACCTGCCGGTACCCCAGCGCGCGGCTGGCGGTCAGGCCGCTGGCCAGGCCGTCGGGGAGCAGCCGGCGCACCTCGTCCACCAGGCCGAGCGCCCACATCCGGTCCACCCGGGCGGTGATCCGCTCGTCCAGCTCAGGCGCCGGCCGGTCCACCCCGAACTGCACCGCGTCGTACACCGGGACGGCGCCGGCCTGGTCCGGCAGCGTGGCCGTGAACGGGCCGCCGGTCAGCTCGACCACCTCCAGCGCACGGACGATCCGGCGGCCGTTGGTGGGCAGGATGCCGACGGCCGCGACCGGGTCGAGCGCGGCGAGCCGGGCGTGCAGCGCGGGCGCGCCGGCCGATGCCAGCTCCGCCTCCAGCCGGCCGCGCAGCGCCGGGTCGGTGCCGGGGAAACGCAGGTCGTCCAGCACCGCCCGGATATACAGCCCCGAGCCGCCGACCAGCACCGGCACCCGGCCGCGGGCCAGTACGTCGGCGACCGCGGCCCGCGCCAGGGCCTGGTACGCCGCGGCGCTGGCGGTCTCGGTCACCGGCCAGATGTCGAGCAGATGGTGCGGCACGCCGCGGCGCTCGGCCGGGGTGAGCTTCGCGGTGCCGATATCCATGCCGCGGTAGAGCTGCATGGAGTCCGCGTTGACGATTTCGCCGCCGACGGCCGCCGCCAGCGCGACACCGAGATCCGATTTGCCGGCCGCGGTCGGGCCCACCACGGCGAGCACCGTCGCGGCCCGATCCGACCCGGCTGTGCTGGTCACAGCCACGCCGGGCCGCCGGGCGCCGGTTCGTCGGCGCACGCGGACGCCCTGCCCGTCACGATCTCGGGCATGATCAATGGTGGATGCGTCCAGAAACTGGCTGCGGCCGACACGGCAGGAGAGTAGGACAAGGCGGACCGGGGTGCCGGAGTGCGGCGTCGTGCTGTGAGAATGCGCAGAGAGCGCGGGGCGCGAGGAGGAGCGAGGCAATGACTG
>JBBWZH010000521.1:0-4216 GCA_039648995.1 Mycobacteriales bacterium
GACTTCGGCAGCGCCTCGGCGTCCAGCTTGAGCGCGGTCAGCGGGGTGCGCAGGCGGTGCGAGAGGTCGGCCGCCGACTCGCGCTCGGCCTGCAGCAGGTCGCTGATCTGGTCGGCCAGCCGGTTCAGCGCGTTCGCGATCAGCTGGACCTCGGGCGGGCCGGCGGGGGTGGCGCGGGCGCTCAGGTCGCCGTGGCGCAGCGTGTTCGCGGTGCCGGCGACCGCGAGCAGCGGCCGCACCAGCGACCGGCCGAGCAGCGCGGCGACGAGCCCAGCCAGCAGCAGCAGGCCGGCACCGAGCAGCATCAGCTCCAGCCACGCCGCGCTGACGCCCACGTTCAGCGCCTCGGTCGACACGAACGTGCGCACCACCGCCTTCGTGCCGTCGCCCAGCCCGACCGGCACCAGCACCGCCCAGCCGCCCGGCGCCGCGGCGGTGAACGCCGCCTCCCGGGACGCGGCCGCGGTCACGTCGGAGTCCCGGACGGCCGGCGCGCCGATCTGCCGGCCGGGCAGGAAGACCGTGGTGCTGCGGTCGTTGCCGGTGTTCACGCCGTTCACGCTCACCTGGAGCGCGGCGTCGCCGACGACGCCGATCTGCGCCGCGATCGACTGGGCCTCGACGGTGGCCGCGACCTCTGCCCGGGCGTTCGTCACATCCCGGACCAGGTAGAGCATCGGGATCAGGAACGCGATCACCACCAGCGAGGTGGCGGCCATGCTGAGCAGCAGGATCCGCCGCGTCATCCGGCCGGCTCGACCATTTTGACCCCCACCCCCCGGACCGACAGCAGGTAGTGCGGCTCGGCCGCGGTCTCGCCCAGCTTGCGGCGCAGCCAGGACAGGTGCACGTCCACGGTCTTGTCCGCACCGCCGTACGGTTGCCGCCAGACGTCGGCCATCAACTGCCGCTTGCTGACCACCCGGCCAACCCGGGTGGCGAGGTAGGCGAGCAGGTCGAATTCCATCCGGGTCAGGTCCAGCGGCTGGCCGTCCAGGGTGGCCTCGCGGGCCTCCCGGTCGATCTCCAGCCCGCCGACGGTGAGCAGGCGGTCCGGCTCGTCGACGCGCGAGCGGCGCAGCACGGCCCTGATCCGGGCGTCCAACTGCTCGGCCGAGAACGGTTTCACGACGTAGTCGTCGGCGCCGCGGTCGAGCACCCGGATCATCTCCCGCTCGTCGTCCCGGGCCGTCGCGATGATCACCGGGACCGAGCTGACCCCGCGCACCATGCCGAGCACCTGGACCCCGTCGATGTCGGGCAGGCCCAGGTCGAGCACGACCACGTCCGGCGGGGTGTCGACGACCGCCGCCAGCCCGGCCATCGCGTCGGCGGCCGCGCGCACGTCGTGGCCGCGCCGGATCAGCGCCCGCTGCAGTGAGACCCGTATCGCCGGATCGTCCTCGATCAGCAGCACGCTTGGCACGCCGCTGACGATACGTCGGCCCACGCGCGGTCGCCCGCCGCTTAGCGCGCAGTTAGCGCACCGCGCGCCGGCATTGGGGAGACTGGACGGGTGCGGACGGGAGTGGCGGTGACGGCTGGCTGGCTGGCCGCCGCGGCGGCCGCCTCGGCCGTGTCGTGGTCGGCGGTCCGGCTGGCCAACTCCGCGGTCCCGGCCGCTCAGCCGGCGCGGCAGGTGGCCACCCAGAGCGGCACCGACGTGCTCGGGCCGGCCGGCGGCACGACGAGCCCGCAGCCGGCGGCCGGGCGGGCCGGCCCCGCGGCGACCACCGGCGGACGTCCCACCGTGAGCGGCACGCCCCGGCACAGCCCGGCAGCGACGGCCACCGACCCGGTGCGGGCCAGCGGGACGGGCGGCTCGGTGACGTTCCACTGCTCGGGCACCAGCGCCGTGTACCAGAACGTGATCCCGCAGGTGGGCTACAGCAGCCACCAGGACGACAGCGGCAGCGGCGAGGTCCGGTTCGAGAGCTCGACGCACCGTACCGACCTCGTCATCAGCTGCCCCGGCGGCGCCCCGCACTGGACCCGCGACGAGCGCGACCTCGGTGGCGGCGGCGGTGGCGGGGGCGGCGATGGCGGCGGGGGCGGCAAGGGCAGCGGCGGAAGCGGGAGCGGCAAGGGCGGCAGCTCCGGCCAGGACTAGCGGCGTCAGCCTGTGCGGGCGACCACGTAGTCCGCGAGCGCGACCAGCGCGGCGCGGGCCGGCGCGTCCGGCAGGCTGGTGAGCAGGGCGCGGGCCCGGCTGGCGTACCGGGCCAGCACGGCGCGCGCCTCGCGCATCGCCGAGGACCGGCGCAGCAGCCCCAACGCCTCGGCCAGCGTCGCGTCGTCGGTGATCGGGCCGGCCAGCAGGCCGCGCAGCCGGTCCGCCGCCGGGTCGGGCGGGGCCGCCGGCTCGGCCGGGCGCAGCGCGTACAGCACCGGCAGCGTGCGGACACCCTCCCGCAGGTCGGTGCCGGGCGTCTTGCCCGACTCGGCCGGGTCCGAGGCCACGTCCAGCAGGTCGTCGGAGAGCTGGAACGCCATCCCGATCAGTTCGCCGTACTGCTGCAGCAGGTCGACCTGGCTGGGGTCGACGCCGCCGAACATCGCGCCGAACCGGGCCGACGCGGCGATCAGCGAGCCGGTCTTCTCGGCCAGCACGAGCTGGTAGTGCTCGATCGGGTCGGCGCCGTCCGGTGCCCCCTCGGTCTCCCGGATCTGCCCGGTCACCAGGCGGCTGAACGTCCGCGCCTGGATCCGGACCGCCTCCGGCCCGAGGTCGGCGAGCAGATCGGACGCCCGCGAGAACAGATAGTCGCCGGTCAGGATCGCGATCGCGTTGCTCCACCGGGCGTTCGCCGACGCCGCGCCCCGCCGGACGCCGGCCTCGTCCATCACGTCGTCGTGGTAGAGCGTGGCCAGGTGGGTCAGCTCGACGACGGCCGCCGACTCGATCACGCCGGGCGCGGCCGGGTCGCCCAGATGCGCGGCCAGCAGCGTGAGCATCGGCCGGAACCGTTTCCCGCCGGCGTCCACCAGGTGCCGCGCGGTCTGCTCGACGAAGTTGAAGTCGCTGCGCACCGAGGCGCGCAGCAGCGCCTCGACCCGGTCCAGCCCGGACTGGATCGAGGCGGCCAGCACCGGATCGGCCAGCTCCAGGCCGGAGAACCCGGAAGCCGGCGACACCGTCACTGCCCGCTGCCCATGGGTTAGGTGACCGACTGCGCGAAGATCGCGGCCTTGTCGGTCAGATCCAGCACGGCCTGCGGGGCGATGCCGAGCACCAGCGTGGCGGCCGCGCCGATGGTGAGCGTGACCGTGGTCAGCGCGCTCGGCAGCGCGATGGTCGGGCCGTTCTCGGCCGGCTCGGAGAAGTACATCAGCACCACGATGCGCACGTAGAAGAATGCGGCGACGGCACTGGCCAGCAGCGCGATCACGACCAGCGGCCCGGCGGTGTGGTACGCGGCCCGGAACACCACGAACTTGCCGGTGAAGCCGCTGGTCAGCGGTATGCCGGCGAGCGCGAGCAGGAACAGCGTGAACACCGCGGCCAGCAGCGGCGAGCGGCGGGCCAGCCCGGACCACTGGGACAGGTGCGTGGCCTCGCCCTCGGCGTCCCGCACCAGGGTCACCACGGCGAACGCGCCGACGGTGGTAAAGCCGTAGCCGAGCAGGTAGAACAGCGTGCTGGACAGACCCTGCTGGTCCAGCGCGATCAGCCCCACGAGCAGGAAGCCGGCGTGCGCGATCGACGAGTACGCCAGCATGCGTTTCACGTCTGTCTGGGTCAGCCCGAGGATCGCGCCGACCAGCATCGTGATGATCGCGACGCCCCACATCAGCGGCCGCCAGTCCCACCGCGTGGTGCTGAAGCCGAGGTACAGCACGCGGACGATCGCGCCGAACGCGGCCACCTTGGTGCAGGCGCCCATCAGCGCGGTCACCGGGGTCGGCGAGCCCTGGTAGACGTCCGGGGTCCAGGAGTGGAACGGGGCCACGCCGCCCTTGAACAGCAGCCCGATCAGCACCAGGCCGAGGCCGGCGAACAGCAGCGTGTCGCTCCGGTCGCTGCCGCCGCCGCTTGCCTTGAGGATGTCCGGCAGGTTCACCGAGCCCGCGTACCCGTACAGCAGGGCGACGCCGTAGATGAAGAACGCCGAGGCGAACGCGCCGAGCAGGAAGTACTTGACCGCCGCCTCCTGGGACAGCAGCCGGCGCCGCCGGGCCAGCCCGGCCAGCAGGTACAGCGGCAGCGACAGCACCT
>JBBWZH010000546.1:0-4801 GCA_039648995.1 Mycobacteriales bacterium
CCCGGCCGGTGAACGGCTCCCAGCCGGTCAGCGAGTAGAGCCCGCGCAGCACCAGCAGGTGCCAGAGGAAGACGCCGTACGAGATCCGGCCCAGGTAGCGGCTGACCGGGTGCGCCAGCACCCCGCCGAGGCCGCCGCCGCGCGGGTCACCCAGCGCCGCCGGCAGCAGCAGCAGCGACCCGATCACGGCGTACGCGGCCTCCTTGGTCAGCGCGGCCAGCCCAGGGATCGGCTCCAGCGTCAGCGGCCCGGCCACCGGCGTCGCGGCCAGCCAGAGCAGCACGCCCGCGGCCGCCCAACACGTCCCCGGCCACCGCGCCAGCAACCGCGCCCCCCGCACCACCACGCCGTCCCTGTCCGCCGCGGGGCCCGGGGCGGGCAGCGCGAGGCGGGCCCAGAGCGCGGCGATCGCCATGCCGGCGGCGAACCAGTCCAGGTGGCCGGGGAGCCAGAGCAGGGCACGGTCGGGCAGGCCCGCGCCGCGCACGACCGCGATGTAGCCGAAGCCGGCCGCGGCCAGGCCGCCCAGCGCCCACCACTCGGCGTCCGGCCCGCGCCGCTCCACCACCCGCCGTACCAGCCACGCCAGCACCGGCAGCAGCGCGTAGAACGCGACCTCCGCGCAGAGCGACCAGGTCTGGCTGAAGCTCGGGAACAGCGCGCCCAGGTACGTCTGCCCGAGCCAGACATGCGTGGCGACCTGACCGGCAGGCGCCCGGGACGCGGTCAGCGCGACGGCGGCCAGCGCCACCCAGTAGGCCGGCAGGATCCGCGCGGCCCGGCGCAGCGCGTACCGCCGCAGGCCGGGCGGCCGCCGCCCGAGCCGCAGCGCGGCGGTGTGCGGCCGGTACAGCAGGAAACCGGACAGCACGAAGAACACCGCCACGCCCGCGTCGAACCGGCCCAGCAGCGCGCCGCCGGCCCCCCGCGCCACCTCGCCGGTCTGGAAGGCCACATGCGTCAGCAGCACCGCGGCCGCCGCCACCGCCCGCAGCCCGTCCAGCATCGGCAACCCCGGCAACCGCCCGCCGGGCCGCCCCGCCTGGTCCACGCCGCCTCCTCCGCCGAGGTTGGCAGCACGGTACGTCGTCACCGCCGCCCGGCGGCCGGCCGGGGAACGCTAGCGTGCCGTGGGTGCGGCGGACTCTGCTGGCGTTGGGGCTGGTCGGTCTCGGCGCGTTCCTGCTGACCGGGGCGGCGATGCTGCGCTGGTACGCCGCGCCGCGGGCCGCGCTCGCCCCGCTGGACCCGGATGTCACCGTCACGCTGGCCGGCAGCGGCGCCGTCTACGACCTCGCGGCGGGCGGCCGGCGGCCGGAGCGGGTGACCGAGCGGGTGGCGATCCGCGGCGACGCCGGCACGGCCGGCGCCGCGGTCTGGACCGTCGACCGCCGGCTGCTGGGCCCCGGCGGCGTCCCGCTGCTGCTCGCCGACGAGCGGATCGCGCTGGACCGGCGCACCGCCGCCGCGGTCGGCTGCTGCGGCGAGCGCCCCGCCCACCACGGCCTCACCTACCTGTTCCCGGCCGGGGTCGGCAGGCAGGACCAGCAGCTGTACGACCCGACCACCGGCCGGACCACGACCGCCCGCTACGCCGGTGCGGACGCCGTCGCCGGCCGCGTCACGTACCGCTTCGAGCAGTCGGTACCGGTGACCGACGTGGGCCCCGGCGCGCTCCCCGGTGCCCCGCCGATCGCGGCCACCGCCCCCGCCGGCCGGCTGGTGGCGGCCAGCCAGCGCACCCTGTGGGTGGAGCCGGCCAGCGGCGTCGTCATCCGCGTCGAGGAGCACCGGCAGCGGGGCCTGGTCCGCCCCGGCGACCCACCGCTCGTCCTGCTCGACATCCGCCTGACCACCGACGCGAGCAGCGAACACCGGCTTGCCGAGCTCGCCGGCGACCGCCGCGCCAGGCTCCGCGCGCTGCGCGCGATCGGCCCGCTCGCGCTGGCCGGAGCCGGCCTCGTCCTGCTGCTCGGCGGCCTTGGTTACCGGATCGTCACAATGCCGGGTCAATCCGGGTCGGAAGGGTCCACTTTCGGCCGCGACCGCTGGTAGCCTCGCGCAGCCAATCACGCGATGACGGTTGGCGGTCACAGTGCACGCGCGGGGGCGGCGGCGCCGGCGGGCGCCTGTCGACTTGGCGGAACAGGGAGACAACATGCGTCGGCTGTGGGGCTCGGTCCTCCTCGGACTTGGGATGTTTCTGATCGTCGCCGCCGGGATGCTGCGGTTCTACGTGTTCGATCAGCTGCTGATCACGCCGAAGGACCAGTACGCCCAGACCGTCGCTCCCGGCACCGGCACCTACTTCGACGCCGGCAACCTGCGCGAGACCACGTCCGACCTGGTCGCCCGCCGGACGCTCAAGGGCGATGTGGCCGCGAGCAACAGCAAGACCGGCGTCTGGGACGTCTCACTGGTGATCGAGACCGGCGACGGCACGTTCGTCCGCGCGGTGCTCGACCGGGTCGCGTTCGACCGGCGCAGCGGCCAGTCGGTGCACTGCTGCGGCGAGGCGGTCGACTCGGCGCCGGTGAAGCACGACGGCGTCACGTACAAGTTCCCGTTCAACACGACCAAGGGCACCTACCAGTTCTGGGACGTGAACTCGTCGGCCGGCTACCCGGCCCGGTTCCAGAGCGAGGAGAAGATCGAGGGCCTGAACACGTACAAGTTCATCCAGGAGATCCCGAGCCACCAGATCCTGACCGAGGAGGTGCCGGGCAGCCTGCTGGGGGAGTCCAGCCCCACCGTGCAGGCGCCGGTCTTCTACCAGAACGTCCGTACGGTCTGGGTGGAGCCGACGACCGGCATCATCATCAAGGGCACCGAGCAGACCAAGACCACGCTGCGCGACTCCGCCGGCCAGGACAAGGTCGTCGTGCTGGACGCCAGCTTCACCTTCGACTCCCCGACCCAGAAGTCCCAGGCCGACCTGGCCCGGGACAGCCTGGACCGGATCCGGCTGGTGAAGTGGATCATCCCCGGGATCGCGCTGGTGGTCGGCCTCGGCATGCTCGCCCTCGGTGCGCTGATGCTGCGCAGGGCCGACCGGCCGGTCGAGCCGCCGCCGGCTCCGGCCGAGGAGCCCGTCAAGGAACCGGTCGCCTGACCGGGGGCCCAGACCCGCGGTGGGCCGCTCGGGCACGAGCGGCCCACCGCCTCGGGGCAACTCTGCTCACGGGGTGCGTTCGCCTTGTCGGCGGTCATGTTGGCCGCGGGGGCCGAGCCCCCGCGGGCCCCGCGGTGCGGTCGGCGCCGGTTCGCGCTCCGGCCGACGAGCGCCTCCGGCGGTTCGGCTGACAGGGGGCGTTCGCCTCGTTGGCGATCATGCTGGTGCGGCCGGCGCCAGTTCGCGTGTCGTGGCGTCCGGCGACCGCCTCCGGCGGTTCTGTTGACGGGGTGCGTTCGCTTTGTCGGCGGTCATGCTGGCCGCGGGGGCCGCGCCCCCGCGGGCCCCGCGGTGTGGCCGGCGCCGGTTCGCGCGCCCGCCGACGGCCTTTGGGTCGGCGGTCACCGCGGGCGGACGCAGACGAAGATTGCGGTGCCGGGGAGTACGGCGCCGCGCAGGGGGCTCCACTGACCCCACTCGCGGGTGTGACCCTCGGGCCACTCCGGCTCGATCAGGTCGGCGAGCACCAGCCCAGCGGCGGCGATCTCGCGGACCCGGTCGCCCAGCGTCCGGTGGTGCTCCACGTAGATCGGCCGGCCGTCGCCGTCGGTCTCCACGTACGGGGTGCGGTCGAAGTACGGCATCTGCGCGACCAGGCCGTCGGGCCCCGGATCGTCCGGGAACGCCCACCGGATCGGGTGCGTGGTCGCGAACACCCAGCGCCCGCCGGGCCGCAGCACCCGGGCCACCTCGCGCATCACGGCCGCCGAGTCGGCCACGAACGGGACCGCCCCGAACGCCGAACACGCGAGGTCGAACGACCCGGACGCGAACGGCAGCGCCTCGGCGCCGGCCTGCACCAGCGGCACCGCGACGCCGGTCCGGGCGGCGGCCTCGGCCGCGTGCCCCAGCATGCCGGCGGACAGGTCCAGCCCGACCGCGAACGCGCCCTGCCCGACCAGCCAGCGCGAGCACATCGCCGCGCCACAGCCGACCTCCAGCACCCGCCGGCCGGCCACCTCGCCGAGCAGGCGCGCGTCCTGCTCGCGCAGGCCCTCCGGGCACCACATGAAATCGGCGTCGCCCAGGAACCTGCCGTGCTCGGCCAGGTAGTGGTCGGCGTCGGCGTCCCACCAGAGCCGGTTCGCCCGGGCGGTCTCCCTGGCCGGCACCTGCCGGCGGGCCACCCCGGCGGCTCCCAGGGTGACGGTGCCGCTCGGCGGTCCGTCCGGTTGTATCATGCATCGTCCCTTCGACTGGTCCAGTGAAGCGTGAGCGCGGCGCCCGGTTCGGTTGCGGTTCGGCCACGGAGCCGGACACAGCGTCTCCTTTGATTGACCCTGCTCACGATTGGTCCGTATCCTGTTACGTGCGCTGTGGGTCTGCGCGCCTCAGTAGGGAGCAGGCCGCGCTCGTCATTACGTCTCAGGTACGCGTCAGCGTGCATGTCCACGTCACCGGCGACAACGGGCCCCCCGCGTGCCGCGCGAAAAGTTGTCCCGTATCCGGAGCGCCCCACCAGATGACGTCCACTACCGAGACCCGTCCCGAGCCGACGACCACTCAGGCTTCCCCGCAGACCCCACAGGTCGCTGTCAACGACATCGGTTCGGCTGAAGACTTCGCCGCCGCCGTCGACTCCACGATCAAGTATTTCAACGACGGCGACATCGTCGAAGGAACGGTCGT
>JBBWZH010000464.1:0-3182 GCA_039648995.1 Mycobacteriales bacterium
CGGCCGGGATCGACTCGAGCACCGACCGGCGGAACACGTAGCAGCCGGCGTTGATCTGGTCGGTCACCGGCTCCGGCGACTTCTCCAGGAACGCCAGCACGCGGCCGGCCTCATCGGTCGGCACCGAACCGAACGCGCGCGGGTCCGGCACCCGGGTCAGGTGCAGCGTGACCGCCGCCTCGCCCTCCCGGTGCGTCTTGACCAGCGCGTCCAGGTCGACGCCGGACAGCACATCGCCGTTGAAGATCAGCACATCGTCGGCCCGCACCCGATCGACCACGTTCCGGATACCGCCGCCGGTGCCGAGCGGCACATCCTCGGTGACGTACTCCAGCTCCAGGCCGATCGAGCGGCCGTCCCCGAAATGGTCGGCGAAGACGTCGGCCCGGTAGGACGTGGACAGCATCACGTGGCTCACCCCGACCGCCCGGATCCGGCTGAGCAGGTGCGTCAGGTAGGGCACCCCCGCGGTCGGCAACATCGGCTTGGGCGCACTGAGCGTCAACGGGCGCAGCCGCGTCCCCTGCCCGCCAACCAGCACGATCGCGTCGATGAAACGGCCCTCCTCAGGACGATTGTGCGACCGACCGAGCCTAGGCCATGTTCCGGCCAGGTCCCGCCCGCCGTCCGTTCCGCTGACCCTTTTGCCCGATAGCGCCGGAAGACCCGCTCCACAGTGGACGCCGCCCCGGCCCGACCGGATCGGCCCGACCGGATCGGCCCGACCGGATCGGATCGGGCGCGGCTCGGCGCCGGCGGGGTCAGCGCGGGAGGGTGCTGGCGGAGCGGGTGGGGCGGGCACCTTCGCCGACGCGCCCGACGATGCGGGACAGCGCGAGGCGGGCCGCCAGGCCGGCGCGGAGGGTGAGGCGCACCGGGAGCCAGCGGGGGCCGGCGTAGCGGCGGGAGAGGTAGCGGTAGGCGCTGCGGTGGTGCGCGGTGAGCATGGCCGCGGGCGCCCTGCTGGTGGCGTGCGCGCCCTCGTGCGCGACGACCGCGGTCGGCACGTAGACGTTCTGCCAGCCGGCGCGGCCGATGCGCTCGCACAGGTCGAGGTCTTCGAAGTACATGAAGTACGCCGGGTCGAAGCCGCCGACCGTCTCGAACGCGGCGCGGCGGACCAGCAGGCAGGAACCGGACAGCCAGCCGGCGGGGCCCTCGACCGGCGCCTCGCGCTCCCGGCGGTAGGCGGCGGTCCACGGGTTCGACGGCCACCACCAGCCGAAGACGGCGTGCCCGATGCCCCGACCCAGCGAGGGCAGCGCCCGCGCGGACGGGTAGAGCGAGCCGTCCGGGGCGAGGATGGCCGGGCCGAGCGTGCCGGCGCGGGGCCAGCGCCGCACCGCGGCCAGCAGCGTGTCCAGCGCGCCGGGCTCGAACGTGACATCCGGGTTGGCGATCAGCACCCACTCCCCCGGCAGCCGCGGCACGGCCAGGTTGGCCGCGCGGCCGTAGCCGAGGTTGCCGCCGGTGCGCAGCAGCGTGACCTCCGGCCGCAGCGCCGCCCGCTCCGGCTCGCCGTCGGTGGACCCGTTGTCGGCCAGCAGCACCTGGTACGGCCGGGTGGTGGCCTTCTCCAGCGTGTCCAGGAACTGGCCCAGCACGGGGCCCGGCGAGTACGTGACGGTGACGACGCCCAGTTCGCCCGCGCGCGGGCTCCCGGCGTTCGGGTCTTCGGTGCCCGGCTCGGTCATGCCGCGGCGGCCCGCGCGTACGCGGCGAGGTGCACTTCGGCGCTGGCCGCCCAGGTGAACTCGCGCGCCCGGTGCACCGCCGCCTCGCCGAGCGTGCGCCGGCGGGACTCGTCGTCGAGCAACGCGGCCAGGTTGGTGGCGATCGCGTCCGGGTCTTCCTCGGTGTAGGCGACCGCGTCGCCGCCGACCTCCGGCAGCGACAGCCGCGGGGTGGTCAGCACCGCCGCGCCGCAGGCCATCGCCTCCAGCACCGGCAGCCCGAAACCCTCGCCGTGCGAGGGGTAGGCGACCACCAGCGCTCCGCCGAGGTAGCCGCGCAGATCCTGGAACCGCAGGTAGCCCGGCCGCAGCACGCGCAGGTGGCTGGGCACCTCGGCGATCGCCTGGTCGATGTCGTCATCCCAGCCGGAGCCGCCGGCGAGCACCAGGGCCGGCGGCGCCTCCCGCTCGGCCACCGCCTTCGCCCAGCCGCGGACCAGCGCCGGCACGTTCTTGCGCGGCTCGAGCATGCCGAGGAACGCGATGTACGGCGTGCCGCGCAGCCCGAGCCGGGACTGCACCCGCTCGCGCTCCTCGGTCGACGGGACGTGGAACGTCTCCTGGTCGACCCCGTGGTAGGCGACGTCGATGCGGGTGGAGTCGGCCGCCAGCACGCGGACCAACTCGTCCCGGGTGGCCTTGGACGGGACGATGCAGCGGGCCGCCCGGTGCAGCGCCGTCTTGATCGCCGACCGGAAGAACGGGCCCTTGATCGTGGTGTGCACGTCCGGGGTGGTGAAGAAGGTGACGTCATGGATCGTCACCACTACCGGACGGCCGGCCCGCAGCGGCATCGTGTAATGCGGCGAGTGCAACACGTCCGCGTTCACCTGCTGCGCGACCAGCGGCAGGCCGGTCTGCTCCCAGGCGAGGCGGGCGGAACGGTGCGCGATCGCCGCCGGGCCGGGGATGATCGTCGCCTGCGGCGCCATCCGGCCAAACCGCTCGGCGTCGGCTCGCTGGCACGAGACGGCAAAGTCGGCATCAGCCACGCCGAGCGCGGCGATGAGACCGTCTACGTACCGTCCGACGCCACCACGGTCGGCGGGAACGGCCGTCGCGTCAACGAGCACGCGGGGCGCGCGGCCAGACACGAGTGGGGCTCCTCGGGGCGGTTAGCGGGTCTGGGTTCCCGGTCGACCGACAGCCTACGCCCGTCGGCGATGGACCTTCGCGTACACCGTCCACAACGCGCGGGCGGCGGTCACCCATGTGAACCCGGTTGCCCGGCGGCGGCCCGCCTCGCCCAACGTGCGGCGCACGGTGTCATCAGCGAGCAGCGATCGGAGCGCTACGGCCAGTGCCGATGGGGCGTCCCGCGGCACCACGATCGTCGCGCCGCCGCCGACTTCGACCAACGCGGGGGCATCCGACGTGACCACGGGGACACCGGCCGCCATCGCCTCCAGCACCGGCAACCCGAACCCCTCGGCCCGGGCGTCGGCGTCC
>JBBWZH010000593.1:0-9881 GCA_039648995.1 Mycobacteriales bacterium
GCTCGGCCGGCTCCTCGCCGCGGCTGCGCTTGGCCGCGGCCACCGAGTCGCGCAGCGCCGCCATCAGGTCGACCACCGCGCCGCCCTGAGCCACCGTCTCGCCCTGCGGCTCGACGATCTCCCGGCCCTCGACCTTGGCCTCGACCACCTGCTGCAGCGCCTCGCGGTAGTCGTCGTGGTACTGGCTCGGGTCGAAGTCGGCCGCCATGCTCTCGATCAGCGACTCGGCCATGGTCAGCTCCTGCGGCCGGACGGTGACGTCCTCCTCCAGGAACGGGAAGTCCGGAGTGCGCACCTCGTCCGGCCAGATCATGGTCTCCATCACCAGTACACCGTCCCGGACCCGCAGCGTGGCCAGCACCTCCTTGGTGCGGATGGCCACCTTGACCAGCGCGACCATGCCGGAGCGCTCCAGCGCGTTGCGGAGCAGCAGGTACGGCTTGGTCGCCGCCTTGTCCGGCTCCAGGTAGTAGGTCTTGGCGAAATAGATCGGGTCGACCTGGTCAAGCGGGACGAAACTCAGCACGTCCACCACCCGGCTGGTGGACAGCGGCAGGTCGGCCAGGTCGTCGTCGGTCAGCACCACCATCTCGCCGCCCGGCAACTCGAAGCCCTTGGCGATGTCGGCGTAGGCGACCTCCTCGCCGTCCACCGAGCAGACCCGCTTGTACCTGATCCGGCCGCCGTCCTCGCGGTGCACCTGGTGAAATGAGACGTCCCGCTCCTCGGTCGCGGTGTATAGCTTCACCGGGATGCTCACCAGCCCGAACGAGATCGCACCCTTCCAGATCGACCGCATTCCTGCACCGTCCTCCCGGTCACGTCCCGTCGGCGTCACGCCGCGGCCCCTGTCTGATCAGCGTGCCGGTTAGCCGGCCCCGGCGCCACCACTAGCGACATTCCGGACCCCCGCTGCCGGGATTTTCGGTGCCGGCCAGGCACGATGAGGCGGTGCAACCGATGCTCGCCACCCCTGGGCCCCTGCCCACCGGCCCCGGCTGGGCGTACGAGTTCAAGTGGGACGGGGTGCGGGTGCTCGTCGACGTCGGCCCGGACGGCCTCGGCATGACCAGCCGGCGCGGCAACGACGTGAGCGCCGCCTACCCCGAACTCGCCGGGCTGCGCGCGGCCTGCCCGGACATCCTGCTGGACGGCGAGGTGGTGGCGCTGGCCGACGGCCGGCCGTCGTTCGCCGCGCTGCAGAACCGGATGCACGTGCGCTCGGCCAGCCAGGCCAAGCGGCTGGCCGTGACGATCCCGGTCACCTACTTCGCCTTCGACGTGCTGCGGCTCTACGGGGTGGACCTGACCGCCCGGCCGTACGCCGAGCGCCGGTCCACTTTGGAGCGGCTGGAGCTGTCCGGTCCGAACTGGACGGTGCCGCCCGCGTTCGACGACGGGCCGGCCACCGCCGCCGCGGCCGAGCAGAACGGGCTGGAGGGCGTGGTGGCCAAGCGGCTGGCCGCGCCGTACCGGCCGGGCGCGCGTACCCCGGACTGGATCAAGGTTCGGATCGGCACCCGGCAGGAGTTCGTCGTCGGCGGCTGGGAGGCCGGCGAGGGCGGCCGGGCCAGCAGCGTCGGGTCGCTGCTGCTCGGCTACTACGACGACGCCGGGGCGCTGCGGTACGCCGGCCAGGTCGGCACCGGCTTCACCGCGCGCACGCTGGCCGAGATGACGCGGCGGCTGGCCCCGCTGCGGCGACCGTCGACCCCGTTCGCCGACATGCCGACCGATGTGCGCGGCCGGCCGATGACCTGGGTAGAACCGGAGATCGTGGTAGAGGTCGAGTTCGCCGAGTGGACGCCGGACGGCCGGCTCCGCTTCGCCAGCTTCCAGGGCGAGCGCGACGACAAGGACCCCCGCGACGTGCACCGTGACTGAGCGGGGGCCGGCGCGTCACCCGGCCCGCCGGCCGGCCCATCGGAAGGAGCGGGCATGAGTAGCCCCGTTGTGGTCGACGTCGACGGCCGGCGGCTGCGGCTGTCCAACTTGGACAAGGTGCTGTACCCGGAGACCGGCTTCACCAAGGGCGAGGTGATCGACTACTACACCCGGATCGCGCCGGTGCTGCTGCCGCACCTGGCCGGGCGGCCACTGACCGTGAAGCGCTACCCGAACGGCGTGGAGGGGGCGTTCTTCTTCGAGAAGAACGCCCCACGCGGCACGCCCGAGTGGGTACGCACCGCGCGGCTGCCCGTTCCCGGCAGCACGATGAACCGGGACGAGATCTCCTACGTCGTTGTGGACGATCTGCCGACCCTGGTCTGGCTGGGCAACCTGGCGGCGCTGGAGCTTCACACTCCACAGTGGACGGTCGGGCCGCGGGGCGGGGCCCGCGGCGCGGACCAGCTTGTGCTCGACCTCGACCCCGGTCCGCCGGCGTCCATTGTGGAGTGCTGCCAGGTGGCGCTGCTGCTGCGCGACCTGCTGGTCGACGCCGGCCTCAGCCCGGTGCCGAAGACCAGCGGCAACAAGGGCCTGCAGGTGTACGCCGCGGTGGCCGAGACGCCGGCCGAGCGCACCTCTGACTACGCGCACGGGCTGGCGAAGCGGCTGGAGCAGGAGCGGCCGGAACTCGTGGTCTCCCGGATGACCAAGTCGCTGCGGCCGGGCAAGGTGCTGGTCGACTGGAGCCAGAACAACGCCGCGAAGACCACGGTCAGCCCCTACTCGCTGCGCGCCCGCGCACTGCCGACCGTCTCCACCGCCGTCAGCTGGGACGAGGTCGCGGACGCCGCCCGCTCCCGGGACCGGCTCAGCTTCACCGCCGACGACGTCCTGGCCCGGGTCGCCGCCGACGGCGACCTGTTCGCGCCCCTGCTCACCCGGACCCGGCCCCGACTCCCCCGCTGACCCGCCCGGCGCGCACCGCCGCCGGCCGCCCGACGCGCCCGGCCGGGCGGCGGCAACTCAGCCGGGGCGTGCACAATGGCCGGGGTTGCGCCCGACCGGCGCAGCGCCATCCGCTGAGATGCGGCAAACGCCGCAGTAGGTCATCGGCCGACCGGGCCTATCCGGCCCGCGTGCCAGCCCGGCGGTCGGTCTGTCACTACCGCAGCACTGTCCCTCTCCCCCCGAGGAGCCGGCATGAGCGAGACCCCCTTCGAGAGCCCGGCCGAGGACGCGGCCGAGCAGCGCGCCGAGGTCCGGCCCGACCCGGAATCCGGCCTGGCCGGCGTCAACGGCTGGGCCGAGACCAGCCTGGAGGCCGACCCGGTCGACGCCCGGGAGCAGGGCGCCGAGGTGCCGATCGACGAGGACGAGTGGCGCTGAACGGCGCGGACCGGGCCGGTCGGTGGTGGCGCGGCGCGCACGGCCGGACCGGCCGGGTATTCGGCCATCGGCTGGAGCCGCGGGTAGTGTTCAGTCCCATCAGCGTGCCCGCGCCAGTCGAGGTAGAGCGAGGGGAGGCCGGCCGATGACTACGTCAGCCTCCCAGCCGGTGACCGCCGAGGAAGGCGGGGGCCGCGCTGGGCGGATGCCCCGGCCGGCCCGGCGTAAGCAACTGCTGGCCGCCGCCAGCGAGGTGTTCGTCGCGCAGGGCTACCACGCGGCCGCGATGGACGATATCGCCGAACGTGCCGGCGTCTCCAAACCAGTGCTCTACCAGCACTTTCCGGGCAAACTGGACCTCTACCTGGCGCTGCTGGACGCCTACGCGGACGCCCTGGTGCAGCGGGTCCGGCTCGCGATGTCGGTCACCACGGACAACAACATCCGGGTGCACAACGCGATCAGCGCGTACTTCGACTTCGTGGACGGCACCGGCGCCGCCGACGACGGGGCGTACCGGCTGGTGTTCGAGTCCGATCTGCGCAACGACGCGGCCGTGCGCGCCCGCGTGGAGCGCACGTCGCGGCTGTGCATGGAGGCGATCGCGGACACGATCGTCTCCGACACCGGCCTGTCCCGTCCGCAGGCCGAGCTGCTCTCGGTCGCGCTGACCGGGCTGTCGGAGATGGCCGCCCGCTGGTGGCTCTACACCGACCGGCCGCTGCCGAAAGCCGAGGCCGTCCGGCTGGTGGAAACCCTGGCCTGGCGCGGCATTTCACACTTCCCGTTGCAGGGCTGACCGGCCCGCGTCCGGTCCGGCCCGATGGCTTAGGGTGAGTTCTACAGATCTTGGTGTGCGGCCGGCGACCCGCCCGCCGAGAACCGGAACGACAGGAGGCACCCGCGGTGGAGGTCAAGATCGGCGTGCAACACACGCCGCGGGAGATCGTGCTGGACAGCGTGCAGACGCCGGCCGAGGTCGAGCAGGTCGTCCGGGACGCGCTGAGCCATGACGGCGGCGTGCTCTCGCTGGTGGACGACAAGGGCCGGCGCGTGCTTGTCCCGGCCAGCACGCTCGCCTACGTCGAGATCGCCGAGGCCGATCACCGCCGCGTCGGCTTCTCCGTCGGGGGTTAATCCGGGGAAGCGCTCAGCCGGAGAGGCCGAGGGCCTGCATCCGGAGGCTGTGCCCGGCCAGGATGCGCTTGATCAGTGCGGCCACGCCGGCAAGGTCGCCGGAGCCCTCCACGATCAGCAGCGCGAGCGCGTCCCGCTCGGCGGCGACGTGCTGGGCCTGCGATATCGCCTCGCCGACCAACCGCCGGGCCCAGAGCGCCAGCCGGCCGCTGACCGCCGGGTCGGCCTCGATCGCGGCCCGCACCTCGCGGACCGCGAAGCCGGCGTGCCCGGTGTCGGCGAGCACCTCCAACACCAGCGCGCGGGTCGGCTCGTCGACGAACTCGGCCACCTCGCGGTAGAAGTCGGCCGCGATGCCGTCGCCCACATAGGCCTTGACCAGGCCCTCCAACCACGTGCTCGGCGCGGTGGTGGCGTGGAACGCGTCGAACACCGACTCGAACGGCGCCATCGCCCGCTCCGGGTCGGCTTCCAACTCGACCAGCCGCGCGCGGAGCCGCCCGAAATGGCCGATCTCAGCAGCCGCCATGCCGGCGAGCGCGGCCCTGCCGGCGATCGTCGGCGCCATCCGGGCGTCCTCGGCAAGCCGGTCGAACGCGGTCAGTTCGCCATAGGCGAGCACTGCCAGCAGGTCGACGACCGCGTCCGGGTTGGGGCCCGGTCGGCTCGCCGCGGGTCCGTCCAGGGCTGCCTCCCGGATGCCGGAGATGGAGCGGCGCTGGTCACAGCGACGCGCCCGGACCCTACCGTGCGACAGGGGGCCAGGGGACACGCGTAGACTCAAAGCGATGTGACGCGACCGGGCGTCACTGCATATGTGCGCGGACTCCGCCTCGGCGCCGGTCCCGCGGCCTCGTCGCCCTTCTGGGGTGACTCGGAGTACGCGGTCTGACCCGCCTCGATCAACGGGCGCCGCGCGTCCCGAGAGAGGCGATCCCGCTGACGATGACCGAGCAGAAACCCACTACGGAACCCGATCCGGACCGGCCCACCCCGGCCGACGCACCGGACCCGCTCCTCCCCACGGCAACCGACCAGTATCTCGCCGACCAGCCCGCGACCGCGGCCGACGACGCCGCCCCGGACGAGCCCGCCGGGCCCCCGGCCACCGCGACTCCCCCCGCCGGCGACGCCGCCGCGACCACCGCCGGCGCCGCGGCGCCCTCGACCGGCGACGCCACCACCGCCACCCCGGCCGACCTCCCGGCGGAGCCGGACGCGGTACCGGCGGAGGCCGAGGGAGACGACCCGGAGGAGTTCGAGCCGCTGGCCGGGCGGGCGCCGGTGCTCGCCGACAGCCCGCTGTTCTCCGAGTTCGACGTGAACCCGGCGATCGTGGCCGCGCTGGCCGACGTGAACATCACCCGGACATTCGCGATCCAGGAGCTCACGCTGCCGATCGCGCTCGCCGGCTCCGACCTGATCGGGCAGGCGCGTACCGGCACCGGCAAGACGCTGGGCTTCGGCGTGCCGCTGCTGAACCGCATCACGCTGGGCGGCAAGGCGCCGCGGGCGCTGGTCGTGGTGCCGACCCGCGAGCTGTGCATCCAGGTCACCCGCGACCTGCAGGCGGCCGGCGCCCGGCTGGGCGCCCGGTGTGTCGCGATCTACGGCGGCCGGGCATACGAGCCGCAGGTGAACGCGCTGCGCAAGGGCGCCGACGTGGTCGTCGGCACCCCGGGCCGGCTGCTCGACCTGATGAACCAGGGGCTGCTGAAGCTCGGCTCGGTCTCCGTGCTCGTGCTCGACGAGGCCGACGAGATGCTCGACCTCGGCTTCCTGCCGGACATCGAGCGGATCATCGCCCAGCTGCCCGAACAGCGGCAGACGCTGCTGTTCAGCGCGACCATGCCGGGCCCGATCGTGGCGCTGGCCCGCCGGTTCATGCGGCAGCCGGTGCACATCCGGGCCGAGGCGCACGACGAGTCCACGATCGTGCCGACCACCGCCCAGTTCGTCTACCGGGCGCACGCGCTGGACAAGACCGAGATGCTGTCGCGCATCCTGCAGGCCCGCGACCGCGGCCTGACGATGATCTTCTGCCGGACCAAGCGGACCGCGCAGAAGGTGGCCGACGACCTGTCCGAGCGCGGCTTCGCGGCCGCCGCGGTGCACGGTGACCTGGGCCAGGGCGCGCGGGAGCAGGCGCTGCGGGCGTTCCGGTCGGGCAAGGTGGACGTGCTGGTCGCCACCGACGTGGCCGCCCGCGGGCTGGACGTGGAGAACGTCACGCACGTGATCAACTACCAGTGCCCCGAGGACGAGAAGGTCTACCTGCACCGGATCGGCCGTACTGCCCGGGCCGGCAAGAGCGGCACCGCGGTGACCTTCGTCGACTGGGACGAGCTGCCCCGGTGGAAGTCCATCTGCGACGCGCTGTCGCTGCCGCTGCACGAGCCGCCGGAGACCTACTCGACCTCCGAGCACCTGTTCATCGATCTGGACATTCCCGCCGCCATCGCCGGCACGTTGCCGCAGGCCAGCCGGGTACGGGCCGGTCTGGCCGCCGAGGAGGTCGAGGACCTCGGCGAGACCGGCCGCGGCCGGCACCGGGCCGCGGCCGCCACTGGTGGTCGCCGGCGCGGCCGCCGCAGCGAGGCCACGCCGCGGCACGCCCGGGCCGGCGCGGACCGGCGGGACGGTCCGGCGGACGCCCCGGTCGACGAGGAGGAGGCGGTGGAGCGGCCCCGGCGGCACCGGGCCCGGCGCCGCACCAGGGCCGGTCAGCCACTGGCCGGCGACGCGGAGACGACCGAGTTGACCATGGCCGATGAGGCCGGCGACCCGACGGCGACCGACGAGCCGGACGGCGACGCCACTGACGGAACCGGCACCGGCCGGCCCCGGCGCCGCCGCCGGCGTGGCGGTCGCGGTCGAGCCGGCAACGGCGCGGGCAGCCCGGCCGAGCCGCCGGAGTCCGTGGGCGCCGAGCCCGCCTGACGTGCCGACCCGGGCCGCACCCGGAGCCGGCGGCCGGCCGGCCCGGGCGGGCGTGGTCGCGTCCCGGCCGTCGACGTGCCGGACGGCCTCCGGGCCGTCCGGCGAGGTCGGCGCGGCGGGCGGGCGGTGCGGCGGTGGGTGAGACCCGGCTGCTGGTGCTCGCGGACACGCACCTGCCCACGCGGGCGCGGGACCTGCCGGCGCAGGTCTGGGCCGCGGTCGACCGGGCGGACGTGGTGCTGCACGCCGGCGACTGGGTCGACGTGACGTTGCTGGACGCGCTCCAGGCCAGAGCACGGCGGCTGGTCGGCGTGGTCGGCAACAACGACGGGCCGCCGTTGCGCGCCCGGCTGCCCGACGTGGCCGAGGTCGAGCTGGCCGGCGTCCGGTTCGCGGTGGTGCACGAGACCGGGCCGGCGGCCGGCCGGGAGGCCCGGTGCGCCGCCCGGTTCACCGGGGCGGACGTCCTCGTGTTCGGGCACAGCCACATCCCGTGGGACACGATCGCGCCGACCGGGCTGCGGCTGCTGAACCCCGGCTCCCCCACCGACCGCCGCCGCCAGCCACACTGCACCTACCTGACCGCGGTCGCCCGGGACGGCGCGCTGCAGGACGTCCAGCTGCGTCTGTTGCCGGCGAAGCCGAGCCGCTGATCGCCGGCTGGCGCCGTTTGCGAGGATGCCGGCATGGATCGCCGCCGCGTCGCCACTGGTATCGGGCTGCTCGCCGTCCTCGGGGCGCTGGTCGCCGTGGGGCTGGTGGTGGTACCGGGCAGTGACGCGGCGACGACCAGGCTGGTCACCGCGCCGCAGGCACCCCGACCGCTGCCGACCGGGCCGCTGCCGGCCACGGTGACTCCCACCTGGTCGGCGCCGTCGCTGCCGCCCGGCGGGTCGGCCGCCGACACCGGCACGATCATCGTCGTCACCGGCGGCACGATCAGCGGCCGGGACGCGAGGGCCGGCACCCAGCTCTGGGCCTACCAGCGCGACAACGCCACCGTCTGCGGCTGGCTGGTGCAGGACGGCGCGGTGATCGCCGCGTACCGCAAGCCCGGCCACGGCTGCACCGACCTGATCGCACTGAACGCCGGCACCGGCGCCCGCCGCTGGTACCGCAACACCGACCTTGGCCCGGACGCCACGCTGGTCAGCGCGAACGGCGTGGTGATCGCCCGCGCCGGCGACCGGCTGCTTGCGGTCGACACCGGCACCGGGCTCAACCGCTGGGCGGCGCGCCGGCCCAGCTGCGGGTACGGCCCGGTGCAGTTGAGCTCGCTCGGCGTGCTGGTACTGCTCAACTGCCCGGACCGCACCCTGCTCGTCGACCACGACGCGTACGCCGACTCCGAACGCTGGGCGACCGACGTGCCCGGCACCGACCCGACCGCGCTGTCGGTGGGCGACCCGACGGCGCTGCTGTCCACGATCGACGGGAAGCGGACGCTGACCACGTTCGACGGTCAGGGCAAGGTGCTGGGCCGGGTCGTCGACGCGCGGCTGGCGCCGGCCGGCGCCGTCCCGCTGAGCGCGGTGGCCACCGACAGCACCGTCGTGCTCTGGACGGGCACCGCGGTGGTGGCGGTGAACACCCGGACGCAGGCGGTGGCCTGGTCGGCGCCGGCGCTCGGGCCGCCGCTGCTGCAGGGCAAGTCGGTGCTGGTCACCGGCCCGACCGGGTTCACCGAGCGGGCCGCCGGCACCGGCGCGGTGACCCGGACCATCCAGGCGGGCGGCCGGCGGCCGGACCAGTACGCCCTGCTCTCCCGGGTCGGTGCCCTGGTCACCACCAGCAGCCCCAGCACCCTCACCGTCTACGGCTGACCCGGTGTCCGGGGCGGCCCGCCGGCAGGCACGATAGGGCTGTGACTCCTGCACCGCCGGTGGTCCGGCGCGACTTCCAGACCGAGGCCGGCCCCATCGCGCTGCTCGAGTGCGATCCCGGGCCGACCGGCGTGCCGCCGGTGCTGCTGGTGCCCGGGTACACCGGCAGCAAAGAGGACTTCGTCGGCGTCCTCGGTCAGCTCGCCGCGGCCGGGCACCGGGCGGTGGCGATGGACCAGCGCGGCCAGTTCGAGTCCCCCGGGCCGGACGACCCGGCCGCGTACACGGTCGACGCGCTGGCCCGGGACGTCCGCCTGGTGCTGGCCGACCTGGCCGGCGCGGACCGGAGGCCGGTGCACCTGGTCGGGCACTCGTTCGGTGGGCTGGTGGCCCGCGCCGCCGCGGTGGCCGACCCGGCCGCGGTCGCCTCGGTGGTGCTGCTCTGTTCCGGGCCGGCCGGGATCGGTGGCAACCGCAAGCAGCGGATGGAGGAGCTGCGTCCGCTGCTGGCCACCGGCGGCATGCCCGCCGTGTACGAGCACATGGAACGACTGGCCGCCGGCGACGCCCGCGCCGCGGCCGCGCCGCCGGAGCTGCGGGCGTTCCTGCGCCGCCGCTTCCTGGCGTCCTCGGCCGTGGGGCTGGAGGCGATGGGTGAGGCGCTGCTCGGTGAGCCCGACCGGGTGGCCGAGCTACGCGCCACCG
>JBBWZH010000600.1:0-4270 GCA_039648995.1 Mycobacteriales bacterium
GGGTCCGCCGACGTGTCGATCGCCTGGCAGATCGACGCGCACCGGTTCGACCTGCCGCTGATGGTGGCGCCGTCGGACGCGGTGGTCTCGCCCACCACGGCGGCGGTGGCCGACAAGCTCGGTGGCCTCGCAGTGCTGAACGGCGAGGGGCTCTGGGCCCGCTACGACGACCCGGAGCCGGTGCTGGCCGAACTGGCCGCCGGCGACGAGCCGCCGTCCCAGCAGCGGCTGCGCGAGGTCTACGCGCAGCCGGTGAAGCCGGATCTGCTGGCCGGCCGGATCGAGGACATCCGGGCCACCGGCGCCCGCACCGCGGTCCGGCTGTCCCCGCAGAACACGCTGGTGTTCGCGAACACGGTGATCGACGCGGGCGCGGACATCCTGGTGATCCAGGGCACCGTGATCTCCGCCGAGCACGTGGTGGTGGGCCGCGAGCCGCTGAACCTGAAGACGTTCATCGCCGATCTGGACGTGCCGGTGGTGGTGGGTGGCTGCGGGAACTACCAGACCGCGCTGCACCTGATGCGGACCGGCGCGGCCGGCGTGATCGTCGGCTACGGCGCGCACCGCGGCTCGACCACGCCGCGGCTGCTGGGCATCGACGTGCCGATGGCCACCGCGCTGGCCGACGCCGCCGCGGCCCGCCGCGACTACCTGGACGAGACCGGCGGCCGCTACGTGCACCTGGTCGCGTACGGGGATGTCAGCAGCGGCGGCGACGCGGCCAAGGCGATCGCCTGCGGGGCCGACGCGGTGATGCTCGGCGAGCCGCTGGCCGCGGCGATCGAGGCGCCCGGCGGTGGCCGGTACTGGGACCCGACCGTCTCGCACCCCAAGCTGCCGCGTTCGGTGGTGGAGCAGGTTGCCGAGCCGGATGACCGGGCGCCACTGTCCGAGCTGCTGGTCGGGCCGACCACCGACCCGTCCGGGGCGCGGAACATCTTCGGGGCGCTGCGCCGGGCGATGGCCAAGTGCGGCTACTCCAGCGTGAAGGAGTTCCAGAAGGTGGAGCTAGCCCTGGCGCTGCGGGCGTGAGCCCTGCCGTGCGGGCAAGGCGGTTGCTGGTGGCGGCCACGGTGGCGGCGGCCGTCGCGGGCTGCGGGGCCTCCATCGAACCGCCGCGCGCCGCACCGCCGACGAGCCCGCCGACGAGCCCGCCGACGCGGCCGACCACCGGCGCGGTCACCAGCCCGCCGCCGACCACCCCGCCGCCCACCACGCCGATCGCCAGCACAAGCACCGGCACCGGCACGCCCGGGCCGCCGGGCGGGGCCAGCACGCTGCCCCGCGGCGACCGCAGGCTGCTGCCGAAGTGGCGGGTCGTCGCGTACTACGGCGGGCCGAACGGCCCGGCGCTGGGGGTGCTCGGTTCCGGCCCGCCGGACGCGGTCTGGCCCCGGCTGGCGAAGGAGGCGGCCCGCTGGTCGTCCGCGGGGCACCCGGTGCTGCCGGCGTACGAGCTGATCGCGGTGGTGGCGAGTGCCGGCCCGGGGACGGACGGCAAGTACCGCTACCGGATCCGCGGCGAGGACATCCAGCGCTACCTGACCTCAGCCCGGCGGCACAAGGCGCTGCTGGTGCTGGACATCCAGCCCGGCCGGGCCGACTTCCTGACCGAGGCCAAGCTGCTGGAACGCTGGCTGGTGTACCCGGACGTGGCGCTCGCGATCGACCCGGAGTGGCGGATGGGGCCGGGCGACGTGCCCGGCCAGCGGATCGGTTCGGTCGAGGCCAGCGAGGTGAACGCGGTCTCCGGCTGGCTGGACAAGCTCACCAGCGCGCACAAACTCCCGCAGAAGCTGCTGCTGGTGCACCAGTTCACGACCGGCATGGTGCACGGCAAGCCCTCGGTCACGACGCGACCGGACCTGGCCATGGTGTTCAACATGGACGGCTTCGGGCAGCAGGCGGCCAAGCTGGCGAAGTACCGGATGCTGGCCGCCGACCGGCGCTTCCCGCTCGGGCTGAAGCTGTTCTACCGACAGGACATCGGCCTGTTCCGGCCGCCGCAACTGCTGGCCCTGCACCCGGTTCCGTCGATGCTGGAGTTCCAGTGACGCCAGGGCTCCGGCGGGCTCAGAGCCAGCCGCGGCTGCGGAACCCCAGGTAGAAACCGACCCCGAGGACGATCGTGATCACCGAGCTGGCCACGAAGCCGGACCAGTTGCCGTAGCCGGGATACGGCACGTTCTGCCCGTAGAAGCCGGTCACCGCGGTCGGCACCGCGATGATCGCCGCCCACGCGCTGAGCTTCTTCACCACGTTGTTCAGCCGCGCGTCCTGCAGAGAGAGGTTGGTCTCGAAGATCGTGCTGACCATGTCCCGCAGGCTCTCGGTCCACTCCGAGGCGCGCAGCACGTGGTCGTAGACGTCCTGGAAGTACGGCAGCATCTCCGGCGGCACCAGGTGCAGGTCGCGGCGCAGCAGCGTGTTCACCACCTCGCGGCTGGGCAGCACCACCCGGCGTAGCTGCACCAGGCTCTTGCGCAGCGCGAACGTCCGGCGCTGCACCTCGGCCGACGCCGCGTGCACCTCGAACAACCGGTCTTCCAGCGTCTCGATCTCCTCGTCCAGCGCCTGCACCGCGTCGAAGTGGGTGTCGACCACCAGGTCGGTCAGGCCGTGCAGCAGGGCGGCCACGCCGTACTGCATCAGGTCCGGGCTGGCGTCCCAGCGGGCGACGAAGCCGTCGGTGCCGAACCAGGGATCCTGCCGGACCGTGACCAGCGCGCGGGGCAGCACGAACGCGCCGATCTGCGCGGTGCGCAGGGTCCCGCCGGCGTCCAGCGCCACGGCGTAGGTGTTGACGTACAGGTGGGAGGCGTACCGGTCGGCCTTGGGCCGCTCGCTGCGGCTGACCGCGTCCTCCACGGCCAGCGGGGCGAGCCCCAGCTCGTCGGCGACGTGCTGCAGGTCGTCGTGATTCGGCGTGCAGACGTCGGCCCAGACCAGGCAGTCTTCCTGGGCGAGGTAGTCCGAGACCTGGGCCAGCGGGAAGTTCTCCGCCTCCAGCTTCCCGTTCCGCCACACCCGGGACGTGCACGCCGACCCCGCGCCGGGTGAGCCCTGCTCCGGCTCCGGCTCCGGCGGCCGGGGCTCGGCACCGTCCCGGTCGGCGGCGGGTGCTGGGTCCGTTGCGGTGCCCCGGGTCTGCTCGGTCATGCCGTCAGTGTGGCCGGGCCCGGCCCGGCCGGCGCGCGGGGGCGGGCCCACCGGCCGGGGGGATGGCCGGCGGGCCCTGGCATCGGTATGTACCCCGCGACCGGAATCGCGACGCTACGGCAGCGGCTCGTCGTAGACGGTGGTGTCGTACGGGGTCGCGGCGGGTGGCTCGTTGTAGACCCGGCGCTCCTCGACCAGGGCCCCGCTGGTGGTGCTGCGCAGCCGGGTGCGGCGGCTGTTGAGCAGGACCAGCGAGAGCGTGAGCCAACCGAGGCCGACGACCAGCAGGATGACCCCGACGACGTTGATGTCCAGGCCGCTGACCGTCGCGTTCACCGCGAACGCGAGAATCGCGCCGACCGCGATGAGAAAGATGCTCACGCCGATGTTCATCGTGATGCCTCCCAGATGACCGGCGCGGATGCGCCCTCACCGGGCTGATACCCACCCATCGCGGCAGGCACACGCCGGTATCTGGCCGGGGCCTGCCGCGCCGGCCGGCCGGGTCAGGCCGGCGGCTCGTCGTAGGTACGGCGCTCTTCGATGAACTCGGTCTCCTCCGGCCCGCCGTGGTCGTCCCAGACGCGGCGCTGCGTGACCACGCGGCCCTGCCGGCGGTTGCGGTAGACGATCAGGCCGAGAACCAGCGAGACGGCGCCAATGATCATCAAGATGGTCCCGACGACGTCGATCCGGATCCAGGAGACGTCGGCCGTCACCGCGTAATGCATGATCGCGCCGAGCCCGATCAGAAACAGACCCGCACCGATAGCGCCCATCCTGCACCTCCGTCGAGGCGGGCGGTGATCGCCCTATCCGAAACAGTACCGATGTGACGATCCTTCCGGCACAGGTAACGGTCTTCGCCACACCGATGCCGCCCCATTCCGCCCGGACCGGTCAGCCACCGGGGCGGCACGCGCCGGCCCCGCCCGGCGCCCCCTAGGATCAGCTGGGTGAGTACGGAGGCAACCGACCCCACGACCGACCTGGTGCTCGTCGTCGACTACGGCGCGCAGTATGCGCAGCTGATCGCGCGTCGGGTGCGGGAGGCGCGGGTCTACAGCGAGATCGTCCCGCACGACCTGCCGGTGGCGCGGATGCTGGC
>JBBWZH010000671.1:0-6916 GCA_039648995.1 Mycobacteriales bacterium
CGTCCAGGCCGTCGGCGATGTTCTGGTCGGTGACCTGCAGCAGCGGGTGGCCGGCCGCGTCGGTGGTCTGCTCGGCGTGCTTGGCCCAGACGCCGGCGTAGCAGTCGGCCTGCAACTCCAGCCGGACCGACGAACCCTCGGCGCCCTGCTGGACGCCGGCGGCGGCCTTGTCCATCGTGCCGAGCAGGTCCTGTACGTGGTGGCCGTACTCGTGCGCGACGACGTACGCCTGCGCGAACGGCCCACCCTGCGCGCCGAACTTGGTCTTGAGGTCGTCGAAGAAGCCGAGGTCGAGGTAGACCTGCTTGTCGCTGGGGCAGTAGAACGGCCCGACCTCGGAGGTGGCGTTGCCGCAGCCGGTCTGCGCGGCGCCGGTGAACAGCACGGTCGGGGCGTTCGTGTACCGCTTGCCGCTGGCCCGGAACTGTGTCGACCAGTACGCCTGCACGCTGTTGACGTAGCCGACGATCCGGCAGTCGGTGCGGGTGTTGGCGTCCTGGCCGGTCTTGCACTCCTGGGCGAGTTGCTGCGCGGGCACCGCGCCCTGCCCGGTGCTCGGGCCGCCTGTGCCGCCGCCGATCGCGTTGATGACCAGATAGATGATCAGCCCGACGATGCCCAGGCCACCGCCGCCGATCGCGAACCCGCCCGGGAACCCACCGCCGCCGCCGCGCTGGTCGGAGACCTGCGAGGTGTCCAGCCCGACATCGTCGTTGAACGTCACAGCGGACCTTTTCCCCCTCGCGGGGCCGGTGAACCCGGCACTGTCAGGCGTCGGTGGCCGGCAGCCAGCACTGCAGTACGGTACCGGCGGCCCCGAGCACGTGCCCGCCGGTGGTGCCCAGGGCGGTCAGGGCGGCCCGCCCGCCCGGCGCCGCGATGTCCACAGTGGACGGCCGGCCGCCGAGCCCGGTGCCGGCCCAGCGCTGCCGGGCGGCCCTCCCGGCGGTGACCAGCGGGGCGATCGTCCCGCCGGACCGCAGCGCGTCCCGGGCGCCGGTCAGCAGCGCGAGCACCTCGTCGGTGACGGCGGCCAGCGCGTCCCGGTTGCCGTCGCAGAGGATGCCGAACAGCTCCGGCCGGGCGCCGGCGACGCGGGTACCGTCCCGGAACGAGCCGGCCGCGAGCGCGAGCGCGAGCGGCCCGCCCGCCGCCCCGGCGCTGGCCAGCGCCAGCGCCAGCAGGTGCGGCAGGCCGCTGACCCGGGCCACCGCGCCGTCGTGCGCCACCGCCGGGCAGGGCACCACCCGGCAGCCGAACCCGGTGACCAGCGTGGCCACCGCGAGCCACGCGGCCAGGTCGGTGTCGGGCTCCAGGCAGAGCACCCAGGCGGCGCCGTCGAACAGGGCCGGGTCGGACGCCGCGAACCCGGACCGCTCGGTGCCGGCCATCGGATGCCCGCCGACGTAGCGGATCCCGGCCGGCTCCAGGACGGACCGCGCGGCGGCCAGCGGTTCGGCCTTCACCGAGGCGACGTCGGTGACCACCGCACCGCCGGCCGCGCCCGCCAGCACCGGCAGCACCTGGTCGTACGCGCGCAGCGGCATCGCGAGCACCACCAGGTCCCGACCGCGCACAGTGTCCACAATGGAGTCGGCAGTGGCCAGGCCGAGCTCGGCGGCGGCGGCGCGGGTGGCGGGGTCGGCGTCGTAGCCGAGCACGTCGTGGTCGGGGGCGAGCCGCCGGGCCAGCGAGCCACCGATCAGCCCGAGCCCGATCACCGCGACAGACCGCACCGTCCGCTCGTCCACATCCGGCATTCTGCCGGCCGGGGGCGGGCTACCGGGCGATCTCGATCAATCCGTCCGGCTCGGTTCACCCGTTGGCCACGCCGGGCCCCCGTCCGGCTCTCCGCTCGGCCCGCCGTCCGGCCCGCTCGCCGGCTCAGCGGCCGATGATGGGACGGGTCCCGTGGCCGCCGGCTGCCACTCGGGCAGGCCGAGGCCGAGGCTGCGGATCAGCTCGGGCACGTCGGCGGCGAGCAGCCGGATCGTGCCGGTGCAACCCGCGCCGTCCCAGATGCTGAGGACGACCGAGCCGTCATCGGTATGCCAGCTGACCCGCATCGCACGGGCGGAGCGGCGGGTGTCGAAGAACACGCCACCCAGCGTGGGTAACGGCCGGACTTCGCCCATGTGTCGAGGATGCGTGATCGCGCCGGCCCCGTCCAGCCCCGGATCGGGCCGGTTGGCCGCGAACGGGGGGTTATTGCCCCGCGGCGCGCGACTGGTCGCCCGGCTCGGCCGCGTTCCGCGTGGGGGCGGCGCGGGTGACCGCGGCCATCCGCTCGATGTCGGCGAGCACCGCGGCCAGCAGCGCCTGCACGTCCGGCACCGCATGCGGCTCGCCGGCCACGCCCAGGCAGAGCGCGTCGCCCCAGACCAGGCCGCCGAGCGTCAGCCCGACCCCTTGGGCCATCGGCAGCACCGGGTACGCCGAGTAGAGCTCCGCCGGCCCGAGGGTCGGGATGCGCCGCGGCCCCGGCATCACCGAGACGATCGTGTGGAAGAACCGGCCGCGGTAGCTGGCCCGGACGGCGAGCCGGTGCAGCGGGCCGGGTAGCGCCCCGAACAGCCGCTCCAGCACGAACCGGGTGCCGGCGGGCCGGGCCGAGGCGGCCGCCCGGGCCCGGCCGGCGGCGACCGCCCGCAGCCGGGCGACCGGGTCGGTCTCGTCCAGTGGCACGCGGACCCAGAGAGCGGCGGTCCGGTTGCCGGTGTCGGTGGCCTCGGCGCCGGTCCGGGCCAGCACCGGCACGGCGGCGCGCAGCACCTTCCGTTCGCCGATCGCGTCCGGCAGCACCTGCCCGATCGCGCCGCCGAGGGCGGCCAGCACCACGTCGGTCGGCTGCGCCTGCGCGGCCCGCGCGGCGGCCCGGACGGTCTCCAGCGGCACCGAGGCGGTGGCCAGCCGGCGGTTCGCGCTGGACCGCCTGGTGAACGGCCCGGCTCGCACGACCCCGTCGCCGACCAGCTGCAGCACGCCCAGGCCGATGCGGCCGGCGGCCATCAGGCGGGCCCGCCGGCCGGCCGGTTCCGCGGGCGCGAGCCGGCCGCCGGACGCGTGGATCGGCCGGTCGAACAGCGCGCCGAGCAACTCGATCAGCGCCGGGCCGTCGCAGACCGCGTGATGTACGGCGACCACGTAGCCCGCCCGGCCGAGGGCGAGATCCGGCAGCACCCACATCCGCCACGGCGGCCGGTCGCGGGGCAGCCGCCGGCCGGCGATCCGGGCGGTGAACGCGGCCAGCCCCGGCATCCCGCCGGGTACCGGTACCGCGGCCTCGGCGACGTGCCAGTACAGGTCGATGTCGGGCAGCTCCCGCCAGGCCGGCCGGCGCAGCCCCCACCACCGGGCCACCAGCCGCCGGCGCATCCACGGCATGTCGGCCAGCCTGGTGGCGACGTACGCCGCCAGCGCCGTCCGGGTCATCGTGATGTCGGCGACCGCGCAGGCCACCACGGTCTGCGGCACCCGGCGGGTCTCCGCGTAGACGAAGAACGCGTCCGCCGGGGCCAGCACCCGATCGGCCGGCTCCGCGTCGGGCCCGAGCGCTGGCACCGCCGGGGCCGCGGTCATGGGCCGGCGCAGCCAGCGGGGACGGTCCATGGCCGATGGCCTACAGTCCGGCCGTGCGGGTCGAGGGCGCGGTCGTGCTGGTCACCGGTGCGTCGGCCGGTATCGGCGGCGCCGTCGCGGCCCAACTGGCCGCCCGCGGCGCCCTGGTGCTGACCGCGGGCCGGGACCCGGCCGCGACCGCCGCGGTCGCCGAGCGCACCGGCGGCCACCCGCTGCTGGCGGACCTGACCGCACCGGACGGGCCGGCCGAACTGGCCGCGGCGGCGCTGGACGTGCACGGCCGGGTGGACGCGCTGGTCGCCAGCGCGGGCGCCGGCTGGCGCGGGCCGCTGACCGGGATGCCGGCCGGCACGCTGGACGAGCTGATCACGCTGAACCTGCGCGCCCCGATCCTGCTGGCCCGTGCGCTGGTGCCGGGGATGCTTGCCCGCGGTCGCGGGCAGCTCACCCTGCTGGCATCGATCGCGGGCCTCACCGGGGTCGCCTCCGAGAGCGTGTACGCGGCCACCAAGGCCGGGCTGGTGGTGTTTGCCGAGAGCCTACGGCTGGAGCTGGCCGGCTCCGGCGTGGGTGTCGCGGTGGTGAGCCCGGGCGCGGTCGACACCGGCTTCTTCTCCCGCCGCGGCACACCGTACGACCGGCGGCTACCGCGCCCGCTGGACGTGCACCGGGTGGCGCGGGCGGTTGTCCGGGCCACCGAGCGGGACCGCGACCTGGTGCTGCCGCGCTGGTTGGGCGTGGCGCCGAAGGTCCGGGCCGTCCTGCCCCGCACCTACCGGCGCCTCGCCCGCCGCCTCGGCTGACCGGTCGCTCAGCCGCCGTTGTAGATCACCTTGCTCGGGGTGATGCGCACCGTGACCCGCTGCTCGGTCGGCGTGCGGCCGGGGTAGCTGTCCGCGCCGAGGTACTTCTTGGCCAGTGCGTCGATCACCGCGTCCCCGTCGCTCGTGTCCAGCCGCGCGGTGCCGGTGACGCTGAGCAGGTGGTACGGGTTGTCCGGGTCCAGCACGCTGATCGAAACCCGAGGGTCGCGGCTCAGGTGCTTCTCCTTGACCCGGCCGACGGCGGTGTTGAAGACGACCTCGTCACCGTCCACGTCCACCCAGACGACCGTGCTGTGTGGCGTGCCGTCCGCGGAGAGTGTCGTCGCCCAGGCGTGGATCGGGCGGCTGAGCAACTCCTTGGCGTCGTCCGTGAGTGTGGCCATGCGGCTCCCTCCAGCTGTACCGGGGTGTTCCCCGCCGCAACTCTGCCGGATGCCCGGCGCTTCCCGGCGGCCGGGTGATCAGGCCTGCTCGGCCGGCGCGGGCCCGCTGCCGGCCCGGCGCAGCCGGATGCCCTCCGAGCGCAGCGCCCGCCAGCCCCAGAACGTGCACACCGCGATCGTCAGCATGGTCAGCAGCGGGCTGAACAGGCTGCGGGCGATCAGCCCGGGGCCGATGCCGCGGTGCAGGAACAGGACGTTCAGCGCGGCATCGGCGACCCGGGACACGCCCCAGATGATCGCGACGTTGCGGAACATCCGGCGCACCCGCCAGCGGCTCAGGATGTGCGCCGGCACCGAGACGAAGTCGCGCGCCAGCCGGATGGTGACCGGCCGGCCGAGCAGCGCGCTGCCCATGAACAGCGCCGCCATCAGCAGCGAGCCGAGCACCGGCTGCAGCAGGAAGACCAGCGCGCTGGACGCCCAGAGCGCCACGCAGGCCCGGCCGGTGAACATGCCGACGCAGAGCATCAGCGTGCCGGGCAGCCGGCGGCCGGTCACCCAGCGCACTACGACGACCAGGTAACACCAGATCAGGGCGGCGGCCAGGGCCGGGCGCAGCCCGTTGGTGTGCAGCACCAGGCCGAACAGCGCGGTCGGCACCAGCACGCTCTCGGCCAGCAACCGGATCGCGCCGAGCAGCGCCGGCCGTAGCGGCGGTAGCTCGATCACCAGCGGGTGGTGGGCCCGCACCAGCGCGCCGGCTCGGGTAGCCAGCAGTTGATCGTCGGCCCGCCACCGGGGCCCGCCCCGCATAGGTGCATCTTCCCGCATCAAGGGGCTGAGTATGCACACCTCTGCTGTGTCCACCGAATTTTGGCGGCTCCGGTCACCCGGCCGGATGAGGGCGGGCCGCTGCCGAGTTCGGCGGCCGGCCGGCGGCCTCTGCCGGTGCGAGCTCCTCGTGCACGTTCGGCGACTGGGCGAGCGTGATCACGCCGACGACCACGAGCAGGCCGGCCGACGCGACGCCGGCCAGCGCACCCGGGCTCGCCGGCGCCGTGACATCGAAGGCCAGCACGCCGGCCAGGTAGCTGGCCACCGGGTTGGTGATCGTCATCGCGGCGACGGCGGTCGGCAGCGAGCCGGCGGCGAACGCGTCCTGCTCCAGCAGCAGGCCCAGCAGCGCGGCCGCGGCCAGCGCGTACCCGGGCCAGTCGACCGCGGTGGCGCCGACGCCGCGGTTGATCAGGTCGGCGGTGGTGAGCGTGATGAACACGGCGCTCATGCAGAAGCAGATGCCGGCCGCCACCGAGATCAGCGCGGCTCGCAGCTGGGCCTGGCCGCTGACCGCCCGGCCGGCCACTACCAGCCCGATCACCAGCACGGTCGCGGCCGATGTGGCCAGCAGCACGCTCGGCCGGTCGGCGTCGCCGGTGGTCGGCGCGGCGCCCCGGACGGACAGCAGGATGATCAGCCCGCCGCAGACCGAGGCGGCGCCCAACCAGTCCCGGCGCAGCATCCGGCGCCGGTTCAGCATCGTCCCGAGCGGCAGCGCGAACAGCAGTTGGGCGACCAGCAGCGGCTGGACGACCGAAATCGACCCGAAGTGCAGCGCGGCCGCCTGGACGAAGAAGCCGGCCAGGTTGGCCACCCAGCCGAGCACCCAGACCCGGTCGCGGACCAGCCGGTCCAGCAGCGTGAGCACCGGGAGCCAGGTGGTCCACTGCCGGGCCGAGGCCGCCATCGCCGGCTCCCGGGCGGCGGCCGCGGTGCTGGCCGTGCGGTGCGCGGCGACCTGTTGCAGCGCGGCCGAGGCGGCGAACAGGAATGCGGCGAGCAGGCTGAGCGGAATGACGGCGAGCAGCACAGGTCAGCCCGCGCCCGGGGTGACGCCGGCCAACCTGGTCGGGTCCGCCGCCTGGCCGCCGCCCTGGGCCCTGGACCGGGACAGCCGGAACACGCCGGCCACCGCCAGGTCGACGGTCACCGCCAGCACCAGGCCGGCGACCGCGTCCAGGATCCAGTGGTTGCCGGTCATCACGATCACCGACGTGGTGGTGCCGATGTGCAGCACCCCGGTGCGCCGCAGCCACCACGGGGCCCGCTGCGCGATCAGCGTGATCGCGACCC
>JBBWZH010000221.1:0-4868 GCA_039648995.1 Mycobacteriales bacterium
GGTCGGGCTGGTGGCCGGCGGTCTCGGCGCGTACTGGCCGCAGTTCCCCGACCTGCTGCCGCAGCTGCGGCGCTCCGCGGCGCGGGTGAGCGAGCGGATGCGCGAGCTGGACTGCGAGGTCGTCGACGTCGGGTTCATCTCCGACGCGCCAGACGGTGCGGCCGCCGCCGAGCGGCTGCGCGCGGCCGGTTGCGACGTGATCGTCGCGTTCCTGACCACCTACATGACCGCGACCATGCTGCTGCCGGTGGCGCAGCGTTCCGGCGCCCCGGTGCTGCTGCTCAACCTGCAGCCGACCGAGACGATGGACCACGCCACGTTCGACACCGGCCAGTGGCTGGCGTACTGCGGGGCCTGCCCGCTGCCGGAGATGGTGAACGCGTTCCGCCGCGCCGGCATCGACACCCGCTCGGTCTCCGGCTACCTCGAAGAGAACCGCGCCTGGGACCGGATCGCGCGCTGGGTGCGCGCGGCCGGTGTCCGCGGCGCGCTGCGGCACGGCCGGCACGGCCTGCTCGGCCACCTCTACCCCGGCATGCTGGACGTGGCCACCGATCTCACGCTGGTGCCGGCGCAGCTGGGCGGGCACGTCGAGGTGCTGGAGATCGACGACGTCCGGGTCCGCGCCGAGCAGGTGACCGCCGCCGAGACGGCCGACCGGGTGGAGCTGACCCGGGAGATCTTCACCGTCGACACCACCGTCGCCGAGGACGACCTGCGCTGGGCCGCGCAGGTGTCGGTCGCGCTCGACCGGCTGGTCGACGACTTCGCGCTCGACTCGCTCGCCTACTACCACCGCGGCCTGGACGGGGAGACGCACGAGCGGGTCGGCGCCGGGCTGATCCTCGGCGCGTCGCTGCTCACCGCCCGCGGCATCCCGGCCGCCGGCGAGTACGAGCTGCGCACGTCGCTGGCGATGCTGGTGCTCGACCGGCTCGGCGCCGGCGGCTCGTTCACCGAGTTCCAGGCGCTGGACTTCACCGCCGGCGTGGTGGAGATGGGCCACGACGGGCCGGCCCACCTGGCCATCAGCAACAGCCGGCCGATCCTGCGCGGGCTGGGCGTCTACCACGGCAAGCGGGGCTGGGGTGTCTCGGTCGAGTTCGACGTGAAGCACGGCCCGGTCACCCTGCTCGGGCTCGGCCAGGAGCGGGACGGCCGGTTCCGGTTCGTGGTGGCCGAAGGAGAGGTGGTGCCGGGGCCGCACCTGCGGATCGGCAACACCACGTCCCGCGTCGACTTCGGCTGCCACCCGGGGGAGTGGGTGGACGCCTGGAGCGTGTCGGGCGTCGGCCACCACTGGGCGCTCGGCACCGGCTACCGGGCCGCCGAGCTGCGCGCGGTGGCAGACCTGCTCGACCTGGATACCGTCACCGTGGACCCGCGCCGGTGACCGCCGTCCCGCCGACCAGCGGCGGCTCCCGGCCGGACCCCGGCCAGTCCACCCCGGCCGCCGGTTCCGGCGGCCCGGCTGGCCCGGCCGCGCCGGTGGTCGAGATGCGGCAGGTGACGAAGTCGTTCGGGGCGGTGCAGGCGCTGGCCGACGGGACGATCGAGCTGTACGCCGGCGAGGCGCACGCGCTGCTGGGCGAGAACGGGGCCGGCAAGTCGACGCTGGTGAAGATCCTCGCCGGGGTGCACCAGCCGGACGGCGGGGCGGTGCGGATCGACGGCGAGCCGGTGGTGTTCGCCGGGCCGGCCGCGTCCCAGGCCGCCGGCATCTCGATCATCTACCAGGAGCCGACGCTGTTCCCCGACCTCACCGTCGCGGAGAACATCTTCCTCGGCCGGCAGCCGCTCGCGTCCGGGCGCCGGATCGACCACCGGCGGATGTACCGGGACGCGGCCGCGGTCTTCGCCCGGCTGGGCGTGACGATCGACCCGCGCCGGCCGGCCCGCGGCCTGTCCGTGGCCGACCAGCAGATAGTCGAGATCGCGAAGGCCATCTCGTTCAACGCCCGGCTGTTCGTGATGGACGAGCCGACCGCGGCGCTGACCTCGGTCGAAGTGGAGCGGCTGTTCGAGGTGGTGCGCACGTTGCGCGGCCAGGGCGCCGCGGTGCTGTTCATCTCACACCGGCTGGAGGAGGCGTTCGCGATCTGCCAGCGGGTGACCGTGATGCGGGACGGCCGGTTCGTCCGCACCGACCCGATCGAGGCGCTCACCGTGGACGAGATCATCCGCTCGATGGTCGGCCGCGACCTGTCCGGGCTCTACCCGCACACCGGTTCGGCCGTCGGCGAGCCGGTGCTGGAGGTGGACGGGCTCGGCCGGGTCGGCGTGTTCTCCGGCGTCTCGTTCACCGTGCACGCCGGCGAGATCGTCGCGCTGGCCGGCCTGGTCGGGGCCGGCCGCAGCGAGGTGGCCCGGGCGATCTTCGGCATCGACAAGCGGGACGCCGGCACGGTCACCGTCCGCGGCCGGCGGCTGCCGGCGGGCCGGCCGCAGGTCGCGATGGCCGCCGGCCTCGGCTTCGTCCCGGAGGACCGGCGCCAGCAGGGCCTGGTCATGGACCTCGGCGTGGACCACAACGTGGCGCTGGCGTCGCTGCGCCGGCTGAGCCGGTTCGGGCTGATCCGCCGGTCGGCCGAGGGCCGGCTGGCCGCTGACTGGGCCCGCCGGCTGCAGCTGAAGTTCGGCCGGCTGAGCAACCCGGTCTGGACGCTGTCCGGCGGCAACCAGCAGAAGGTCGTGCTGGGCAAGTGGCTGTCCCGGGCGCCCAGCGTGCTGATCATCGACGAGCCCACCCGCGGCATCGACGTCGGCACCAAAGCCGAAGTGCACCGGCTGCTGGACGAGCTGGTGCAGTCCGGCGTGGCGGTGCTGATGATCTCGTCCGAGCTGCCCGAGGTGCTCGGCATGGCCGACCGGATCCTGGTGCTGCGCGAGGGCCGGCTGGTCCGCGAGCTGTCCCGGGCGGAGGCCGACGAGGGCGCCGTGATGCGGGCCGCCACCGGCCAGACCACCGGGGTCCCGGCGTGACCGTGCTGGCCCGGCGGCCCCTCCGCTCCTCGGTCGCGGCGCTCGCTGCGACGCCCACTCCGGCGACGCTCACTCCGGAGACCGCCTCGTGACCGCGGTGACGGCGTGACCGCGGTGACGGCGCCGGAGGCGCCGGTGCAGGACCGGGGGCGGCGGGTGCTGGAGACCGTCGGGCGGGCCCGTGAGCTGGGCATCGTCGCGGCGATCGTGATCGTGTTCGCGGTCACCACCGTGAAGAACTCGGCGTTCGCGCACGGCGACAGCATCCAGCAGTTGCTGGCCGGCGCCTCGCTGATCGCGCTGCTCGGCGCCGGTGAGACGCTGGTGATCATCAGCCGGAACGTGGACCTGTCCGTCGGCTCGGTGCTCGGGCTGTCGGCGTACCTGGTGGGGATGCTGTTCGAGCACCACCGGGGCGCGCCGCTGGTGCTCGCGTTCGTGGTCGGGATCGGCGTCGGGGCCGCGTGCGGCCTGGTCAACGGCGTGCTCACCGCGGTGCTGCGGGTGCCCAGCCTGGTGGTCACGCTGGCCGCGCTGTACGTGATCCGCGGCATCACCGCGCTGATCGTGCACGGCCACCAGATCGACCCGAGCAGCATCCCGAGCGGCTTCCAGAGGATCGGCAACGCGTCCGTCGGCAGCGTCCCGTGGCTGGCCATCGTGGTCGTGGTGCTCGTGCTGGGGATCAACTACGCGATGCGCACGTTCCGGCCCGCCCGCGACCTGTACGCGATCGGCTCGAACCCGGACGCGGCCGCGCTGGCCGGCGTGCCGAGCGGGCGGCGGGTGCTGGTCGCGTTCGGAATCAGCGGCGCGCTGGCCGGGCTGGGTGGGGTGCTGTTCATCTCCGAGTTCGCCACGGTGAACTCCACCGCGGGCTCCGGGTACGAGCTGCTGGTGGTCGCGGCCGTGGTGGTCGGCGGCGTGGCGATCTTCGGCGGCAGCGGCACCGTGCTCGGCGCGGCGCTCGGCGCGCTGCTGCTCAACACGATCAGCCAGGCGCTGGTGGCCGCGCGCATCTCGGCGTTCTGGAACCAGGCCATCACCGGCGCGCTGCTGCTGGCCGCGATCGCGTTCGACCGGTTCGTCGCGCTGCGGGTCAACCGGGCCCTGCGCAAGCAGGGAGGTGCCTCCCATGGCTGACACCCGGGCGCCGGCGCCGGAGGTGGCGGCCACCGCCGAACCCGCGGCGCGGTACGGCAGCGGGCTGGGCTGGCGCTGGCTGCTGCGCTGGGAGGCAGTGCTGGTCGTGCTGCTGATCGCCAGCATCTGGTACGGCCGCTCGGTGTCGACGCACTTCCTGTCCGGCACCAACCTGTTCTTCACCGGGCTGAACATCGGCGAGATCGCGATCATGGCGCTGCCGCTGACGTTCATCGTGATCACCGGTGAGATCGACCTGTCGGTCGCGTCGATGCTGGGCCTGGCCAGCACGCTGCTCGGCGTGCTCTACCGGCACGGCTGGTCGATCTGGCCGGCGATGATCGTGGTGCTGCTGGTGGGGGCGGCCGGCGGCGCGCTGAACGGCGTGCTGATCACCCGGCTCGGGCTGCCGTCGATCGCGGTCACGATCGGCACGCTGACGCTGTTCCGTGGGATCGCCGAGATCATGCTCAAGAGCGACTCGGTCACCGGGTTCCCGATCCGCTGGACGAACATCGGGATCATGCCCATCCACGGCACGCACATCGCGTACTCGGTGGGCATCTTCCTGCTGCTGGCCCTGGTCTTCGGGGTGGTGCTGCACGCCACCGGGCTGGGCCGGTCGATCTACGCGATCGGGCTGCAGGCCGAGGCGGCGTTCTTCGCCGGCATCCGGGTGCAGCGGATCAAGTTCTGGCTGTACGTGCTGTCCGGGGTGATCTGCGCGTTCGTCGGCATCCTGT
>JBBWZH010000699.1:0-2967 GCA_039648995.1 Mycobacteriales bacterium
GATCATGGCCATGCGGGCACTGGGCATTGTGGACAGTCTCGACGTGGCGGCCGACCTCGCCCCAGCCACCGACATCGTCCGGCCGAGCGCGGCCACCACCGTCTACACGCGACTACTGCCGCTCTACGCCCAACTGGCGGACACTCTCGAACCAGCGTTCGACGCGCTCGCCAGCCTCCGGCCGGACCTACCGGAACTCGGCCCGCCGGCGTCCGGCCCGGCCAGCCCCTAACGGCCGGGCCAGGCCCGACGTTCGCCGGGCCTGGCCCGACGGAGCCGGTCGAGACCGATGTACACCCGGCTCAGCGCGTGGCGCGGGCCGGCTGGGAGGAGCGGGCCGGCCGGCCGGCCCGGCCGGGTGGCCCGGTCACCGGGGTGGCGCCGAGTTCGCGGGCGACCCCGGCCAGAACCGAGTCGAGGACGTCCCGACGCAGGCGGTAGAAGTAGTTCCGGCCTTCCTTGCGGACTTCCAGCAGGCCGGCGTGGTAGAGCACCTTGACATGGTAAGAGATCGTCGGCTTCGAGACCGGCAGCGTCCGTTCCAGCGTCATGCACGCCAACTCGTCCACCGCGGCCAACTGGGTCACGATGCTCCATCGCATCTCGTCGGACAGCGCCTTGAGCACTTCCGGGATGGACCCCGCCAGCGGGGCGGCCTTCGGCATCGCGGGACTCCTCAACAAACTGCTTCAGCAGCCAAAAGCGTGGACTGACCGTTTCATGTCCGATTAACACGTTACTACAGCTAGACGGTCGCCTTCGCCGCTTTGGTTCCTTGCCTGAGCCGACTGCGTGCAGATGCCGGTACGGCCGCTGCGGTAGCCGCGACGGGCCGGCGGAGGGCCGATCCGGGGGACGACGCGACACCGCCGCGACGCCGACGATCCGGGGTGCCCGAGATACGGCAACCCGAGGAGCAGCACCCGCGGACCCGGCAGCAAGCAGCGCGGCCTCGCCGACGACCGGTTGCTGGGCCAGGCTCGTGCGGTGCCAGGGGTGGCAGGCGCTGAGCCGTCCGCGGTCCGGCCGGCCCGGCGGCCCGCCCGCCTCGACATCCTCGCCGCGATCGCGGCCGGCCGGCCCCAGCCGGGTCCGCCCCGGCGCGACCGCGCCGGGCCTCAGGAACCGCCGGAGGAGACCTGCGGCTGCGAACTGCTGCTGGAGGTGCTGGTGCTGGGTGTCTGGCTCGCCGATGACAGCCCGTCGTCACTGCCGCTGGACGAATCAGTCGAGGTCGAGTCTGATGTGGACGACGAGGTGGACGCCGTCGTCGTGCTGGTGCCAGGTTTGGCGTTGGCCGGCTCGGACAGCCAGGCGGCCAGCGCGACCGTGGCGGCGACCGCACCGACCCCGCCGGCGGCGGTCAGCTTGGTGACTCTGGACAGCGCCCGGTCCCGATCGAAGGAGGCACGCTGGCGGTGGCGTGGGTCGGTCATCTCTTGCCTCCAGTCGGGAGTGGACGGAGCGCGCCGGATCGGGCGCCGCCCGGTGCGGCCCGGTTCGCCAGGGAGAGCGCGAGGGTCGGGCAGGCGGCCACCGCCCGGCGGGCATGGCCCAGCAGGGCCGCCGGGACATCACGGCCGTCCAGGATGGGGTAGCCCCACTCGTCCAGCTTGATCATCTCGGGGAACAGGCCGGCGCACAGCCCGTGCGCGTCGCAGGCGATCGGATTGACCCGCAGCCGCTCGCTCATGTCGCCCTCCCGTGGTCGGGGATCGGTAGGACCGGCGGGTGATGGACGCCGTCGCACGGGCCCCAGCGGGTGTGCCGGGCGACGTCGGTGGCGAACGCCCGCCAGGCGCTGCCGACGAACCGGACCGCGCCGTCAGGCAGGTGGCAGGCGCCGCGTCCATCCACAAGGGACGACCAGCGGTCGATCGCGGCGATCGCGGCGGCGGAGCCGGGCTCGCCAGCGGCGACGGCGGACAGCGCGCCCGCGATCGCCGGCAGGCCGTTCCGGCACGGTCCACATTGGCCGGCGCTCTCGCCGGCCAGGTACCAGGCCACCCGGGCCGTCTCGGCCAGCCCGCAGGCACCGGCCGGCAGCGCGACCAGGATCCCGGCGCCCAGGCCGAGCCCGACCGCGCGCAGGCCGGCATGGCTGAGCGGCACCGGCAGCGCCTCGTCGACCTGCAGCCAGCCGCCGAAGTAACCGCCGACCAGCACCGCGGACAGGACCCGCGGATCGACGCCGGCCAGCCGCAGCACTTCGCCGATCGGGGTGCCGCTGGCCACCTCGACCACGCCCGGCCGGGCCACCGCGCCGGCCACGGTCACCAGCAGCGACCCCGGCTCGGCCGGGTCACCCACCGAGCGGTACCACGCCGCGCCGTGACGAGCGATCAGTGCCAGGTGGGCCAGCGTTTCGACGTTCTGGATCAGCGTCGGCCGGCCGTCCACCCCACGCTCGCGCGGCGACGGCGGGGTGAACCGCGGTACCGCCGCGCCACCCTCCAGCCAGCTCACCAGCGACGTCTTCTCGCTGGACACGTACCGGTGCGGCACCTGGTCGATACCGATCCGCACGCCGTCGGCGGCCTGGTCCCGCTCGGCCAGCGCGCGGTTCAGCGCCGGCAGGGCGGACGATCCACTGTGGATACAGAGATATCCGTCGGTGGCGCCGATCGCGCGGGCGGCCAGCACGATGCCGTCCAGCACCAGGTGCGGCGCCTGACCGAGCAGCAGCGCGTCCTTGCGAGCGACCGGCTCGCCCTCGGCCCCGTTGGCGATCAGCACCGGCTGCCGCCCACCGGCCCCGGCGGCGACCGCCCGCAGCTTCCGGCCGGTCGGGAAGCCGGCGCCGCCCCGACCGAGCAGCCCGGACCGCTCCACCAGCTCGACCAGCCCAAGGTCGGGTTGGTCGCCCCGCCGCGGCGGCAGCGGACCGAACCGGCGGACGTGGTCATGGTGGCTGAGCGGCCGGCCCGACCGGCCCAGCCCGGACAGCAGCCGCACCGGCGAGACCGG
>JBBWZH010000759.1:0-6366 GCA_039648995.1 Mycobacteriales bacterium
AGAACAGCAGCGCCTTCGGGTCGGCCTCGTGCGCCCACCGGAACGCGTCGGCGATGTAGCCGGGGCCCAACTGCTGCAGCCAGATCGTGTCGCGCAGCGTGCCGTCGTCGTTGAACGCCTCGTTCACGACGTCCCACTGCCAGATCTTGCCGCGGAAGTGGCCGACCTCGTCCCGGATGTGCTGGCGCAGGATGCCGCGCAGCTGGGTCGGCGTGATCGAGCCGTCGGCCACGCCGTCGGTCAGCCAGGTCGGCAGCTGGTTGTGCCAGACCAGCGTGTGCCCGCGGACCAGCTGGCCGTGCGCCCGGGCGAAGGCCACCAGCCCGTCGGCCGCGGCGAAGTCGAGCTGGCCGCGGGTGGGCTCGACCAGCTGCCACTTCATCACGTTCTCCGGCGTCACGGTGGAGAACTCGGTGCCGACCTTCGCCCGGTAGGTCGGGTTGGCGGCGAGCGCGTCGGTGTCGACGGCAGTGCCGATCCTGCGGTGTTGCCCGGCGGCGGCCGCGCGCAGCGTCGGCGCACTGGCGGTACGCGCCGGCTGCAGCCCGGGCAGGGCGGCTGGCTGGGCGCCGGGCGCGGCCGCCGCGTCCGGGAGGCTGGCGGGTGTGACCCGGGCGGCGGCGCCATGGACGCCAGCCGTGCTGAGGGCCGCGAGCGTGATCGCACCGAGGGCGGTGCGGGCGGTGACCCGGGACAGTTTCATCGCGTCACTCCTTACCGGGCTGCAAGCCAGTGAGGAATTGTTTCCGGAAGTTTTCGGTAATGTTGGGCAACGCTAACCGGTTACTTTTCAGTCAGTCAACCCCCACAAATCGCCCCCGGGCGGGACGATCGGCAGGGCTCCGAATGCACTCGGAGCAGCCAGGGCGGCCCTAGGCTGGAGACGTGATGAGGGAGGGCCGGCTATGACGGTCGATGAGGGACGCAGAGTTACCATCACGGCGATCGCCCGTGAGGCCGGCGTCTCCGTTCCCACCGTGTCGAGGGTGGTCAACGGCCGGTCGGATGTGGCGCCGGAGACCCGGGAACGCGTGGAAGAACTGCTACGCCGGCACGGCTACCGACGCCGTTCGCCCCGGTTCCGGGAAACCGCGAGCCTGATCGACCTCGTTTTCAACGACCTGGACAGCCCGTGGGCGGTGGAGATCATCCGCGGTGTCGAGGACGTCGCGCACGGCGCCGGCGTCGGCACGGTCGTCTCGGCGATCCACCGGCGGCCGATGTCGGCCCGGCAGTGGCTGCGTAACCTGCAGGCCCGCGCCACCGACGGGGTCATCCTGGTCACGTCCGACCTGGAACCGCCGCTGCACGCGGAGCTGCGCCGGCTCAAGGTTCCGACGGTGGTGGTCGACCCGGCCGGCGTCCCGACGATGGACGTGCCGACCATCGGCGCGACCAACTGGGCCGGCGGGCTGTCGGCGACCGAGCATCTGCTCTCGCTCGGCCACCGGAAGGTCGGTTTCATCGCCGGGCCGCGCCAGCTGCTGTGCAGCCGGGCCCGGCTGGACGGCTACCGGGCGGGATTGGACGCCGCCGGCGTCGAACTGCGCGCGGAGTACGTCCGACCCGGGAACTTCTACCATGAGGCCGGGTTCGAGGGCGGCGCCGCGCTGCTCGACCTGCCCGACCCGCCGACCGCGATCTTCGCGTCCAGCGACCAGATGGCGCTGGGCGTGTATGAGGCGGTGCGGCTGCGCGGGCTGCGGGTGCCCAACGACATCAGTGTGATCGGCTTCGACGACCTGCCCGAGGCGCGCTGGTCGTCCCCGCCGTTGACCACCGTGCGCCAGCCGCTGGCCGAGATGGGCCTGCTGGCCGCCCGCACCGTGCTGCGCCTGGCCCGGGGCGAGGAGCTGGAGAGCCCGCGCATCGAGCTGGCCACCGAGCTGGTGGTGCGGGACAGCACCGCGCCGCTGCGCTGATCTCCCCGCGGTGCTCGGCCAGCGGCCGGCGATCGACCCCCGGAGACCGGGGGAGGGGTCGGCCACCCCGCCAGGCGACCGACCCCTCCGGACGTGGCCCGGCTGTGGGGAGCCGGGCTCAGCCAGCTAGGCGGAGCAGACTGTTCCGTTCAAGGACACCGCGGACGGGGCCGGCGTCGGCGAGCCGTTGGCGACGAAGCCGAGCGACACCGTGCCCCCCGCTGGTATGGACAGGTTCCAGCTCGGCGCCGACGCGGTGACCATATGCACGTCCTGCACCATGGCGGCGTTCCAGCCGCTCACCAGCGTGCCGTTCTCCATGTGCCAGCCGATCACCCACGGGCTGATCGCGGTCGGCCCGGTGTTCCGCACCGTGACCGTGCTCTGGAAGCCGCCGCCCCAGGTGTTGTCGATCTTGATGGAGCCGCTGCAGGACAGGACCACCGGCGGGGCACCTTGCACGCCGACCCCGGTCTCCTCACCGTGACCGCCGTCGAAGACCACGTCGGAGCAGCTGTAGAAGGTCTCCTGGCTGTCGGTACGGGCCCACACCGTGTAGATCAGCTGCCGGCCGGTCTTGCTGGCCGGCAGGTTGCCGGTCCACAGGTAGTGGCCGTCCGGGGTGCCGACCGAGCCCACCTGCGGCGCGCTGGTCACCGTCAGGAACGGCGTGTCCTCCAGGTCGTCCCAGGTCAGCGCCCGCGTCGGGCTCCAGGTGTCCTTGGTGACGTACATCTTGAACGGGCCGGGGTGAGCCGCCCAGTTGCTGTACCACCAGTCGAAGCTGGCGCCCGACGTCAGGTGTGTCACCGGCCAGTCCGCGCTGGGCACGTCGAACCCGCTGTACGTCGGGTTACCGCCGCTGCAGAGTTGGCCGTCGGGGATGAAGCCCTTGGTCCGGCCCGCGCCGTCCGAGCGCAGCACGCCGAACCAGTTGTAGAGCGAGTTCACGCCGCTGACCGCCACGGCAGCCCCACAGGCTGAGTTCTTCGGCACGATCTCGCCGGTCGCGGTGAGCCCGTCCCGCCAGCAGAAGAACGTGCGGCTCGCGGGCTTCATCATCGTGCCGTGCGCCGACGCGACCGGTGCCGACAGCAAGCTGGTGAACACCGGAATCAGCGCCGCGGCGCAACCGAACGTGAGTAGTCGTCGGATTCTCACGGAGCCTTCCCTTCGGTAGATCGAGGTTGATCAGCGGGCAGCCGGGCGCGTGAATGCGGGCCCGGCCGCGTTTCGTCGGCGAAACGCGCTGTCTCCTCGTGGCGCGGTCGTCGCCTGTGCCCCATCGGTCGGGTGGGCTTCAGGGCCGCCGGAGTTGCCGGCCATCGCGGTAGCGTGGCTGACCGACCCTCGTAACGTGACCGCCTCCGCCGCGACTGAGCCGCGCCGGCGCCGCTAGGCAACCTCGATCGACGCTCTCCGCACGCCGGCGACGTCGGCAGCGTGTGAGAGCGCTCTCACGAGCCAGGTCAGAATAGCCTGTAAGCGTTGTTCGAGGGAATACCTGGAAATATCCTCGTAACTCTTTCGGTGCGCCGCTGGGCGCCGCCCTGCCCAGCTCCGGGCGCCGCCGGCCGCGCGGCCCGGCCGGGGTCGGTGGGAAAGTGTCACGCCCAGGTGAGAGGGTCGGGTCCGTCGGCGCGAGGGGAGGGGACGGAGCGGCGTGATGGGTCGGTTGCGGGGCCGCCAGGAGTGGCAGTTCTTCCGAGCGCTGGCGCGGGCCGACCGCCGGCTGGCGCTGGTCTGGTGGGGGCTCCTGGCCGCTCGCGGGGTGCTGCCGGCGCTGTTCGCGATCTCCACCGGCTGGCTGGTCGGCGCGGTGCAGGCCGGTGCCGGGCTGGCCGGTCCGCTGATCGCCACCGGTGCGGTGTTCGTCGTGCTGCAGGTGCTGACGCCGATCCACACCGTGGTCGGGCTCAGCCTCGGTGACCGCACCGCCGCCTGGCTGAACGACCGGCTGATGATCGCCTGCGTCGGCCCGCCCGGCCTCGGGCACCTGGAGGACCAGGAGCTGACCGGCGACCTCACCGTGGCCCGGGACTTCGACCTGGGCATGACCGGCCCGCCGCTGTCGATGTCGATGGATTTCATCGCCGCCGGGCTCGTCGACCTGGTCGCCGGTGCCGCGGCCGCGGCGGTGCTGGCCGACTACCGCTGGTGGGCGCCGATCGTGCTGGCCGGCGGCTGGGCGTCCACCCACTGGCTGCTGCGCGAGAGCGGCGTGTGGAAGGACCGCAACACCGACGAGGTGCGGTCGGCGCAGCGCGACTCCGACTACGCGTACCGGTTGGCGGCCGACCCGCCGGCCGCCAAGGAGCTGCGCCTGTTCGGGCTCGTCGGCTGGACGATCGAGCGGTTCACCGCGCGCCGGGTCCGGCTGCACCAACTGCAGTACGAGGCCACCAGGCTGCGGGAGAAGTCGGTGCTCGGCTGCCTGCTGGTGGTCACGGCGGCGAACCTGGCCGTGCTGGTCCCGCTCGCCCTCGACGCGGCGGCCGGCCGGGTCAGCCTGGGCGCGCTGGTCGTCTTCGCGCAGGCGGCGGTCGGCACCAGCACGATCGCGTTCGGCGGGCTGAGCTGGGCGCTGGACGGGGTGGCCGCGCCGGTCGCCGCGGTGCTCCGGCTGGAGCCGGCGATGCGGGCGGCCGGCGCGCTGGCCGAGCCGGCCCGGCCCCGGTCCGCCGCCGGGCAGCCGGCCAGCGAGATCCGGTTCCGCGACGTCACGTTCGGCTACCCCACCGGCGCGCCGGGCGGGGCGGCCGGGCCGCCGGTGCTGGCCGGCTTCGACCTCACCATCCCGGCCGGCTCGTCGCTGGCGATCGTCGGCCGCAACGGCGCCGGCAAGACCACGCTGGCCAAGCTGCTGTGCCGGTTCTACGACCCGCAGGGCGGCGCGATCGAGGTAGACGGCGTCGATCTGCGCGAGCTCGACCTGGCCGGCTGGCGGCGCCGGGTCACCGCGGTCTTCCAGGACTTCACCCGGTTCGAGCTGCCGCTGCGGGGCAACGTGGCACCGGGCGGCGCGTCCGACGAGGCGATCCTGGCCGCCCTGGCCGCGGCCGGCGCCATCGACCTGGCCGGCCTCGACACGGTGCTGGCCCGCGGGTACGCGGGCGGCACCGACCTGTCCGGCGGGCAGTGGCAGCGGGTGGCGCTGGCCCGGGCGCTGTGCGCGGTCTCGCTCGGTGCCGGCGTGGTGCTGCTTGACGAGCCGACCGCGCAGCTGGACGTGCGCGGCGAGGCGGAGATCTTCGAGCGAATCCTGGCCGCCACCGCGGGCGCCACGACGATCCTGGTCTCGCACCGGTTCTCCACGGTCCGGCAGGCCGACCGGATCTGCGTGGTGGAGCGCGGCCGCGTGATCGAGCTGGGCAGCCACGACGAGCTGATGGCGCTGGGCGGCCGGTACCGGGAGATGTTCGACCTGCAGGCGCGGCCGTTCGCGGTGGTCGAGGGCGAGGAGGAGGCGGTGCTGGATGCCCTCGCTTAGCGGCCCGGTCGACACCGACGACCTGCCACCGGCGCTGCGGTCGATGTGGCGGCTGTGCAAGCTCGGCTACCGGCACGAGCCAGGGCTGCTGCTCGCCTCGTTCCTGCTCGCCCTGGCCGCCGCCCTGCCGGACGCGCTGATCGCGGTCTGGCTCAAGCTGCTCGGCCAGGGCGTGCTCGAGCGCAGCCGCGGCCTGCTGGTCGGCGCGGCGCTCGGGCTGGCCGCGTCCGCCACCGCGACCTGGTACCTGCGCACGATCAGCAACCGGGTGCAGCGCCGCTTCCGGGACCGGGTGACGATCGCGCTGGAGGGCCACGTGGCCCGGCTGCAGGCGTCCATCTCGACGATCGCGCACCAGGAGCGGCCGGAGCTGCTGGACCGGCTGGCCGTGCTGCGCGACCAGGTGTTCGTGCTCGACCACATGTACGGCTCGGTGTTCAGCACCGGCGGCTGGCTGCTCCGGCTCGCGGTCACCGTCGGGCTGCTCGTCTCGATCCACCCGGCGCTGGTGCTGCTCGCCCTGTTCGCGCTGCCCACCGTGCTCACCGCGAGCTGGCGGCCGGCGGTGGAGAAGGCGGCCGAGGAAGCGGCGGCGCCGGACAACCGGCTCGCCCGGCACCTGTTCGTGCTCGGCACCACCGCGGCGCCGGGCAAGGAGGTGCGGCTGGCCGGCATCGGCCGGCGGCTGGTCGACCAGCGCCGCGAGTCGTGGGAGCGCTGGTACCAGCCCGTGTCGGCGGCGCGGTGGAGCAGCGCGGTCTGGCATACCCTGGGCTGGGCCGTGTTCGGGGCGGGCTACGTCGGCGCGGTGGTGTTCGTGGCGTCCGGCCTGCACGCGCCGGCCGGGTCGGTGCTGCTGGTGCTGGCGGCCGGCTCCCGGCTGTCCGCGTACATCGGCGCCACGGTCGGCGAGATCGGCTTCCTGCGCGGCATCTGGATGGACGGCTCGCGCCG
>JBBWZH010000767.1:0-4187 GCA_039648995.1 Mycobacteriales bacterium
TCCCGGTAGAAGGCCTTGGCCAGGTCGATGTCAGCGACCGGTATCGGCACGAGTTCCAGCTTCATGGCCGCGGTCGGGTCGGGCTGGGCGACCGCGGTGCCGTCGGCGCCGTTTGCTGTCGTCATGCAGGGTCATCCGTCCTTATTGAACTGTCCAGTTATCTAACCTATCGGTTATCTAACTGGGTTGGCGCCGCCGGCGTCAAGTTCGGCGAGAGAGGGCCGGGTCGGCTCCGCGCAGAACGGCGGGGAGGATTCGGGTCATGGCTCAGTCGACCCTCCGAACCGGCCGCATCCAGCTTGTCCCGCTGTCCGACGTACACCTGGAGGGCGAGGTCGAGCTCGACGCCGATCCCGAGGTCATGCGGTACCTCGGCAACGGCCGTGGCCGCGGCCGTGCCGAGGTGGAGGTTCTCCACCTCGGGCGGCTGGCGGTCGCGGCCCGCGTTGCGGGGCTGGGCTTCTGGGCCGGCCTCGTCGACGGAGCGTTCGTCGGCTGGTGGATCCTGGAACCGCCCGAGCGCGCCGATCAGGGCCCGGTCGCCGGCCAGGCCGAGCTCGGCTACCGGTTGCTACGCCGCTACTGGCGGCAGGGCCTGGCCAGCGAGGGAGCCCGCGAGTTGATCCGGCACGGGTTCGAGGACCTCGGGCTGGCCCGCATCTTCGCCGAGACGATGGCCGTCAACACGGCCTCCCGCGCGACGATGGCCGCGGTCGGCATGCGCCACGTCCGGACGTTCCACCCGGACTGGGGGGACGATCCGATCCCGGGCACCGACCTGGGCGAGGTCGAGTACGCGATCACGCGACCGGAGTGGCTGGCCAAGCAGGCTACCGCGAGCTAACCCGCGACCGGACCGGACGGGCACAGCGACCCGGGCACGGCTCGCCCGGAGTCATGAGCGTAGCTCGACGGGGAATCCGGTCCACTGTAGATCGGTCGGCAGGTGGCTCTGGTCGTTGAAGCTGAGCAGGCTGGCCGGGCGCTCGGGCCGGAACAGCAGCGTGCTGATCGCTCCGTTGCAGTGGTTCAGCCCGAGCCAGCGCCAGTCCGGGGCGTCCAGCACGTGCCGGACGAACCAGCCGACGATCTGGTTGTGCGTGACCAGCACATCGCAGGTCTCGGCGTCGGTCGGCGCCGCGAACCGCGCCAGCGCCGCCGCCGCGAGCCGCGCGCCGGCGGCCAGATCGGCCAGCGATTCGCCGGCGAGCAGCTCGGAATAGCTGGCCGGCAGCCTGCGCAGCAGTTCCGGCGCCGGCGCGGCCGGGATGTAGTCCCCGATCAGTTCGGACTCCTCCACCCGCACGCCGTCGGGAAGTTGCTCGGCGATCAGCGCGGCGGTGTCGGCGGTCCGTGGCAACGGGCTGTGGTAGATCGCGCCGATCGGCGCGTCCCGCAGCCGCTGCCCGGCCAGCCGGGCCTGCCGCCGGCCGGCGTCGCTGAGCTTGCCGTCGATCGCCTCGCCGTGCCTGACCAGATAGAGCCGTCGCGCCATGCGGGTAGACCCTAGCCGCAGCTACCAGGGGCCGGTGGACGGCCCGTCCGCGGCGGACGAGCCGTCCACACCGGACAGTCGGGCGTCACTGGCCCCGGCTGGCCGGATCGAGCCCGGCGAACCGGAGCAGGTCGACCATCCCGAACTGGCCCGCGGCCCGGCTCGGCAATGTCGGCGTCCAGCCCGGCTGCGCCGCCAGGTACGCGTTCGGGTCGAGCTGCAGCAGGCCGATGAAGACCTCGCCGACGATCCTTCCCCCGACCGGGCCGAGGGTGAGCCCTTGGGCCAGGATCTCGGCCTCGGCCAGCACGTAGTACCAGAGGGGGGTCTGGTTCTCCAGCGCCAGCCCGTAGTCCGCGAGCTCCTGCAGGTGCAGCATTTGCACGCCCATCGTCTGCGCGATCCGCTGGCCGGCCGGGATGCTCCAGGTGACGTGCCGCAGCAGGTTGCGCTGCGGCAGCGCGGTCGGCGCGTCCCCGGTGGCGATCGCCGATAGCGGCAGCCGGAACAGGGGAGTGGAGATGTGCCGGTCGATCCGCTTGTTCGGCCGGACCGCGCCGTCGCCGAAGTCGAAGAACGTCTGCCAGCCGATGAACCGGCGGCGGGCCCGCCGGCCGCCGCGCAGGTCGACCGGGTCGGCCTGGCCCTCCCCGGCCGGGTCGAAGATGAGGCCGAAGAACGCGCTGCCGTCGGGGTTCCCGGCCAGGTTGGCCCGGTAGGACGGGCGCACCATGCTGTGCCCGAATCGGTACGCCGCGCCCTGGAACTCGACCGGGATGAACGCCGGCCCGGGCTCGGGCCGGTAGAAGCGCCTGCCGTTGTTGAGGATATCGGTCACCATCGCCTGGCCGATCACCTGCGGCAGGAACTCGTGCACGATGATCCATTGATAGTGCCAGGTGACCAGCCGGCGTGCCTGGTCGAACAGGGTCGCGGCGGGGACGCCCTGCGATCGCAGCCGGTCGACCACGCGGTTGTGGAACGTGATGAACGCCGCCTGCAGCCCGGAGACGATGAGGTTCTCGTCGTTGCGCGGGTCGGAGATGATCGCCCGCCCGTCGGTGCCGCGCGGCAGGTCCTCGAACAGCCCGCCGGACTCGATCCGCAGCTTCACCGGGTCGGCGCTGTCGTAGAACTGCGGGTCGGCCACCCGGCCCCGGCCGTAGACGGAGTCCAGGTCCAGCGCGGGGCTGCGGGTGTTCGGCGAGTTCTCCGGCACCGTCGGTACGCCGAGCGCGGAGGTCGCGTCGAAGGTCATGTCGTGATCGAGGAACTGGCCGAGGAACGTGGTTCCCGCGGTGTGCGTCGGGTTGTCGCGGTTGACGGTGCTCTGCGCCGGGTCGGTGATCAGCAGCACCGGCCCGACCGAGAGATCGTCCTTGGCGTCCAGGATCCCGCCGGGCTTGCCGATATCGGTCAGCGCCGCAGCCAGCCGCGAGTCGCCGGACGAGAACGACGGCAGCTGCGGAAAGATCCGGCCGAACCGGTCGGCCGGCGTGGCCGCGGCGCCGGCGCCGGGGAACCCCGCAGTGGCGGTCTCGGCACTGGCCTGGCCGGGCAGTACGACGGCACCGGCGGCACTGGCCGCACCGGCGCCCAACCCCAGCAGGAACCGGCGGCGGCCCACAACAGGGCCGGACCTCGGCGGGCGTGTTGAGTCCACTATCCCTAACCCCCTACCTCGTCTGGCTCGAATCGGCCCCGCCGGCAGGGGCCAGCCGGTGGACGGATTCTGCGGTGCCGGGCCGATCGGCCGCACCGGTACTGGGGGTATTCCGTCCGTGTCGGCGCGCCACCGGAGCCGACGTAGAGAAGAGTCCCGTTAGTGCTTCGAATGGCTAACGAATGCGCAAACTAGACCCAAGAGGCCATTGCATCTACCCTGTGCCGGGGCCTGCGGCGTGCTCCTTCCCAGTCGACGACGACAGGTGGAGATCGTGGCGACGCAGCACGCCGGCGCGCCCGTCCGGCTCGCTGTGCAGTCCGGCCGCAGGCTGCTCCGCGACGCGCTCGTCGCGTACTTCGCGACCCTGGCCGACCTCTCCGTGGTCGGCCACATCACCAGCCCGGCCGGGGTCGCGTCGCTCTGCCGGCTGCGCCGCCCGGACGTGCTGCTGGTGGACGCCGAGGTCCGGCCGTCGGACGCGTTCCGCACGCTGTCGGTGCTGCGGCGGCGGTTTCCGCAGGTCCGCGCGGTGCTGGTGTACGAGCGCCTGACCGCGCAGCAACTCGCCGAGGCGCGCCGGGCCGGCGCGACCGTGCTCGTCCCGTCCCGGCACGGGCTGGAGGCGCTGTCGGCGCAGGTGCGCCGGCCGGTGCCGGCGGTCTCCGGTACCGGCCGCGCCGGCCTCAGCGACCGCGAGCTGGAGATCATCATGCTGGTCAGCTGCGGGCACAGCGTCCCGGAGATCGCGACGCTGCTCGGCATCGCGGTGGACACGGTGGAGAACCACAAGCGGCGCATCTTCGCCAAGCTGCAGGCACACAGCTGCGTGCACCTGGTCGCCCGGGCCGCCGCGCTGGGGCTGCTGAACCGCGGGGTGCTCGGCGCGGGTGGCGCCCCGGCGGCGCCGATCGACCTCACCGCGCGTGAGTCCGACATCCTCATCTCGATATCGCTCGGCCACACCGTCCGGCAGACCGCGCAGGCGCTCGGCATCGCGCCGAAGACGGTGGAGAACACCCAGGCCCG
>JBBWZH010000769.1:0-6700 GCA_039648995.1 Mycobacteriales bacterium
AGCATGAACGAGTCGTCGGTGATCCGCTCGCCGCGGTTGTCCCGGTCCGGGATGCCCTGCCCGTTCAGGTAGACCGCCACCGACTTGCCGAACCCGGCCTCCCAGTCCTCTTCGGACATCTCCTTGCCGTCCGGCGCGAACCAGCCGATGTCCGGGAGCCCGCCGCTGCTGCCGCGGCGCACCGGCCGGCCGTCGAAGAACCGCCGCCGGCGGAACACCGGGTGCTCCCGCCGCAGCCGGGACACCTGCGTGGTGAAGTCAATCAGTTCGTCGTCCGCGTGGTCCCAGTCCACCCAGGTGATCTCGTTGTCCTGGCAGTACGCGTTGTTGTTGCCGCCCTGGGTGCGGCCGAGCTCGTCGCCGTGCAGCAGCATCGGCACCCCCTCGGACAGGAACAGCGTGGCGATCAGGTTCCGCCGCTGCTGGGCCCGCAGTTCCAGCACTTCCAGGTCGTCGGTGGGGCCCTCGACGCCGCAGTTCCACGACCGGTTGTGGTTCTCGCCGTCCCGGTTGTCCTCGCCGTTGCCCTCGTTGTGCTTGTCGTTGTACGAGACCAGGTCGCCCAGCGTGAAGCCGTCGTGCGCGGTGACGAAGTTGATGCTGGCGGCCGGCCGCCGGCCGGAATGCTCGTACAGGTCGGCGGATCCGGTGATCCGCGCGGCGAACTCGCCGAGGGTGGCCGGCACGCCGCGCCAGAAGTCGCGCACGGTGTCGCGGTACTTGCCGTTCCATTCGGTCCACTGCGGCGGGAAGTTGCCGACCTGGTAGCCGCCGGGGCCGACGTCCCAGGGCTCGGCGATGAGCTTGACCTGCGAGACGGTCGGGTCCTGCTGCACCAGGTCGAAGAATGCCGACAGCCGGTCCACGTCGTAGAACTCGCGGGCCAGCGCGGCCGCCAGGTCGAACCGGAAGCCGTCCACGTGCATCTCCAGCACCCAGTACCGGAGCGAGTCCATGATCAGCTGCAGCGTGTGCGGGTGCCGCACGTTGAGCGTGTTCCCGGTGCCGGTGTAGTCCATGTAGTACTCCGGCTGGCCGTCCACCAGCCGGTAGTAGGCGCTGTTGTCGATGCCGCGGAACGACAGCGTGGGCCCCTGGTGGTTGCCCTCGGCGGTGTGGTTGTAGACCACGTCCAGGATGACCTCGATGCCGGCCTCGTGCAGGTCGCGCACCATCCCCTTGAACTCCTGCACCTGCTGGCCCGCCGACCCGGTGGCCGAGTAGCCGGCGTCCGGGGCGAGGAAGCCGATCGTGTTGTAGCCCCAGTAGTTCGTCAGTCCTTTTTGGACCAGCCCGTGGTCGTGGATGAACTGGTGCACCGGCATCAGTTCGATCGCCGTCACCCCGAGCCGGAGCAGGTGCTCGATGGTGGCCGGATGCCCGACCCCGGCGTACGTGCCGCGCATGTCAGCCGGGATGCCGGGCTGGCGCTTGGTCAGCCCGCGCACGTGCGCCTCGTAGATCACCGTCTCGTGGTAGGGCCGGTTCGGCGGCCGGTCGGTGCCCCAGTCGAAGTACGGGTTGATCACGACGCACTTGGGCAGGTGCGGCGCCGAGTCGTCGTCGTTGCGGTCACCGGGGTAGTCCAACCGGTAGGAGAACAGCGACGGGTGCCAGTCGACCCGGCCGTCGATCGCCTTCGCGTACGGGTCCAGCAACAACTTGTTCGCGTTGCAGCGCAGCCCGTTGTGCGGCTCGTACGCGCCGTGCACGCGGTAGCCATAGCGCTGGCCGGGGCCGACCCCGGGCAGGTAGCCGTGCCAGACGAAACCATCCACTTCGGGCAGTTCGATCCGCTGCTCGGTGCCGTCCGGTTCGAACAGGCACAGCTCGATCCGATCGGCCACCTCGGAGAACAGCGAAAAGTTGGTGCCCATCCCGTCGTACGTGGCGCCGAGCGGGTAGGCCGAGCCGGGCCAGACCTGCATCACTGTCCTCTCCGCCAAGCGCCCCGGACCCGCCGCCGCGTGGGGTCACGATCACGTCCTGTCCACCAATGTGAATGTCGAACCTATCCGACCCCGATCGCGGCCGGACCGCATCCCGGGAGGTGACAGAAGTCATGCCCCCGCCCCGGCGGGTTGTCACCCTGAAGTCACGACCGCTCTCACTACCGGCGATCACCGCCGCGGACGACCGTTGTGAGCATGACGAAACCACTGCTGGACGCGGGTATCAGGACCCGCGGACTTCGGAAGTCCTTCGGCCCGGTGCGCGCCGTGGACGGGCTGGATCTCGATATCGTCGCCGGTGAGACCGTCGCCCTGCTGGGCCCGAACGGCGCCGGCAAGTCGACCACCATCGACATCCTGCTCGGCCTGGCCCGGCCGGACGCCGGCGAGATCACCGTGTTCGGCCGGCAGCCGGCCGACGCCACGCGGTCCGGCCTGGTCAGCGCGATGCTGCAGAGCGGCGGCCTGATCGGCCACGTGACCGTGCGCGAGCTGATCTCGATGACCGGGTCCCTCTACCGCCGGCCGATGCCGGTGGACGAGGTGCTCGGGCGGGCCGGCATCACCGGGATCGGCCAGCGGCGGACGAACGGGTTGTCCGGCGGCCAGACCCAGCGGGTCCGGTTCGCGCTGGCCCTGGTCGCCGACCCCGAACTGCTGGTGCTGGACGAGCCGACCGTCGGGATGGACGTGGAGAGCCGGCGGGCGTTCTGGGCCGCGATGCGCGACTTCGCCGCCTCCGGCCGGACGGTCCTGTTCGCCACCCACTACCTGGAGGAGGCGGACGAGTTCGCCGACCGGGTGGTGCTGATGGCGCGTGGCCGGATCGTCGCGGACGGCCCGGCCACCGCGATCAAGGCCATCGTCGGCGGTCGCACGATCCGGTGCACGCTGCCCGGCGCCGACCCCGACCGGCTGGCCCTGCTGCCCGGCGTCACCGCCGTCGAGCTGCGCGGCGACGGGCTGGTGCTGCGCGCCGCCGACTCCGACGCCGCCCTGCGCGCGCTGCTGGCCGCCGAGCCGGCCGCCCGGGACATCGAGGTCAGCGGCGCCGCCCTGGAGGACGCGTTCATCGCGCTCACCACCGACGCCCCGGACCACCCCGGGTCCGTTCCCGGGTCCGCCCACAACGGATCCGTCCACAACGGGTCCGTCCACACCGGGTCCGTCCACACCGGACAGACCACGCCCACCGACCAGACGGTCGCACGCGGACAGGAGCTCGCCCGATGAGCGCGACCCACAAGGACGCCGCACGCGCGGCCGGCAGCCCGCGTATCGGCGGCTCCGCGCTGAGCCTCACCTACCTCCGGCTGGAGGTGCTGCGCGCCTTCCGGGTGCCCAGGCAGTACATCTTCACGATCGCCATGCCGCTGGTCCTCTACCTGCTGCTGTCCTCCGCCTACGGCACCGACCCGGTGGAGGGCGCTCCGGTGGCCGCCTGGTTCATGGTGAGCATGGCGGTGTTCGGCGCGATGGGCGGCGCGACGACCGTCGGCGGACGCATCGCCATCGAGCGGGAGATCGGCTGGACCCGCCAGCTGCGGCTGACCCCGCTGAGCGGCGCGTCCTACCTCGGCGGCAAGGCGGCCACCGCGTTTCTCGCCTCGATCCCGTCCCTGCTCCTGCTGTACCTGGCCGGCCGTGTCGTCAAGCACGTGGACCTGCCGCTGTCCACCTGGGCCGGGGTGTTCGGCTGGACGCTGCTGGGCCTGCTCCCGTTCGTCCCGCTCGGCATCCTGATCGGTCACCTGGTCAAGGCCGAGACGCTCGGCCCGCTGTCCGGCGCGCTGTTCACCGTGCTCGCGCTGCTCGGCGGGATCTGGTTCCCGGTCTCGCAGATGCCGCACGCCATGGCCTCGATCGCCAAGGCCCTGCCCTCGTACTGGCTGGCGGAGGCCGGCCGGGAGCCGCTGGCCGGGCACACCGTCGGCACCCACGGCCTGCTGATGATCGCGCTGTGGACCGCGATCTTCTCGGCCGCCGCGATCCGCCGGTTCAGCCGGGACACCCGCCCGGCATGACCACCTCCCCGGGGACGGACGCCGGCCGCGCGGCCGGCGTCCCGTCCCCCTGCCCGCCCGCCGATGCCGGGCCGATGGCTGCCGGGCCGACAGCGGGCACGGGACGTGAGATCGTCGTGAACATGAGCACGGAGTCACCGGACGACCCGAGCGGGTCGGCCGCGCCGGGCCCCGGCCTGGCACCGGATTCCGGCCCGCCGCCCGGGCTGGCCGGGGGCGTCGCGCCGCCCGGGGGCCCGTCCGGCGCCGACACCGGCGGGGACATGACGTCGATGTGGTCCTGGCTCCGGCAGGCCTGGCCGTCGCCGTCGCCGTGGCCGGAGGTTCCCAAGGGCAGCGAGCGCCTGGCCAACTGGCGGGCCAAGCGGTGGACCCTCTTCTCCTCGCCCTGGCTGCTCTACCTGGCCTACCCGCTGGGCACGGTCTGGCGGGAAGGATCGCGGCCGGCCGCCGTGGCCGGCACCCTGCTGCTGGTCGGGTTCGCCGCGCAGTACGCGTTGCTGGTACCCCGCGCGCTGGCCGCCGGCTCCATCCGCGCCCGGTACGGCGTGGTGCTCGGGATGCTGCTGACCATCGGCCTGCTCATCGTCCCGATCGGGGCCGACGGGCTGGGCGCGCTGGTCTACGTCGCCTCGGCCGGGATCGTGCTGCTGTCGCCGCGCCACTCGCTGCCGTTCGCCGTCCTGCTGGCAGCCACCGGCACCTTCCTGCCGCCGCTGGTCGAGGGCTCGGGCACCGGCCCGCAGTGGGGCACCGGCGCCTCGGTGCTGGGCGCCGCGTTCGTCGGCTTCGGCTTCATCACGCTGGTCCGCAGCAACGCCGCGCTGCGGATGGCGCGCGAGGAGGTGGCCCGGCTCGCCGCCGAGCAGGAGCGGTTGCGCATCGCCCGGGACATGCACGACCTGCTCGGCCACACGCTCACCACGGTCACGGTGAAGGCGCAGCTCGCCCGCCGGCTGGTCTACCGCGACCCGGGCCGGGCCGAGAGCGAGTTGGCCGACGTGGAGCGGCTGGCCCGGCAGAGCCTCGCCGACGTGCGCGCGGTGGTGGCCGGCTACCGCGAGGTGAGCCTGGCCGTCGAGCTGGCCACCGCCAGGGAAGTGCTGGCCGCCGCCGGCATGACCGTGCAGATGCCGCAGGCCGTGGACGACGTGCCGGGTGAGCTGCGCGAGCTGTTCGGCTGGGCGGTACGGGAGGGCGTCACGAACGCGGTCCGGCACAGCCGGGCGAGCCGGGTCCGGATCACCGTGGACGGGCACGCGGTCGAAGTGGTGGACGACGGCACCGGCGCCCGGCCTCCGGACGCCGCTGACGGTCCAGGTGCCGCGGGCGTCCCGCGTGCCGCCGTCCGCCCCGGCGCCGGGCTGTCCGGCCTGGCCGAGCGCGCCGCCCGCGTGGGCGGCCGGGTCGAGGCCGGCGCCGTGCCCGGCCACGGCTACCGCCTCCGCGTCGAGGTGCCGCCCGAGCTGCTCACCGGCCGGGAACCGGGGACGCGGGCCGCCGCGGACGCCGCGGGTCGGTCCTCCTGCGCCGGGTGAGCACGGACGCGCGGGTGGGCGCGCCGACCTGCTCACCCACGACCCGACCGCCCACTCGCGGGACGAACCGCGCACGGGCCGGATGATCGCGGGTGACCCGGTGCTCGGCGGGCGGCCGCCGGGTGGTTCGGTGTGCCGGTGACGGACGAGCCGATCCGGGTGCTGCTCGCCGATGACCAGCACCTGGTCCGCGGGGCGCTGGCCGCGCTGCTGTCGCTGGAGGAGGATATCGACGTCGTCGCCCAGGTCGGCCGCGGCGACGAGATCGTCGCGGCGGCACGGGCCGCCCAGCCGGATGTCGCGCTGCTCGACGTGGAGATGCCCGGGCTCGACGGCATCGCGGCCGCGGCGGCGCTGCGGGCCGCGGTCCCCGGCTGCAAGGTGCTGATCCTCACGACGTTCGGCCGCCCCGGCTACCTGCGCCGCGCGATGGAGGCCGGCGCGCTCGGCTTCGTCGTCAAGGACACGCCGGCGATGGAGCTCGCCACCGCGGTCCGCCGGGTCGCGGCGGGGGAGCGCGTGGTCGACCCGGCGCTGGCCGCCGCCACCCTGGCCGGCGGCGCCAGCCCGCTGACCGGGCGCGAGCGCGACGTGCTGGTCGCCGCCCGGGCCGGCGCCACGATCGCCGATATCGCCGCCCGGCTCGTCCTGTCCGAGGGCACCGTCCGCAACTACCTCTCGGCGGCGATCAGCAAGACCGGCACCCGGAACCGGGTCGAGGCCCTGCGGGTGGCCGAGTCCAACGGCTGGCTCTGATCCGCCCCGTCCGGGCCGCCGCCCGCCCGCTGGTGGTCGGCGAGGCCTGGAGTACGCCATCCGGCATAGGCGCCGTTGACCCGGCCGGCCCAGCGGAAGAAAACTGTCGGTGCCGCGGCTTATCGTCGCTGCCATGCGAGCAGTCACCGACATCGTGCCCACCGAGGGCCGGTTCGAGGTCGTCAGCGATTTCACGCCGTCCGGCGACCAGCCGGCCGCGATCGACGAGCTGGAGCGCCGGGTCCGGGCCGGCGAGAAGAACGTCGTGCTGCTCGGGGCGACCGGCACCGGCAAGTCGGCGACCACGGCCTGGCTGGTCGAGCGGCTGCAGCGGCCGACGCTCGTGATGGCGCCGAACAAGACGCTGGCCGCCCAGCTGGCCAACGAGTTCCGCGAGCTGCTGCCGAACAACGCGGTGGAGTACTTCGTC
>JBBWZH010000776.1:0-7505 GCA_039648995.1 Mycobacteriales bacterium
GTTTCGAGGTACTCATCCATGACGTACTTGCCGCCCTCGCGCCCGATGCCGGACAGCCGCATGCCGCCGAACGGTGCCTGCGCCGTGGACGGAGTGCCGTCGTTGACGCCGATGACGCCCGACTCGAGGTTCTCGACAACGGTGAGCAACCTGGTCGCGTCGCGGCCGAAGACGTAGGCGGCCAGGCCGAAGGGCAGGCTGTTGGCCCGTGTCACCGCCTCCTCATCCGTTGTGAACGGGCTGATCGCCGCGAGCGGGCCGAAGGTCTCCTCGGTGAACACCAGCATGTCGTCGGTCGCGTCCCGGATGACGGTCGGCTCGAAGAACCGGTTGGTGAGGGACGGGAAGTCGCGCACCTTGCCCCCGCAGAGCAACGTGCCGCCCTTCGCGATCGCGTCGTTGACGTGCTGGGCGACCTTCTCGACCGCGGCGTCGTCGATGAGCGGACCGATGTCCGGATCGGTTGACCCGGCGCCGAGCGAGAGTTGCGACGCGGCCGCGGCGAACCGGCGGCAGAACCCGTCGTACACCTCGGTTGCCACGTATATGCGGTTGGCCGCGATGCAGGACTGGCCGGTGTTGCGGAACTTCGCCCGGATCGCGCCAGCCACCGCGACGTCCAGGTCCGCGTCGTCGAGCACGATCAGCGGCGCCTGCCCGCCCAGCTCGAGCGACAGGCGCGTCATGTTGGCCGCCGAGCGGGCGACCAGCCACTGGCCGACCCCGGTCGACCCGGTGAAGGAGACCTTGCGTACCCGCGGGTCGGCGAGCACCGTCTCCCCGAACGCCGGCCCGCCGGTGGTGACCACGTTGACCACGCCCGCCGGCACACCGGCCTCAACGAGCAGGCCGGCCAGGTACAGGGCGGTCAGCGGGGTCTGCGCCGCCGGCTTGACGACCTGCGTGCAGCCCGTCGCCAGCGCCGGCCCAAGCTTGCGCGTGATCATCGCGAACGGGAAGTTCCAGGGCGCGATCGCCGCCGTCACACCGACCGGCTGCCTGCTGACGAGAATCCGCTTGGCGACGGTCGAGGCCGGGATCGTCTCGCCATATACGCGGCACGCCTCGTCGGCGGCGAAGTCCAGGAACCCTAGGCCGTAGGCGACTTCCGCCCGCGCCTCCTTCAGCGGCTTGCCATTCTCGGCGGTGACGATGCCGGCCAGATCCTCGCTGTGCGACTCGACGAGGTCGACCACCCGGCGCAGAGCCCGTCGGCGGTCCGGGGCGGCGAGCCGGGACCAGGTCGGGAAGGCGGCCGAGGCGGCGTCCACGGCTCGCGAGATGTCGGCGACCGTGGCCCGGGGCACCTCGGTGATCACCTCGTCGGTCGCGGGATCGCGCACCGCGATCGTCTGGCCGTCGGCCGCGGCACACCACTCGCCTGCGATCAGGTTGAGTGCCCTGATCTGCCCGGACATCGGATCGACCTCCTCGGACGGCGCACGCTTGGAAACTGTATCAACCATACTGGATTCTGATGTCGGCTGCCGCCACCAGTGTTCAGCTATCGCCGGTACGCAGTTGGCGGAACTTCGAGCCGTGGAAGACCAGCGGCGGCACGTCGGGGTACGTCCACAGCTGCTGGACGCACAGCAGGACAATGTCGTGGTCGCCGGCCGGTACCTCGTCAAAGCTGGTGCAGTCGAGCCACAGCGCCGAGCCATGCACGAACACCGCGCCCTGCGGCGTACGTTCCCAGCTGACCTCCGCGAACCGGTCGATCCCCTTCGCCGCCAAGGATCGGGCGACCCGGCCGTGCTCCTGGGCGAGCACGGACAGCCCGAACCGTGGCACGGTCCGCAGGGCCGGCCACGTGCTGGACGTGTGGGCAATGCAGACCGACACCAACGGCGGATCCAGCGATACCGGAGTGAACGAGCTCGCGGCCAGCCCCAGCGGCCGGCCCTCCAGGATCGCGGCGACCGCGGTGACGCCGCTGGGGAAGCTGGCGAACGCGCGCCGCAGCACCTCCGGAGTCAGGTCACCGACGGCCGCGGCCATGCCCACAGACTAGTACGGTGATTCTGCCGACGGAACACTGTGTACAGTATCTCACTTGGACGGGGTCCTCGGCTCGAGGCTGCCGCCGGCATCGGACCCCGGAAGGTGGAGCCCATGGCTGCCGATCCGTTCGACCTCAGCGGTCGCCTGGCCCTCGTCACCGGTTCCACCCGCGGGATCGGAGCGGGTATCGCCCGCGCGTTGGCGGCCGCCGGCGCCACGGTGGTCGTTCACGGGCGGGACGCGGACAAGGTCGCGGCGGCGACCGAGGATCTGCGTCGGCTGCCCACCCGGGCGGGCCGGCCACGGGTCGAGGGCATCGCCTTCGACGTGACCGCCCAGGACGCCGTGCGCGCCTCGATCCGCGCCCTGGAGAACCGGGTGGGCAGCATCGACATCCTGGTCAACAACGCCGGCATCAACTACCCCGCGGATCTCCTCGACCTGGCGGTGGCGAACTGGGACACCATCCTGTCGACGAACCTGACGAGCTGCTTCCTGCTGGCCCAACAGGTCGCGCCGGGCATGATCGAGCGCGGCCACGGCAAGATCATCAACATCTGCTCGGCGCACAACCGGCTGGTACGCGGCCGGGTCGGCGCCTACGTGGCGGCCAAGTCCGGGTTGGGTGGGCTGACCCAGGTCATGTGCGCCAGCTGGGCCGCGCACGGGATCCAGGCCAACGGGCTCGCGCCCGGGTTCATCGACACCGACATGACCGCCAAGCTGCGGCGCAATCCCGAGTTCGACCACTGGATAGGTACCCGCACGCCGGCCGGCCGGTGGGGTACCCCGGCCGACCTGGGTGGTACCGCGGTGTGGTTGGCCTCGAGCGCCTCGGACTTCGTCAACGGGCAGGTCATCTTCGTCGACGGCGGCCTGACCGCGGTCATGTGACGCTACGCCGCGATCGGACGGCGTCGCACGGCCCCGTCGGTCACCGCCCGGGCCGCTCGGGATCGACCTCCCACCAGTTCACCCAGCCGTCCTCCACGGAGCCGAGAACCTGTGCCCGTCGGGCGTCGGCCGCCTGCTCGTACTCGGCCCGTACCGCCTGCTGCTCCCCGATGTCCGGCATGATCCACTGGCCGGGCTTCGCCACTTCGAAGTCCAGATCGTCGAGGCTGTCCGAGACGTTGCTGATCGTCATCTGGAAGTCCTCGAGGTACTCGATCGCGTTGTCCGTTGTCAGCCGGAACACGCGATCGTGGCCTGGGTAGATGACGTCGGCCATCTTGACCACGCGGGCGATGGTGTCGCTGGCGGCCTTGCGGTCCCAGAAGATCAGGGGGTTCTCCCCCAGCAACGCGACCCTTGCGTGGTGCAGGGCGTCGCCCGCGACCACCGACAGGCCGGTGCCGGTCTCGACCGACAGGCCGATACCGCCCGGCGTGTGACCGGGCATGTCGATGACCCGTACGCCCTGCAGGATCTGGTCCCCCTCGGCGACCTCGACCAGCCGCTGGCGCTCGAGAATCGTGCCCGTCCAGGCCGGAGTCGCCCAGTCATTGCGGTGCGGCTGCAGCGAGTAGGCGCGTTCCGTGGGGTGGATCATGATCGGCGCGTGGTCGAAGACGTCGATGTTCTGGATGTGGTCCCAGTGCGAGTGGGAGAGCACGACACCGTCGATGTCCCGCGGTCGCAGCCCGCGCTTGGCCAACGCGTCCCACAGCAGGATACGGCGCCCGACATGCGCGGGGTCGAACAGGATCCGCTTCCGTTCGCCGTTGACGTCCACCCCTTCGACCAGCGTCACCATGCAGAAGCCGGCCAGTCCGACGTTGGTATCCAGGCTGAAGCCCTGGAGCAGGACCTCGACCGTCGGCAGTCTGTCGTTCAGCGTCATCGCGCCTGAACTCCTTTCCAGGAAGCCGTTCGCGGGTCAGGTATCGGGCCAGCGCCAGCCGTCCGGCGCCCCGATGTTCAGGGTCACCAGCCGGTCCTCGCCGACGTCCTCGGTGCAGTGGCCCCGGCCGTGCATGTCCTCGGCCAGCAGGCAGTCGCCGGGCTCGAACCGCCGGCGCTCACCGGTCGTCGTCGAGATCTCCATGGCTCCCTGGAGGATGACCACCCACTGGCGACGTGGCGGCGGGTGCAGGTCGAGCTTCGGCCGCGACTCCAACAGTTCGGTGATGTTGACGGTCGTCGCGGGGATGTCGCGCAGCGCGTGGCTACGCGGATCCCCGTCGAACGACACCTCGGGACCGGGGATCTCGAGGTCGGCGAACGTCGTGTGGCCGGCGTCGTCCGCGTACATCCGGACGATCGTGAACGTGCGCGCCGAGGGTCCGGCGCCGGTCACGTCCGGAAGCCGGGGTCGGCCAGCGACGCGATGATGTGGTCCGGTGCCCACACCAACCCCTCCAGCGCCAGCGGGTCGATCCGGCGGGACACTCCCGAGCGGCGATCGGTCACCCAGGCCAGCGGCCCGTTGCTGTGCTGGTCGACCCGGATCGCCACCGAGGCGAACTCATTGGTGATGACCACGCTTCCAGTACTGGTCACAACGGCCCGCTCCTAGAGGAGGAAGGTGAGGTTGCCGAGCGGCTCGTCGTTGTCGAGCAGGATCACCTTCTTGTGCCTGATCCGGAACGAGTCGCCCGCCGGTCGCAGCGTGTACTGCAGGCGCGCGCCGTAGACGTTCTTCTCGCCGGCACGGACCTCGACCAGGATCATGTTGGCGCGTACCCGCACGTCGCCGTCATCATCGCCGGACACCTGCTCGTTGCCGACGATCCGGCACAGGCGCGACGGTGGGTCCTGCGAGTGCGCGCCCTCGGAGTTCAACCGGAAGCAGCGCTCCTGCAGCCGGCCGTAGTCGTCGTAGATGATCGAGACGTGTCGCTTGGGGTCGTAGTCGTCCTCGTTGCAGGGCACCCAGTAGATGCCGTCGGCCGCCCACAGCTCCAGCCAGTCGTCGTACCGATGCTGGTCCATGAGGTCCGCCTCGTGCGCCAGGAATGCGGTCACCTGCGCCCGGAGCTCGCCGACCGGCGTGCTGACCGTGCTCATCGGCTCGCCTCCGCGCTCGTTCCGCTCCTCGGACCGCCGACCGGAGCCGACGCAGACGCCGGTCGGCGCGGCGGTCCTGCGATGCTCGCTCGCTGTCGGCTCGCGGCGCTCATCGCATCGCCTTCGCCCACTGCCGCAGCTGGCTGCGCTGGGTCACCTCGTCCGTGATGTTCCCGACCACGACGCCGTCATCGCGCACCTCGGCCTGGGTCAGACCGCGGGACAGAACCATCCACGGTTCCTTGTCGCACCGCAGCCCGACCTGGTTGCGCTCGAAGATCTCGCGATCGTCCGGCGAGCCGAAGCCGGCCACGCCGTTGAACCATTCGTAGCCGCGCAGCCGCCGCTCGTTGATCTCGTCGGGCACGCCGGCCAGCATGGCGGGATAGCCGAAGACCTCGGTGTACCCGCTGGATATCGGTCTGATGACGCGGACCTCGCTGCCGATGAGTTGCAGGTTCGGCCACACATGCACGTGGGCGTCGCGCGATCCGCGGATCCGCTCGTACGCCTCGGCTTCCGAGCCCCACCGCTCGACCATGAGGGCCAGGTAGCGGTGGCCGGCCTCGGTGTCCGGGATCTCCCCGATCAGCGAGCTGGTCGCCTTGCCGATCTCGACCCGGTCCGTGAGCGACAGGTCGAGCCGGCAGTGGCCGCCGCCGAGGTCCACCGTGAGGTTGGGCGCGCGGTCGCTGTTGTTCTTGCGGGACTCCGCGTTGCCGGTCCGGCGGGTCTGCAGGTCCTGCACCGTCTTGTGGGTGAAGTTGACGTGGTAGCCGTCCATCCCCACGAACTTCCAGTTGCCGTGGAAGTTCGACTTCGCGGCGCCGGCCCGCAGCTCGACCTTCTCCAGCGGCGACGCCTGCAGGAACATGTCGATGTACTCGGCGCTGCGCCCGAGGTGCTCGGTCAGGCCGGGCCCGTCGCCGGCCACTGAGGCGAAGTAGAAGCCGCGGTACTGGTCCAGCCGCGGCACCTCCACCAGCCCGAGGTTCCCCTTGTCGAAATCCGCGCCGTAGCGGCTGGGGAAGGGCACACCGATCAGCGAGCCGCGGTTGCTGTAGGTCCAGCCGTGGTACGGGCAGCGGAAGAACTCGGCGTTGCCCTGCTCGTACCGGCACACGGTGGTGCCGCGGTGGCGGCAGCGGTTGAAGAAGGCGCGGACCGCTCCGTCGGTGCCGCGGGCCACCACGACCGAGTGGCGCCCGATCGCCTTGGTGCAGTAGTCACCAGGCTCGGGCACCTCGGACTCGTGGGCGAGATAGACCCAGTAGGTATAGAAGATCCGCTCCAGCTCGGCCTCGAAGATCGACTCATCGGTGTATACGGACGAGTGCACCCTGCCCTCCTCGACCAGCGAGGAGTAACCGACCTCTTGACCGTCTACCACTGTCATCCGCATCTCCTCGAAGCTCAGAGGTACAGCCGGCGTACCAGCAGCTCATCCTCCTCGGGCAGCGTACTGGATACTTTATACTGCCACGCAGTCTCCATCAAGCAGCCGACACCGGTCCGCGAGACGCCCAGCCCCCCATCCAGCAGACTGCGAAGCGGGCCAGGTCGGGTCGGGTACCGACGCATCACCAGTCACAGCCCCGCGGGGCGGTTTGCAGGACTCCGTCCGTTTTCGGTGGCCCGCTCGTGGTCCTGTGTGGACAGTGTCGTGCGGTCGAGTGTGGAGAGGCCAGCCTCGGCGAGCCGCCCCAGGGCCGGGTGCCGTTCGTGTCTGAGGTCCTCGCCGCCGGCTCCCGTTCCGCGACGGTCCACTCAGGACATTCACCGATGTCGGGACCATTCGGTCACGGTGAGGAGCAGGCTGGTTCGCGTCCGGCCGTAGCGGACCTGAGGCGTTGCCGCGCGACCTACGTGCGCCGGGGAAAGAGCTATGCACCGTCGTTGCCGTCGCGCAGAGAATGGATCATCCTCTGCAGGATCCGGAACGCGCCTGACTGCTCGGTCGCGGTCAGGCCGGCCAGCATTCTGACCTCGACGGACCGGACCGCTACGGTCGCCTTCGCTAGGCTCCGTCGGCCGCGAGGCGTGAGCCGCGTGGGAAGTACCTTCCCGACGGGTGCCGCCGCAGGCCTGGTCACGTAGCCGTCTCGTTCCAGGGCCTGGAGCAGCACGTTCATCGACTGCCGTGTCACGAACGCGCCCCGGGCGAGCTCGGAGTTCGACAAGCCCGGTCGTTGAGCCAGCAGTTCGAGGCAGGAGTAGTGCGTCACGCTCATCCCGAGCGGCCGCAGCACCTCCTCCATGGCCGCGCGCAGCACGCTCGACGCCTGTTTCAGCAGGTAGCCCAGTGACGTCTCCAGGTCGACGCCGACACCGTCTTGACTCATGTCAGCATTCTGACATAGATTGACCCGTGTCAGAAGACTGACACGAAAGAAGGAGCATCATCATGCCCGCCACCGGCCCCGACTTCATCTCCCTGCAAGCGCGCGACCTCGACGCTTCGCAGGCGTTCTACCAGCGGTACCTCGGCCTCG
>JBBWZH010000782.1:0-4220 GCA_039648995.1 Mycobacteriales bacterium
CGGCAAGCCTGAGGCCGGCAAGCCTGAGGCCGGCAAGCCTGAGGCCGGCAAGCCTGAGGCCGGCAGGCCGGCAGGCCGGCGGCCAGCCGGCGGCCGGGCGGCAGATCGCCGGCGCGGCTCTTGGTCAGACGTCGGTTTCTTCGAGCCCCGGCGGGAGGGTGCCGGTGAGCGTCTTCCAGGTGGCCGCGGCGCCGCGGGCGGCGGCGAGCCTGGCGGCAGCCACCGCCACGCCGGAGACGGCGGCCCAGGCCAGCGCTTCGGCCCAGTCGGTGCCGGGCGCGGCGGGGTTGCGCGGCGGGTCGTTGTGCCGGGCCGCCCGCCAGGCGGCATCCAGTGACTTGCGCACCGCGATCCCGGTCGGCACCGCGAACGCGAAAGCCATGATCTTCCAGCCGACCTTGCCCGCCGTTCTGGCCACGCCAGACCCCTTCCCGCTCCCCACTGAACTACCCGGCGCGGCGGCCGGCACACCCCAAGCATGGCGGAGCCCACAGGGTGCCACGGCGGCGCCCCGCCGGCAGGCGGCGCCCCGCCGGCAGGCGGCGCACTGCCGGCAGGCGGCGCCCGCCAGCGGTGGCCGCGGCGGCTGCGGGAGGCCGGCGGGACGGCATGCGGGCGATCGTGGTTGAGTGACGGCCGCATCTGGACAGACGCGAAGGAGTGACCGTGGGCGAGATGGTCAGTTTTCAGAGCAACGGCGGCACGACGGACGCCTACCTGGCGCTGCCCGAGGCGGGAACCGGCCCGGGCGTGATCATCGTGCAGGAGTGGTGGGGCCTGGTCGGGCACATCAAGAACGTCGTCGACCGGTTCGCCGCCGCCGGGTTCGTCGCGCTCGCCCCGGACTTCTTCCACGGCGCCAAGACCGACGAGCCGGACGAAGCCATGCGGCTGCTGATGGGCCTGGCCATGGACCAGGCGGCGAAGGATATCGCCGGCGCCGCCCGCTACCTGAAGACCCGGGACGAGCAGATCGGCAAGGTCGGCGCGGTCGGTTTCTGCATGGGCGGCAGCCTGTCGCTGTGGTCCGGCGCGCTCACCGACGAGGTCGTCGTCACGTCCAACTTCTACCCGGCCGTCCCGTGGGAGCGGATGGGGGTCGACTGGACGCGGTACGCCGGCAAGCATGCGGTGTTCCACTGCTCGGAGGAGGACGGCACCACGCAGGCCCCCGGCATCCAGCTGGCGAAGGAGGCGATCGAGGCCGCCGGTGGCGAGGTCACGCTCTACGACTACCCCGCCAGCAAGCACGCGTTCTTCAACGACGAGCGGCCCGAGGTCTATGACGCCGGCCACGCCAGCGACGCCTGGGACCGGACCCTCGCCGTCCTGCAGGCCCACCTCGACATCTGACCTGCCCACTCCGATGACCGGCCCTGGTGGCGGCAGCGAGTCACGCCGTCCGGCGGCCGCGGGTGCCGCCGGCGGTTGGCCCCCGGCCGCCGTGCGCGGGGTCGGCGTGGCGCCGGGGAGCGGGTGGCCGGGCGACCCGGCGACGGCGCGGACTCCGGTGGCCGGCGCCGCGGACGACGTGCGCCGGCTCGCCGCGTCCGCGACCGGGATGCCGGAACTGGACGCGCTGGTGTCGGTCTGCCGAGCCTGCCCGCGGCTGGTGGCCTGGCGCGAGGAGGTGGCGGTCACCCGGCGGGCTGCGTTCGCCGACCAGACGTACTGGGGCCGGCCGGCCCCGGGGTTCGGGCCGGCGGACGCGCGCATGGCCGTGCTCGGCCGGGCGCCGGCCGCGCACGGCGCCAACCGCACCGGCCGGGTCTTCACCGGGGACCGCAGCGGCGACTGGTTGTACGCCGCACTCCACCGCGCCGGCCTGGCCAACCAGCCCACGTCCGTGCACGCCGGCGACGGGCTCCAGCTGTACGCCACCCGGATCGTCGCGTCGGTCCGCTGCGCGCCGCCGGCGAACAAGCCGACGCCCGACGAGCGGGACACCTGCCGGCCCTGGCTGGTCCGCGAGCTGGCGTTGCTGGCGGGGACGCTGCGGGTGGTCGTGGTGCTCGGCGCGTTCGGCTGGCAGGCGCTGTGGCCGGCGCTGACCCCGGCCGGTCTCGGGGCGCCGCCGGCCCGCCGGCCGGTGTTCGGGCACGGCGCGCAGGTCACGCTGCCCGGCGGGCTGGCCGTGCTCGGCTCCTACCACGTCAGCCAGCAGAACACGTTCACCGGCAAGCTGACCGAGCCGATGCTGGACGCCATTTTCGTCCGCGCCCGCGAGTTGGCCGGCTTGCCTTGACGGCGGGCCCCCCGGCGCGGTGATGTGATCCTGTGGCGCAGCCAGCGGGTGGGACGCGGGTGGCCCGCGCGGTCGTGGCCGCGCTGGTCGCCGTCGCCGCGCTGTCGCTGGTCGCGCTCGCCGCCCGCAGCGGTCGCACCGAGACGCTCCGCCCGATCACGACCGCGTCCGGCGCGGGCAGCCCGACCGCGACCCCGACCGGCGCCGCGCACACGGCCGGCGAGCGGGCGGCACCGAGCCAGCCGGCGGACCACTCGATGGCCGGCGGGGTCATCGTCGGCGTGCTCGGCCTGGCGGTGCTGCTGTCGTTGCTCCTGGCGCTGGTGATTCGCCAGCGTCGCACCCGTGGCTGGGGTGGCGGGTTGGAGCGCGCCGCCGATCGGCCGGTGGTAGACCGGAGCGGCAGCGAGCGGCCGCCCGCCTGGGCGGCGCAGGCATTGGCCAGCGCGGTAACGGACGCCCTGCGCCAGGTGGAGGAGGGCGAGTCGGCGGACGCGGTGATCGCCTGCTGGGTGCTGCTGGAACGCGCCGCCGGCGAGGCCGGCACCGCCCGCCACCCGGCCGAGACACCGGCGGAGCTGACCACTCGCGTGCTGGCCCAGCACCACGTCACCGCCGGTCCGCTGCAGCGGCTCGCGGACCTCTACCGGACCGCCCGCTACTCCACCCACCCGCTGGGCGAGGACGCCCGCGACCAGGCCCGGGCGGCGCTCGCCCAGGTCCGGCGCGAGCTCGCCGGCGAGCCGGTCGGGGAGGCACGGTGAGCGGAGCGGGGCGCCGCGGTGTCCGGACCGGGGCAACGCGCCGACGGAGTCGCCGCGCGGGGCCGCGGGAAGACGTCGCGCGGCGCGGCGAGCGGGCAGCACCGTGAGCCGGCGGATGCGGCGGGAGGTGCTGCTGGTCGGCGGGTTGGGCGGCGGGCTGACGGCGCTGGTGTACGTCGTGCTCCAGCTGGCCTCGTACCGGGCGGAGCTGTGGTTCTGCGTGGCGGTCACGGTGGCGCTGCTGTCGACCTGGCGGCTGCTCGTCGCGGCCACGCCGCCGGCGCCGCTGGCCGGCCCGGCCGGCGCGGAGACGGAGCTGTCCGGTGCGGGCCTCGACGGTTTATCCACGCTCGCGCACCGGCTGTCCTGGGGTAGCGTCGACCTCGGCCGGTACGAGACGCGGGTACGTCCCCAGCTCGCCCGGCTAGCCGAGGAGCGGCTGCGGCAGCGGCACGGCATCGACGTGGTCGGCCAGCCCGACGCGGCGCGACGCATGGTGGGAGAGCCGTTGTGGCTGCTGATGACCGGTCCTCCGAGCCCGGCGACGCCGACCCGGAGCCGCCTGGCCGAGCTGCTGACCGCGATCGAGCAGATCTGAGCCCGGGCCCAGTGGCCGGTACGGCCGGCGACGCCGCTGATGTGCGGCCGCTGCCGATGCCCGAGGTGTGGGTGATCTGCGAGGCCGTGCTCGACCGCGTCGAGCGCGCCGTGGTCGGCAAGCGGGAGCCGCTGACCATGATCCTGGCGGCGCTGCTCGCCGGCGGCCACGTCCTGGTCGAGGACTTCCCCGGGCTCGGCAAGACGCTGGCCGCCCGCTCCTTCGCGCAGACCATGGGGTTGCCGTTCCGCCGGCTGCAGTTCACCCCGGACCTGCTGCCGTCCGACGTGACCGGCTCGTTCGTCTACGACCAGCGGCAGTCCGAGTTCGTGTTCCGCGCCGGGCCGCTGTTCACCGGGGTGCTGCTCGCCGACGAGATCAACCGCACCCCGCCGAAGACCCAGGCCGCGCTGCTGGAGGCGATGCAGGAACGGCAGGTCACGGTCGAGGGCCGGACGTTCGAGCTGCCGGCGCCGTTCCACGTGATCGCCACCGCGAACCCGATCGAGTACGAGGGCACCTACCCGCTGCCCGAGGCGCAGCTGGACCGGTTCCTGCTCCGCGTCTCGTTCGGCTACCCCGGCCGCATGCACGAGCTGGACGTGCTGCGCCG
>JBBWZH010000013.1:0-10090 GCA_039648995.1 Mycobacteriales bacterium
ACCCGGCCGCACGACCGAGCCGGACCGGCCGGCCAGACCGGCGGAACAACGAACCGGACCGACCGACCGACCCGGCCGCACGACCGAGCCGGACCGGCCGGCCAGACCGGCGGAACAACGAACCGGAACAACCCGACCGACCGAACGAACGGCCCGGCCGCACGACTGGGCCGGACCGGCCGGCTGGGCCGGCCGAACAGCGAACCGGACCGGTCGAACGACAGACCGAACCGCCCGGCCGCACGACCGGGCCAGACCGGCCGGTCAGGCCGGCGGAACAGCGGACCGGACCGGTGGAACAGCCGGAGCGGCCGACCGACCGGCCACAGGGATCGGCGGCACAGGCCGAACGGCCCGGGCACCCGGCCGGGCCGGCGGAGCGGCGCGAACAGCGAACCGGACCGGCGGAGCAGCCACAGCGGCCGGCGCGATCGGAGCAGGTGGCACGGCCGCCGGAGTCGTCGCGAGCGGAACGACCGACGCTGGATCGGCCGACACGGCCGGCGCCGCCCACGGAACGGAGCGAGCGTCCGGCTCCGTCGGACCGGCCCTCGTCGCCGGCACGGCCCACGCCGCCGGAACGGCCCGCGCCCGCGCAGCGGCGGTCCTGGTTCCCCCGCCGCCGGCGGCCCCAGCCGCCGGCCGCACCCATGCCCGAGCGACAGTCCACAATGGACGAACCCGACGCGGCCGTGCCGCCGATCTGGCGCCCCCCGGCGAGCCGCCTGCGCCGCCGCGGCGACCGCTCCGACTGGTTCGCGGGCCAGGCCGGGCAGCCCGGCCCCGACATCTCCGACCGCCCCCGCCGGCCCTCGAACGAGCCCGCCCCCCGCTACGAACGGCCACCCCGCGCCGCCGAAGCCCCGCCAGCCGTCGGCCGCCCGAGCACCGACCGGCCACCGCGGCCCGCCGGCGATCGCCCGACGGCCTACCGACCACCGGACCGTCCGATCGCCGACCGACCACCCGGCAGCCAGCCGCAACCGGCCGCCACCGACCGCCCGACGCACGACCCCCACGCGATCAACCGGCCACCGCCGCCCGGCACCCGGACCGCCGACCGCCCAGCCGGCGGCCAGCCGCAACCGGCCGCCACCGACCGCCCGACGCACGACCCCCACGCGACCGACCGGCCGGAGCAACCCGCGCAGGACCGGCCACGACCGGCCGCCGCCGAGTCCGCGCCCGGCGGCGCCGCCGACGTCGCGGCCACCGAGGGACCGGAGCGCCCTGCCGGCGACGGCGCTGACCGGTCCGCTGACGACCGTCCACCGGCCGCGGCTGACGCAGGCACCGAACAGGCCGCCGGCGACAAGTTGGAGCCGCCGGCCGGCGAGCGCCCACCTGCCGAGCGACCACGCCCGGCGGCGGATATCAGCCCCGCCGGTGACCAGCCGCCTATCCGGGGTCAGGCCGGCCCGACGGCCGGCGGCCCCACCGCCGGCGGCGCAGCTGCCGGCGGCCCGGCGGCGGAGGGGCAGCCCGGCGACCGGGCCGAAGCCGGGCCGGCGGCGGCCCCGCCCGCTGCTGAACGCCGCCTCCCGCATGCGGACGACCAGCCGGACGAGCCCGCGGTGCCGGTGCCCAGCCTGCCGCCGCCGCCGGACCTGCCGCCCACCTCGCCGACGCCGGCCGAGCCGGCCGCCAGCAGCGCACCTGTCGCGCCCCGCGGCACACCGCCGGCCGCCCCGGACCTCCCCGCGGCCGACCCGGTCGCGGCGGCCACCGACCAGCCCGCAGACCAGGTCACGCCCGCGGAGGCCGGCGCCGCCGTGGCCGGCCTGGCCGCGACCGGCCTCGTCGCGGCCGGCGCCGCGCCCACCGAGCCCGGGACGCCGCCGGCAGCCGGGTCGGCAGGTACCCGCCCGCCGGCCGAGGCGCCGCCAGCGGCTCAGCCCGCCTCCGCGCCCGCGGACCGCCCGCCCGCGGAGCGTCCGCCCGCGGACCGCCCGCCTGCGGAGCGGCCCGCCACCCCGGCCCCGCCGGCCGCGGGCGGCCCGCCAGCGACGCACCCGGGCGCGGACAGGCCGATCAGCCCACCGGGGGGACGCCCGGCCGCGGACCGGCCGGCGCCGCCCGGCCGCCCGGGCCAGGGCCGGCAGCAGCCCCCGGCGGTTCCGCCGACTCCAGGTCGTCCGCCCGGGCCGCTTGCGGGTCCGGACCGACCCGGCGCCGCGCGGCCGGCCGCCGGTCATCCGACGGGGCTTCCGCCCGCCGCCGACAGGCCGGCGCCGACAGACCGGCGGCCCGGCGGCCAACCGCCGGCCGGCACACCCGGCGTGGGAGACCGGCCGACCGGTGGCCGACCCACCGAGCCAGGCGCGGCGTCGGGACGGCCGAGCGCGATGCCGTCAGCGGGCAGGGAGTTCACCGACCGCCCGGACACGCCCCGCTTCGTCGGGACGCGGCCGCCCACCGCGCCCCCGCCGCAGCGGCCGGCACCGGGCCGCTTCCCTGAGGAGCGGCCGGCCGACCGGCCACGTCCAGACACGCTCCCGGCTGGCCGGCCGCCGCGCTTCGTCGAGGAGCGACCCGGCGACCGCCCGCCGCCGGAGCGGTTCAGCGGCGAGCGGCCGGCCGGTCCGCCGGCCCGGCAGCCGGTTCCGCCGCCGCGGTCGGCGGAGACGGATCGGCCTGGCCGGTACGGGGAGCCGCCCGCCAGACCACCCGCGCCACGGCCGCCGGAGGAGCCGGCGGTGGTCCGGCCCGGCACCGGGGGCCGGCTGGCCGGTGGGCGCGACCCGATGGCGCAGCGGCCGGCCCGCCGTGGCCGGTTCGGGCGGGCCCGCCCGCCGGAGCGCCGGGCCCGGCGGCCCCGCCCGGAGGACCCACGGCAGCGCGCCGTCTACGACGCCCTCGTCATCAACGAGCAGGTGCTCGACGAGGCCTGGTTCAGCCACTCCGTCGACGTCATGCGCGTGATCGCGAACATCGCCTCCAACGCCCTGGACGCCTACGAGGAGGACCCGGCCGCCTTCTCCGAATGGGTCGCCGTGCACCGCAACGGGCAGTGCGACTGCCACTGATCCATCCGCTCCGGCCGCCCGGCGCCGACCAACCTGAGCGGCACCGGGGAGCGGGTCAGGTTGGCCGGCGGCGGCGGGGTGTGGTGACGCCGGTGCGGATCCGCTCGACGCCTTCCGGGCTAGGTCCGGAGGGGACGTGGCTGACGGGTGGGAACCGCTTGCCGTTGTTGTAGTCGCGTTCCAGGCGGAGGACCTCGTTCTCCAGCGCCCGGCCGGCGAGCTGGCTCACGTTGTAGGCCTCGCCGGGGTGCCGCATCGTGGCGGAGACGGCGGCGCGGGCGCGGTCGACCAGGTCGCGGGAGAGGTAGAAGCTGCGTTGTACGCGGTCCGGGCTGGTGCGGCTGCGCCGGGACGACCGCACGCCGGCGGCCCGCAACGCCTCGTCGAGGCCGACGCCGGCCGCGGCCGCCGACTCGGCCAGGAAACTGGCCACCTCCGGCGGGATCCCGGTCGCCGTGATCAGCTCCTCGTCCCCGTCGTCGAACCCAGCGTCCAGCCCGGGCACACCCGGCCCACCCGCCACACCCGTAGCGATCCCGGCCGACCCGGCCAGCGAGCCATCGACCGACCCAGCCAGGGAGCCATCGGCAGACCCGTCCAGCGAGCCGTCAGCCGGTCCGGCCAGGGGGCCACCGGCCGGCCCGGCCAGAGAGCCGTCGGCCAGGGCGGCCCGGAGGCCGTTGACGGGCGCGACGTCGGCGGCGGGCGGCAGATCGGACTCGGTGACAGTGGTGCGGAGCTCGAGGCGCGCTGGGTCCTCCGGCCAGTCCCCGCGACCGGCCGGCGCGACCCCCGGCGCGCCATCCACTGCCCCGCCCGGCAGTTCGTCCGGCAAAGTGACCGGGTGGTCCAGGCCGGCCGAACCGGGTCTACCCCTGACGCGGGCATCGGCGTGGCCGGCTGGCTCCGCTGCTGACTTCGAAGCCATGAACGACTCTCCTCCCTGGACGACGGGATGGCCGTCGGCGAGGGGCTGCCCGGAGTAGGGGAAGCCACCCGCTAGGGGTGGGCAGGATGCCGGATGCTAGGCGAGGCATGGTCCATGCGCAATCAACGGCCAGTGTCCGGAGGTGACCGGGATGCCCCGCTGTTGTTCCACCTGCCCTGCTGTCACATTAGACTCGGCCACTACGACAGGCCGAGCACATAGCGTAGTGTAACCGCAGCGGGGGGTTAGCGCCGAAAGGAGCAAGGACGTGCCCGAACTTCTCGACGTCCTGGCTGCAGAACCGACCATCAATACACAGGGACTAGTCGCCTGGATAGTTAAGTACATCGTTCCACTGATCTTCGCGTTCGTCGCGGTGATCATCATGTCGCGCGCGCATCAGGGCCGCACCAGGGAGAACGCGGTCGTGGCTGTGAACCTGTTCCTCGGGGTGCTGCTCCTGGCCTCGGGCGGAGCGCTGTTCGTGTTTGGGCAGGGTCTGGTGGATCTGATCCTCGGCAAGTGATGTCCCGCCGAGTAGCCGCCCGCCGCGTTGTACCGATCGGGCCAGCGAAGGGAAGTGCACCATGGCGCTGACCGTCAGACCGGACGACGAGGTCTACCAGTTCGACACCGTCTGGCTGGGGCCGGACGAGTACACGCTGCCGATCCAGGCCCGGTACGTGGCCTGGGGTACCTGGCTGGCCTGCTTCCTGATCACGGCGGCGGTGCTGGTGCCGATCGGCGGCTCCGGCCCCGGCGGCGTGGTGGGTTCGCTGCTGTGGTCGGTGGCACTGTCCGTCGTCGCGTCGCGCGCGGTCATGTTGGTGGTCGACCACGAACGGCCGCTGCGGTCGCTTCCGGCGCTGTTCGGCGCCGAGGCGCGGGCGGCGCTGGCCTCGTCCAGGCACGGTGAGAAGTCGCTGCTGATCCGGCCCGGCCGGGTGGGCGTCCGGGAGCTCCCCGAGCGGGCCCGCCGGATCCGGGATCGCAAGCGCAAGATCGAGCAACACCGGATGGAGCAGCGCGGCCGGCGGCGCCGGGTGCCGCCCGGCGTCACCCCGGCCACCCGGGTACGGCCCGGCACGATCGCGCCGAGCCGGCCGGAGGTGGTGCCCGAGGTGCTGCCGGCCTCCGCCTACCACACCTTCCAGAGCTACCAGCCCGGCCCGTGGGCGCCCGCCGAGCGGGGTGGGCCCGTCTGGTCCGGGCGGGTGGCCAACGCTGACGGCAGCGACGACTGGGACGAGTCCGAGCCGACCGGGCAGCCCTGGTCGCCCGCGGCGCCGGTGCGCCGCCCGGCCGGCAGTCTCCCCCCGATGCGTCCCGGCTCGGCTCAGCCGCAGGACCGCGCGGCCGACGGCCGCCCGCGCGGGCCGCAACAGGCCGGCGGCGGCCCAGCGGCCCCACCGCAGGCCCAGCAGGCCCAGCAAGCCCCGACCCGGTCCGGCCCGTCCGGCCCGGGATCGCCGCCACACCCGGCGGACCCCCGCCGGCCGATCGAGGAGCGCATTCTGCTGCCTGTCCGGAAGTCCCGCTGATGGCCCGCGCCGCCGACCCCAAGCCGGCGCCACTCGGCCTGGCGCTGCGCGAGATCGTTGGCAACATCACGCTGACCCGCAAGTCGGCGTACGCGTGGTTCGTGGTCCCGCCGGCCCGCTGGGCCTGGCGCGCCGACGGCGACCGCCGCGGCATGATCGACGCCGCCGGCATCGCGTACGCCGGGCTGGCCGGCCGCCGGCTGCGGGTGCGGGTCACGTCGCGGCCGTACCCGGTCGCGGCCTGGGCCCGCGGCCTGCATGCCCGCACGCCGTCCCCGCTGCCCGGCTCGGACGGCAGCAGCTGGTCGGACAACCTGCTCGCGCAGCAGCGTTACCTGCGCACCTCGGCGACCGCCGAGAAGGAGGTCTACCTCGGCGTGGAGATCGCGCCGCGGTCCCGGCTGGCGGCGCTGGCCGAGCGGCTGACCGGCAAGGCGGGCAACCACGAGCTGGCGCACCTGGAGCGGGACGTCGAGCTGATCGCCGAGGTCGTCGGCTCCCCCGGGATCGGTGGCGCGGCCGCTGACACCCGCCGGATGGAGTGGCTGATGCACCGCTCGATCGGCCTGGGGCTGCCGGCGCCGGGCGGGCTGATGTCGCCGCCGGGGCTGTCCGACACCTGGGAGACCACCGACCTGCACGCCTTCACCGAGGGCGTGGTGGTCCGTCCGACGCCGCTGGGCCGGTGCGTGCAGATGATCGACCGCCGGCCCGACCACGAGCCGCTCAGCTCGTACATCGCGGTGGTCACGCTGGGGCGGATGCCGGAGATGATCGTGCCCGACCCGCGCGGCCCGTGGCTGGCCGCCACCGACGCGCTGCCCTGGTCGGTCGAGGTGGCCGCGACCGTGGACGTGGTGGCCGGCCAGCACGTCCGCGGCGGGGTGACCAAGGCGCTGCTGCGCATCCGCGACCAGCAGAAGCAGTACCAGATCCACGACATCGACGAGCCGGCCTCGCTGACCCGCCAGGCTGACCACGCCCGGCACATCGAGGACGAGATGAGCCACGGCGACGACCTGGTCTCCACCCGCACCGAGGGCTGGTACCGGCTCGCCGTGGCCGGCCGGTCCGAGGCGGAGTGCATGGAGCGGGTCCGCGCGGTCCGCGACCTGTACAAGCGCCGGCACATGGACGCGGTGCTCACCAAGGGCCAGGCCAGCCTGGTCCGCGAGTTCATCCCGGGCGAGCCGGTCTCGTCCACCGCGTACCGCAGGCGGCTGCCGATGCGCTACTTCGCCGCCGGCCTGCCACAGGTGGCCACCAGGCTCGGCGACCGGCGCGGCCCGCTGATCGGGCTGATCGCCTCCAGCGTCCGGCGCCCGGTCATGTTCGACACGCACTACTCCACCGAGGTCAAGAAGGCGTCCGGGCTGGTGCCGATCGTCGGCCGGCAGGGCGCCGGGAAGTCGGTGCTGGAGGCCGCGATCTGCTACCAGGCGGCCCGGCGCGGCATCCGCACGGTGATGCTCGACCCGTCCGGCCCGCTGGCGGCGCTGTGCCAGATGCCCGAGCTGCGCGAGTTCGCCGAGCACATCGACCTGGCCAAGGCGCCGGCCGGCACGCTGTCGCCGTGGGCGGTGGTGCCGGAACCGCAGCGCGGCCACTTCGACGACGGCGAGGACTTCGACGAAGCCGTGGACGAGGCCCGAGCCGAACGCAAGACGCTGGCCATCGACATCGCCCGGATGCTGCTGCCGGCGCAGATCGACGCCAACGCGCACACCGAGCCGCTGCTGCTGCGGGCCATCCGCGAGGTCGGCTCCGAGCGGGACCGGTCGTACTGGATGGTCATCGGCCGGCTGCGCGAGTACGCCGGCATGAACGTGGACGGCAGCGCGGCCGGCCCGCCCGACCCGGGCTACGACCACCGGCTGCGCGACGAGGCGGCCGCGATGCACGCGCAGACGCTGGCCGACCTGCTCGCCGACACCGCCGAGACCCGGCAGGGCCGGCTGTTCTTCCCGCCGCTGGCCGGCGGCACCGAGACCGCCGACCCGCGGGCCGAGGCCGTGCTGACGGTGATCACGATGAGCGGGCTGGTGTTGCCGAACCCGACCGTGCCGCGTGAGCACTGGTCGTTCACCGAGCGGATGAGCGTGCCGGCGCTGCACCTGGCGTCCTGGTACGCGACCCGGGCGATCTACGGCCTGCCCCGGCATGTCCGCAAGGTGCTGGCACTGGACGAGTGCCACTTCCTGGCGATGTGGCCGGTCGGCCGGGCCCTGTTCCAGCGGGTCGGCCGCGACACCCGCAAATACAACGTCTGTTGCCTGGCCGCGTCCCAGGACCCGGCCGATACGTTGAACATGGACGTCGCCAACCACGTGGCCGGCGCATTCGTCGGCCGGATCGAGGACGAGCAGGTCGCGGCCGACGCGCTGCGCCTGCTCGGGGTGCAGACCGAGGCGGGCTACGAGCACGCGATCGGCACGCTCTCGCAGATGGGTCCGGACGGCGCGCCGCCGGACTACCGGGAGTTCGTCTTCCGCGACCCGGACGGCAACGTCGACCGGTTCGTCGCGGATCTGTCGTACAACCCCTCGTTGCTCGCGGTGGTCAACACCGACGCCCGGCCCAGCGGAGACCCCCGCTCCGACTTGGCCGACGTGGACGACTACGCCGACTTCACGGAAGACCGGGTGCCGGTATGACCGGACGGGGCACCACCTCAACCGCCGAGGCCACCGAAACCGGCACGCCGGCGGACGACCCTCCAGCGGACAGCCGGCCGGCGGACAGCCGGCCGGCCGGCGCGACCGAGCACGTTGGCGGCCGGTTGGCCGCGCGGGGCCGGCGCCGGGTTGCGGCCGCCGACCCGATGCCGTTGCTGCGCTACGCACGCCGTCCCGCGCGCTCGCCGCGGACGTTTATCGGTCGTTGGTTCGAGGGGCACCGGCTGGCCCGCCGGCTCACCCGGCTGCTGGCCGGGGTGGCGCTGGCGCTGACCGCGCTGGTCGTCATGCCGGGCACCGCCAGCGCGCTGCCCGGGCTCGGCGACTGCAAGTCGGCGCCCAGCCCGGAATCGCCCGGGCAAGGCATCTCCGGCTTCTTCATGTCCGCGCCGAACCCGCCGCCCGCGGTCGAGGACCCGTTCAAGGCCGGCGCGAAGACCTCGCCGTTCCAGCAGTACGGCCTGGCCGGGCTGTCCTGGTACGCGTACGACCTGGGCTGCGGCGGCGTCGCGCGGGACCCGTCCGGCGCGATCTCCGCCTGGGCCGCCCGGATCCTGTTCATCCCGGCGAAGGCCGGCGTGTCCGCGCTGGCGGCCGTGTCGCAGGCCGCGCTCGAACCGACCTACCTGTCCGCGTTCGACCCGCTGCTGCAGAACCTCACGGACGCGCTGAACAAGGCCATCTTCACGCCGATCGCCCCGCTGGCGGTGATGCTCACCGGCCTGCTGCTGATGGCGCAGGCGACCCGGCAGCGGGTGTCCGAGTCGACCACGGCGATCGGCTGGTGCCTGCTGGTGACCGTGATGGCGGCTGCGCTGTTCGCCTGGCCGGTGCGGGCCGGGCACGCGGCGGACAAGGTGATCACCAGCGGGGTGGCCGTCGTGTCGCACGGCATCACCGGCCAGGACGGCACGCCCGGCCTGCAGGTGGCGAACTCCCTGTACGGCCCGTTCCTGTACCGGATGTGGCTGATGGGCGAGTTCTGCAACCCGGACAGCCCCGGCGCCAAGGCGCACGGTGCGCAGATCCTGGAGGCCCAGGCGCTGAGCTGGGGTGAGGCGGCGCGCCCCGCCGGCGACGCGAAGAAGATCGCTGACCTGAAGAAGGCCGGCTTCGACCGGGCCGCCGCGGCGACGCAGAAGGACGACCCGGCCGCGTACGAATGCGTCGCCGGGCACGGCAGCGCATCGCTGGAGGCGGCCATCCTGGCCGACGTGGGCGTCCTGCTGATGGCGCCGTTCCTGCTGATCGGCGGCCTGATCCTGATCGCCGCCTACATCATCGTGCGGTTCGCCGTGATCTTCGCGCCGGCGCTGCTGACGGCCGGCGCGTTCTTCCCGCTGCGCGGCATCGTGGTCGCCGCCGCTCGGGTGGTGGCCGCGGCGATCTTCAACTCGGTGCTGTTCACCCTCGCCGTGCTGCTGGTGATCCGGGTCGACTCGTCCATCCTGGACCCGGCCACCCGGCTGCCGGCATGGCTGCGGCTGGTGCTCGTCGGCGTCGTGACCGTGGTGATGTGGTATCTGACCCGGCCGTTCCGGAAGCTCACCACGATGATCACCACCGGCGGCATGGCCGCGGCGATGGGCGACGGGAACTACGAGACCCGCCGGGTCGGCGGCTTCCTGCGCAGCTGGCGCCGCCGCGATGCGCCGCTGGTGGTCAACAACAGCGACGACGACACCACCGTCGTGGTGAACAACGCCCGGTTGCGGGAGGAAGCGCGCGGACCGGTCGGGGTGGCCGCACCCCGGCGCGGCGGGCGACATCGGGAGCCACCGATCGCGGTCGAGGCGACCCGGATGGACGGCACCGGACGGGTGCTGCGGGCCGGCAGCTCCAGCGGCGGCTCGCCCGAGCTGCCGGCCGGCGCCGGCGCCGGAGCCGGCAGCGGGATCGGCAGCGGGATCGGGAGGGCCG
>JBBWZH010000017.1:0-6602 GCA_039648995.1 Mycobacteriales bacterium
CTCCTCCTCGGCCAGCAGCTGCTCGATCACCCGGCGGGTGGTCGGGTCGGCCTCGCCGAGCCAGCGCGCGATCTCGGTGTACGTGGCGATCGCGATCCGCTCGGCGACCAGGTCCTCACGCAGCATGTCGCCCAGCCCGGTGCTGGCGTCGTACTGGGTGTGGCTGCGCGCGACCAGCACGGCCGGGTTGAAGTCCGGCTCGCCGCCGAGCTGGGAGATCCGCTCGGCGGCCAGGTCGGCGTGCCGCTGCTCGTCGTTGGCGTGCTCCAGGAACTCGGCGGCGACGGTGGGGCCGTGCACGCCCTGCGCGGTGTAGTAGTGCCGCTTGTACCGCAGTACGCAGACCAGCTCGGTCGCCAGCACCTCGTTCAGCACGTCGATCACGCGTTTGGCGTCGACACCGTACGAGCCGGTGACCGGCCCCGCCTCGATCCGCTCCCGCGCCTGACTACGGATGCGGTCAAGGTCGAGCGCGAACTCGTTCATGGGTTCTGCCTCCTGGATGGTGCGGGGCCACTCCTTCAATCAGCCATCCTGCCCGGGATCGGGCGCCGGCACATCTTTCCCCCCGATGCGTGGTTACTTCCTGTAGCCACGTGTGACCGTAGGTGATAGATCAGCGGCATGCGAATCACATCCCGGGGCCGGGCCCCGCTCGTCGGCCTGGCCGCGGCAGCGCTGCTGCCGCTCTGCCCGTCCCCGGCCAGCGCGAGCCCGACACCCACCAGCCCGGCACCTGCTGCCACGGCGGCCGCGGAGAACCTCCGGTTACAGGCGCTGCTGGACGAACTGGTCGCCAACGGCGCCAGCGGCGCGCTGGCCGTCGTCGGCGACGGCCGGCAGATCTGGTACCAGTCCAGCGGCGTGGCCCGGCAGAGCCCGCCGTCGTCGCTGACCACCGCGGCCCGGTTCCGGGCCGGCGGCGTGACCAAGACGTTCATCGCCACGGTCACGCTGCAACTGGTCGCCGAGGGACGGCTGCGGCTGACCGACCCGGTCGAACGCTGGCTGCCCGGGCTGGTGCCCGGCGGCGACGCGATCACCCTGCGGATGCTGCTCAACCACACCAGCGGCCTGTACGACTACACCCAGGACCAGGTGCTGGCGCAGTGGCTCTACACCCAGCCGACGATCGGCGTGACGCCCCGGCACCTGGTCGACATCGCCACCTCCTACCCGCCGCTGTTCGACCCCGGGCAGGGCTGGGCCTACTCCAACACGGACTACATCGTGGCCGGGATGATGCTCGAAGCCGCCACCGGCCGCACCGTGCACGCGCTCGTCCAGGACCGCATCCTGACCCCGCTCGGGCTGACCGGCACCAGCTTCCCGGCGCACACCCGGGACATCGCCGGCTACCACGCCCACGGCTACCTGCTGCCTGCCACCCCCGGCGGCGGCCGGCCGGACGTGACCCTGCTGGCGCCGTCGCTGTTGTGGGCGGCCGGTGCGCTCGTCTCCACCGCCCGGGACCTCCGCGAGTTCTACGGCGCGCTGCTCGGCGGCAGGCTGCTGCCGCCGGCCCAGCAGGCCGAACTGCTCTCGTCCGTCCCGGTCACCCCGGTATACGGCTACGGGCTGGGCCTTTCGGTGCTGCGCGGGCCGTGCGGCACGGTCTGGGGGCACGACGGCAGCGTGCCCGGGTACGTCACGCTCGCCTATACCAGCCGGGACGGCCGGCGCGGCGTGGTGCTGGCGCTGCCCACCGAACCGGACGAGAACCTGGCCGCGCTGCTGCGGCTGACCCTGGACACCGCGATCTGCCAGATGTACGACCGGGTGCCCCCGGACGCGGCCTCGGTGCCCCCGGACGCGGCCCGGACGCGGGCGGCGCGGGCACCGGCCCTGGGCTACGGGTGGGACGGCGGGCGGCGCCCGGTTGAATGACCCGGTCAGCGTGGCCCCAACCTCCCGGAGTCGACATGGATGACCAGACCACCCGCCCCGCCCAGTCGCATCCCGTCGTCGTGGCCCAACGCGCCGCCCGCGCCGCGAACCTGCAGTTACGGATCGCCGACAAGATCACCGCGTTCGCCGGCTCCATGCGGTTCGTCTACGTGCACGTGGTCGGCTTCGCGATCTGGATGTTGTTCATCGAGTCGGACCCGTGGCCGAAGCTGACCCTGATCGTCTCGCTGGAGGCGATCTTCCTGTCCACCTTCGTGATGATCGGCCAGAACCGGCAGGCCGAGTTCCAGCAGGCCAAGGCCGACCACGACTTCTCCGAGCAGGAGCTGGAGCTCAAGACCAACACCGACATCACCCGGGCCATCCACCGGCTCACCACCGAGCTGCACGACCGGCTGCTCGCCTCGTCCCCGGACTGACCCGACGGCGATAGCCGCGTCTGGGCCGGCGGGCCACCGTGCGACGATCTGCGGATGCTGCTCGTCACCGGCGCGGCCGGGTACGTCGGGGCCGCGCTTGTCGCCGAACTGGTCCGGCGCGGGCTGCCGGTGCGGGCGGCGGTCCGCGACCTGAGCCGGGTCTCGATGCTGCCCGGCACGGTCCAGCGGGTGCGCGCCGATCTGGACGACGAGGCGTCCCTGCGGGCCGCGGTGGCCGGCTGCGACGGCGTGTTCCACGTCGCCGCGGTGCTCCGACCGTCCCCTGTGGACACAGCGCGGGGCAATGTGGACGGTACCGCGCGGCTGCTGCGGGCGGCCGCCGACGCCGGCGTGACCCGGTTCGTCTACACCAGCAGCACGGCCGCGATCATCGACGCGACGGGCCTGGTGAACGAGCGGGTCACCGAGACAGCGCTGCCCGACCCGTACGCCACGTCGAAGGCCGCTGCCGAGCGGCTCGTGCTGGCCGCGGCCGCGGACGGGATGCCGGCCGTGATCGTCAACCCGACGTGCGTCTACGGCCCGAGCCCGGCCGGCCCGCTCAGCTACAACACGCTGCTGCTCGCGGCCGCCCGCGGTGAGGTGAGCGAGGTGGTCGACACCCCGGTCGGCTGGGTGCTCGCCGAAGACGTGGCCGCCGCGCACGTGCTCGCCTACGAGCGCGGGGTCACCGGCGCCAAGTACGCGCTCTGCGGCGAGGTGGCCAGCTATCCGCGGGTGCTCAACACCTACGCCGAGCTCGCCGGCAGCCCGTACCGGGTGGCCGGGCTGCCGCCGGGCAGCACGCTCGGCCCCGACCCGCAGCCGTACGCCTACCGGTCCGAGGTCTACGGGAAGCTGCCGCCGGTCCGGGTGGACGACAGCCAGGCCCGCGCGCTCGGCTTCACCCCCCGCCCGTTGGCCGACGGCCTGCGGCACACCGCCACCTGGCTCAGCTCCCTTAGCTGACCGGCCGCAGGCAGGCAGGCAGCCGGCCGACCGGGGCCAGGTGGCCGCCATTGGTCGCCAGGTCGCGGACCGTTGGCCTCAGGTCTGACATCGGGTGGCCGACGGGTAATTACGCCCGGCACCGCGCGGCCGCCGGGCAGCGGACCGGACCGACCCTGCACCGAGCGGAGAACCGAAGCTGTGACCCGCGTCCTTGTCGTCGGCTGCGACCCGGAGCACCGCCGCCAGCTGTCGGGGATCCTGGAATCGGCCGGGTTCGCGGTGTCCGGGGTCAACGGCGGCGAGCAGGTGCCGGCGTACGCGCGGCAGGTGGACGCGGTGATCGTGGACGTGGCGTCGCTGGGGCACCGGTACGGCCGGGAGGTGCACCGGTTGCTGCGGACCGACGCGCGTACCGCCTGGCTGCCGATCCTGCTGGTCGGCTGGCACACCGCCCGGCTGGATCTGGAGGCGGGGCTGGTCGGCGCCAGCTACTACCTGGCGCGGCCGTTCACACCGACCGTGCTGCTGTCCCGGCTCAGCCACCTCATCATGCACGCCGCGGTCGCCACCGCCGCGCTGGCCGGGCTGGTCACACCTGTCCAAACCGGACCCGTCGGCGCCGGCGGCTGCCCGCCGCCCACCGGGCCGCCGAGCTGACCGTCAGGCCCCGGACGGCTGGACGACGATCTTGAGCCCGTCCCGGGAGGCGGCCGCGGTGAACGCGGCGTCGGTCTCGGCCAGCGGGTAGCACGCGCTGACCAGGCCGGCCAGGTCCACCGCCCCGCGTCGCACCAGCCGGATCGCGCGCGGGTAGGTGTCGTCCATCCGCCGCGACAGCAGCACGGTCAGCCCCTTCCGGCGGGCCACCGAGGCCGGGAACGTGGTGGTGTCCCCGTCCGGGATACCGACCAGCAGCACCTTGCCACCCGGCCGGGCGGCAACCATCGCGGCGTGCACCGCGTCGTCGGTGCCGGCCACCTCGAACGCGACGTCCACCCCTGGCGCCGCGGCCGGGCCGAGGGCTACCCGAGCCAGCTCGGCGGCGGCGGCACCGATCGCGGCCATCGGCCCGGCGGGGTCGCGGACCACGTCGGCACCGGCCCGCTCGGCTGCGGCGCGCCGGTGCGCGAGCGGATCGGTGGCGAGCACCGCGGCGGCGCCGGCCGCCCGCGCCAGCTGGATCAGCAGCAGCCCGATCGGCCCGCAGCCGAGCACCGCGACGGTCAGCCCCGGCCGCGGCTTGGCCAGGCCCACCGCGTGCAGCGCGACGCCGAGCGGCTCGAGCAGCGCACCGTCCACATCGGACAGCTCGGACGGCAGCGGCACCAGCAGCCGGGTCGGCCAGGTCAGGTACTCGCGCAGCGCGCCGTCCACGTCGCCGTGCCCGGCGAACCGGACGGTCGGGCAGAGGTTGCGGTGACCGGTACGGCAGGTGGCGCAGTGCTCGCACGGCATGGCCGGGTCGACCGCGACCCGCTCGCCGTCCCGCGGCCCGCCGGAGATCACGCCGGCGAACTCGTGCCCGAGGACCAGTGGCCGGCCCAGCACCGCGTCGCCGATGCCGGCCTCGGCGTACCAGTGCAGGTCCGAGCCGCACAGCCCGACCGCGGTGACCCGGACCAGGCTGCTGCCCGCCGCGGCGACCGGCGCCGGCTCCTCGTCCAGCCGGACGTCCCGGACCCCGTACAACCGCGCCAGCCGCACCCGCCTGCTCCCCTCGCCGATCCACTGCCCGCCCTGCCCCGCCCGCCCTCCGCCGGTGGCCAGTCCATCACGGGCGGGGCAATTCACGTAGCCCGCATCGGTGTCCGGCCGCCGGTGGCGGGCGGAATGCGGGACGATGGGCCAATGGGTGCGACGCGGGTGGCGGAAACCGGTCCCAACGGCCAGCAGGTGAAGTCGGCGGTCCGGACCGTGGAGTTGCTGGAGTTCTTCGCCGGCCACCCGGGCGCGCACAGCCTGGGCGAGCTGCACGAGAAGATGCGGTACCCGCGCAGCAGCCTGTACGTGCTGCTCCGCACGCTGGTGGAGCTAGGCTGGGTGGAGGTCGACCCGACCGGAACCCGTTACACCATCGGGGTCCGCGCGCTGCTCGTCGGCACCAGCTACATCGACGGCGACGAGGTGGTGCTGGCCGCCCGCGACACACTCGACTGGCTGGCCACGGAGACCACCGAGACCGTGCACCTGGCCCGGCTGGACGGCTTCGACGTGGTCTACCTGGCGACCCGCGAGTCGCAGCACTACCTGCGCCCGTTCACCCGGGTCGGCCGCCGGCTGCCGGCGCACGCCACCTCGCTGGGCAAGGCGCTGCTGGCCACCCGCACCGACGACGAGGTCAAGGCGCTGCTGCCGGGCAAGCTGGAGCGGCTGACCGACAACACGATCACGACCGCGCCCGCGCTGCTGGCCGACCTGCAGCTGGCCCGGGAGCGCGGCTACGCGGTGGACGGCGAGGAGAACACGCTGGGGCTGCGCTGCTTCGGCGTCGCGCTCGGCCGCGCCTCCGCCCGGGACGCGATCAGCTGCTCGGTGCCGGTGGCCCGGCTGTCGCCCTCGCGGGACCGGCTGATCACGAACGCGCTGCTGACCGCGCGGGACCGGCTGGAGGCCGCCACCCGCCGCATCACCCGCGCCTGACCGGCGGCTGCTCCCGGCGGCTGGCCGGGCGGCCGGTCCGGCGGCTCCCGGCCGATCCTCGGCGCGGCGATGGGCCGGCTGTCTGTTGTCACCGATCCGGTGTTGTCACTGATCCGGCCGTTGACAACCCGGACAACGGTTCCTAGGGTCACCCGTACATATATGAGATGACTGTCTATATATGTGAACACCCAGACCCTGTGCACATGTGATGGTCGGGCAAGGAGGAACTGCCGTGCGTACTTGGCGTGCCCTCACCCTGTCGTGCCTGGCGGCCGCGGCCCTGGTGGCCGGCGGCGCCGGCCCGGCAGTGGCGGTCCCGGCCGGCGCTGCCCCGCTGGGAAAGCAGATCCTGCCGGCGAACGACGGGTGGGCGGCTTCGGCGCCCGGCACCACCGGCGGCTCGGCCGCGGCCGCGGACCACGTCGTCACCGTGTCGAGCCGGTCGGAACTGGTGGCCGCCCTGGGTGGCAACAACGCCAGCAACGACAAGAACAGCACGCCGAAGATCGTCTACATCCGTGGCACGATCGACGCGAACGTGAACGACGCGAACGAGCCGCTGGCCTGCGCCGACTACCAGACCAACGGGTACACGCTGGCCGGCTACCTGGCCACGTACGACCCGGCGGTCTGGGGCACGGCCGAGCCGTCCGGCCCGCTGGAGGACGCGCGCGCCGCCTC
>JBBWZH010000020.1:0-53722 GCA_039648995.1 Mycobacteriales bacterium
GGTCTCGAAGGTGAGGAACGTGATCTCTTACTGACCACTACCCAGGCTCGTGTCTTTCGTGAAGCACGCGGTGAGCCCGACCGCTAACGCCACCGTCTCCGTCGCCGCGACTCCCGGCGCCAGTAGATCGGATGTATACGTACCGCCGCGACGCTTGCTAGGTTGAGGTGCTTGTTTGTCCCTGATTCATGGGATGTATGCGGGGGCCCACCGGTAACGCATACTGGATCATCCATCGGATGTCTGGAGGCGTGGCGTGGCCGTCACCGACGAGGCGATCCTGCGCATCAAGGAGATGATCGTCTCCGGCGAGCTGAAGGCGGGTGACCGCCTTCCCCGCGAGGCGGACCTGGCCGACCGGCTCGGCCTGTCGCGCAACTCGCTGCGGGAGGCGGTCAAGGCGCTGTCGCTGATCCGGGTGCTCGACGTCCGGCAGGGCGACGGCACGTACGTCACCGGGCTGCGCGCCGGCGACCTGCTGGAGGCGCTGTCGTTCGTGGTCGACTTCCACCACGACGACACCGTGCTGGAGGTGCTGGAGGTGCGGCGCATCCTCGAGCCGGCCGCGACCGCGATGGCCGCCACCCGGATCTCGGACGAGGAGATCGCGGCGCTGTCCGCCCTCTGCGACGAGGCCAGCGAGTCGCTGGACATCGAGCAGCTGGTCAGCAGCGACATGGAGTTCCACAGCCGGATCGCCCGGGCCTCGGGCAACCTCTACCTGGCCAACCTGCTGGCCAGCCTGTCCGGGCCGACCGCGCGGGCGCGGATCTGGCGCGGCATCACCGAGCAGAAGGCGGCATCGCGCACCGTCGCCGAGCACCGCACGATCGTCGCGGCGCTGGCCAGCCGGCAGCCCGACGTGGCGCACGCCTGGGCCACCGTGCACGTCGCCGGCGTGGAGCAGTGGCTGCACCAGATCGTCTAGCCGGCGTCACCGAGGTGGTAGGTGCGGCGGGCGGTGCCGGCGAAGATCGCGTCCCGCTCGGCCGGTGACAGCTCCGCGGTGAGCTCCTCGACCACGGCCACCACCTCGGCGTAGGAGGCCGCGAGCAGGCAGACCGGCCAGTCGGAGCCGAAGGCCAGCCGCCGCGGCCCGAACGCGGCCAGCACCACGTCCAGGTACGGCGCCAGGTCGGCGGCCCGCCAGGACGCCCAGTTCGCCTCGGTGACCAGCCCGGACACCTTGCACACGACGTTGTCCGCGGTGGCCAGCCGGCGGATGTCGGTGGCCCACGGCTCCAGCCGGCCCGACGCGATCGGTGGCTTGGCGCAGTGGTCGAGCACGAACCGCACGTCCGGCAGCGCCGCCACCGTCCGCGCCGCCGCCGGCAGCTGGTGCGGCAGTGTGAGCAGCTCGTACACCAGCCCGGCGGCGCCCACCGCGGACAGCCCGCGGCGCACGTCGGGCCGGCACAGCCATTGCGGGTCGGGCTCGCCCTGCACCTGGTGCCGGACGCCGCGCAGCCACCGGCCGCCGGTGCCGCCGGCCAGCGCCGCCAGGTCGTCGGCCACGCTGGCCGCGGTCAGGTCGACCCAGCCGACGACCGCGCCGATCAGGTCGTGCCGGTCGGCCAGCGCCAGCAGCTCCGGGGTCTCCTCGGCGTCGGTCACCGTCTGCACCAGCACGGTCGTGCCGATGCCCGCCGGGACGGCCGCCGCGGTCAGGTCGGCCACGCCGAAGCTGCGCCGGATCGGCGCCATCTCCGGGCCGGTGATCCAGCCCTGCTCGCGGACGGCCAGGTCCCACACGTGGTGGTGCGCGTCGACCCTCATCCGGCCCGACCCGCCTCGCCGGCCGGCGCGCCGGGCCGGCACGTCCCGCCGGTCACCGGATCCGCAGCCCCTGCATGCCGCCGTCGACGGCCAGCACGGTGCCGGTGGTCGAGCTGGACAGCGGGCTGGCCAGGTACGCGATCGCGTTGGCCACCTCGTCCGCGGACACCAGCCGGCCCATCGGCTGCCGCGCCCGCAGCGCGGCCAGCTCGGCGTCCGGGTCGGCGGCCCAGTCGAGCAGCCGGGCCACCCACGGGGTGTCCGCGGTGCCGGGGGTCACGCAGTTGACGCGGATCCCCTCCCGGACGTGGTCGGCCGCCATGGCCAGGGTGAGCGAGAGCACCGCCCCCTTGGTGGCGGAGTACAGCGCGCGCTGTGGCAGGCCGGCGGTCGCCGCGATCGAGCAGGTGTTCACCACCGCGGCGGCCAGCGCGGCACGCAGGTGCGGCAGCGCCGCCCGGGTGACCCGGACCATGCCCAGCACGTTCACGTCGAACACCCGGTGCCACTCGTCGTCGTCGTTCGCCGTGACGTCGCCCTGCGCGCCGATGCCGGCGTTGTTGACCAGCACGTCCAGCCGGCCTAACCGGTCCACCACCTCCGCGACGGCGGACCGGACCGAGCCGTCGTCGGCGACGTCGCACTTGACCGCCAGCGCCGCGCCGTCGTCGCCGGCCGGCGCGAGGTCGAGGTTGGCGACCCGCGCGCCGCGCCGGGCCAGCAGCCGCGCGGTGGCCAGCCCGATCCCGGACGAGCCGCCGGTCACCACGGCGACCACGCCGGCGAAGTCCTGCTGACCGGACTGCTCGCTCACGAGCCGGCCTCCGGGGTGGGCATCGTAGGTGCCGTCCGGGGCGCCAGCACGGTCACTCCCGCGCTCCGGCCCACTCCGGCCCGTCCGGGAAGCTGTACCGGCGCACCGACTCCGGCCGCATCCGGGTGGAGAAGCCGGGCGCGGTCGGCGTGACGTACCGGCCGCCCTCGTTCACCGCCGGGTGCTCGAAGTGTTCATGCAGGTGATCCACCCATTCGATGGTGCGCCCGTCCTGGCTGCCTGTCACCGCAACATAGTCGAACATGGCCAGGTGCTGGACCATCTCGCACAGGCCGACCCCGCCGGCGTGCGGGCAGACCGGCACCCCGAACTTGGCGGCGAGCAGCAGGATCGCGATGTTCTCGTTCACCCCGCCGACCCGGCTGGCGTCCAGTTGCAGCACCGAGATGCCGCCGGCCTGCAGCAGCTGCTTGAACATCACCCGGTTCTGCACGTGCTCCCCCGCGGCCACCGCGATCGGCGCGACGGCCCTGGCGATGGCCGCGTGCCCGAGCACGTCGTCCGGGCTGGTGGGCTCCTCCACCCAGTACGGCCGGTACGGCGCCATCGCGTTGGTCCAGGCCACCGCCGCGCCGACGTCCCAGCGCTGGTTCGCGTCCACCGCGACCCGGACCTCGTACCCGACGTTGTCCCGCACCCGCTCCAGCCGGCGCAGGTCGTCGTCCAGGTTGAGCCCGACCTTGAGCTTGATCATGTCGAACCCGGCGTCAAGCGCCTGCTTGACCAGCAGCACCATCTTCTCGTCCGAGTAGCCGATCCAGCCCGGCGAGGTGGAGTAGCTCGGGTAGCCCTCGGCGAGCAGCGCCGCGGTCCGGGCGGCCCGGCCGGGCTCGGCCGCGCGCAGGATCGCCAGCGCCTCGTCCGGGGTCAGCGCGTCGGTCAGGTAGCGGAAGTCCACCACGCCGACGATCTCGTCGGACGTCATGCCGGCCAGGAACCGCCACAGCGGCAGGCCGGCGCGGCGGGCGGCGAGATCCCACGCGGCGTTGACCACCGCGCCGATCGCCATGTGCATGACGCCCTTCTCCGGGCCGAGCCAGCGCAGCTGCGAGTCACCGACCAGGTCGGCGGACAGCGCGGCGAGCCCGGCCGCGTCCTGGGGCACGTCCCGACCCACCACCAGGTGCGCCAGGGCACCGATCGCCGCCACCTGGACGTCGTTGCCACGGCCGATCGTGAAGACCAGCCCGTACCCGTCCGGCCCGGCGTCGGTGCGCAGCACCGCGTACGCCGCCGAGTAGTCGGGGTCCGGGTTCATGGCGTCCGAACCATCCAGCTCGCGGGAAGTGGGGAACCGGACATCGACCACATCCAACGCTAGGATCCGCGCCACCCGCTGAACCGCCTGTTCTTCGATAGACGTCCGATGTATAGCACTCAACATGATGGTGCCGAACGGTTCCGCCGCTGTTTCCACGATGTCACACGTCGCTGTGCTGACAAGTGATTGGATGATCGTCCGCCGGAATCCCCCGATCGGGGATCGCGGAGCGCGTAGCCCGGGAGGCCGCCCAGCGGTCGGAGGTGATGCGGTCGCGTTCGGGTCGCCGGCGGGCGCTCGCGCCGCGGGTGAGCCGGTGGGTGTCGGCAGCGGGAGGCGTCGCCGACCGCCGGTGCGAACTCGATCCGGCTGTTCAACGACGCGGCCTTCGCCCCGGATCTGGACCGCATCACCCTCACCTGATCCGGCAACCGCTTGAAGCGCGGGCCGGCCGGCGCCCACCCTGGTCGGGGTGGGCGCCGGCGATCGGCGCCGGAGGAGGCGACGATGACAGGGGTTCCGTCCCGCCGTGAGGTCCTGCGCGGTGGTCTGCTCGCGGCCGGCGTGGCGCTGTCGTCCGGGCGGGCCGCACCGGCCGCGGCCGCGACACCGGCGGCGGATCCCTGGCTGCGGGCCCGGTCGTTGGCCCGCCGGGTGCGGCCGCCCCGGTTCCCGCACCGGTGGCTGGACGTGACGCGGTTCGGCGCGGTCGGGGACGGCAGCGCCGACTGCACCGAGGCGTTCGCCCGGGCGATCCGGGCCTGCGCGCGGGCCGGCGGGGGTCACGTCGTCGTGCCGCCCGGCCGGTTCAGCACCGGCCCGATCCACCTGCGCAGCAACGTCGACCTGCACCTGACCGCGGCGGCGACGATCGCGTTCAGCACCGACGTCACGCGGTACCTGCCGGTGGTCTTCACCCGGTTCGAGGGCACCGAGCTGTTCAACTACTCGCCGCTGATCTACGCGTTCGGCCAGCGGAACATCGGCGTCACCGGCGCCGGCACCCTGGACGGCCAGGCCGACCCGGCGCACTGGTGGCCGTGGTCGGGGAAGGCGGACTTCGGCTGGCAGCCCGGCCAGCCCAGCCAGACCGACGCCAGCAACCGGCTGCGGGAGATGGGGCAGCAGGGCGTCCCGGTCGGGCAGCGGGTCTTCGGCACCGGTGGCTTCCTGCGGCCGAACTTCCTGCAGCCCTACCGCTGCCGCGACGTCCTCATCGACGGGATCACGATCCGCAACTCGCCGATGTGGGAGATCCACCCGGTGCTGTCGCGCAACGTCCTGGTGCAGAACGTCACGGTCGTCAGCCACGGGCCGAACAACGACGGCTGCGACCCGGAGTCCAGCCGCGACGTCGTGATCCGCCGCTGCACGTTCGACACCGGCGACGATTGCGTGGCGATCAAGTCCGGCCGCAACGCCGACGGGCGCCGGGTGAACGTGCCCAGCCAGGACATCCTGGTGACCGACTGCGAGTTCCGCGCCGGCCACGGCGGTGTCACCGTCGGCAGCGAGATGTCCGGCGGGGTGCGCGCCGTGTTCGCCGAGCACCTGCGGATGACCAGCCCGAACCTGGACATCGCGCTGCGGTTCAAGACCAACTCGCTGCGCGGCGGTTTCATCGACGACTACCACGCGCGCGACATCACCGTCGGCTCGGTCACCACCTCCGCCGTCGACGTCAACTTCTTCTACGACGAGGGCCCGGGCCACGGCTTCAACCCCAGCGTCGGCGGCATCGACGTCCGCGACCTCACCGTCGACACCGCGCAACGCGCCTTCTCGCTGCGCGGCTACCCCGACGACCCGGTGCACGGCGTCGAACTGCGCCGGGTCACCGTCGACCACACCACCGCGCCGGACGTCATCGAGAACGTCGACGACCTCGTCCTGCGCGACGTCCGCGAGAACGGCGAGCTGGTGCGGTAGCCACGCTCCCCCGGCGGCTCCGGCGGCTCCGGCGGCTCCGGCGGCGGGTCGGCCCAGCGCGGTCGGCGGGTCACGGCAGGCGCCCTCGCAACGGCACGCCCGCGCGTGGATCCCGGCGGTGTGCGTGCGATCGCTACGGCTGGCGCACCCGCGGGCGGGAGACCGTGCGCTGGGCCCGGCCGCGCAGCTCGGCGATCTTCTGCCGGCCCTCCGGGCTGCGCAGGTACGACCTGGCCTGCTGGATCATCCGCCGGCCGGCCGGGCTGACCGCGAACGCCGCCGCCGCCGCGAACATCCCCTTCTTGCGCATACGCGGTCCCCTTCAGTCCTCGGATTCGGCCGGGCCGGCCGTCGTGCTCATGGCCCTCTCTGCCCACCTCGGGCGCCGGCCAACCGCGGCGCCCCGGATCAGGGGCGGCGGCGATCACGAACGGCGTCCGGGTACCTGTCGGCGCGCAGTTCCGCGTTCTCCTGCTCCAGTCCGAGCACCATGGCGATGCCGGCGATGTTCAGCCCGGCACCGAGCAGGGCGCCGATGCGCCGCAGCCGTTCGAGGTCGTTCTCGCTGTAGCGGCGGGTGCCGCCGGCGGTGCGGCCGGGTTCCAGCAGGCCGCGCGCCTCGTAGAGACGGAGCGTCTGCACACCCATGCCGACGAGTTCGGCGGCGACGGAGATGCCGTACACACCCCGGTCCAGGTCCCGCCCGGCGCCGCCATCCCGCCCGGTGTCGGGCTCCCCGTCCCCGTCCGGGATCGGGCCGACGGTCGGGCGGCCCGGTCGACCGGGGGCCTGGCCCCCGGGCGGGCCGCCGTCTCGGGCGGGGTCGGGGCGGAGCGGGTTCATGGTGGGGCGTCGTCCTCCCAGGCAGGGGTCTTGCCGACAGATTGTCACGTGTGCTATATGAAATCTATCGCGCATGCCACAGATCCGCAGCGATCTCGTGGTCCGGAGGGAGCATCCGACAACGGAGGTGGAACTGATGCTGATGCGCACGGACCCGTTCCGCGAACTCGACCGGCTCACCCAGCAGTTCTTCGGGGCCGATGGAACCACGACCCGGCCCGCCGTCATGCCGCTGGACGCCTGGCGCGACGGCGACACGTTCGTCGTCGAGTTCGACCTGCCCGGCGTCAAGGCCGACTCGATCGACCTCGACGTCGAACGCAACGTGATCACCGTCAAGGCCGAGCGCCCCGGTCGCGGTGGCGACACCGAACTACTGGCCGCCGAGCGGCCGCGCGGTCTGTTCAGTCGCCAACTGGTCCTCGGCGACAACCTCGACACCGAGAACATCGCGGCCAACTACGCCTCCGGCGTGCTCACACTCCGCATCCCGGTCGCCGAACAGGCCAAGCCTCGCAAGATCATGATCGGCAGCGACGGTCAGGACCAGCGCGTCATCGACGCCTGACGCCGGAGCACGACCATGCCGACCGACAGATCGGATCCGGGCGCCGCGGCCCGTGCCCTCGAAGCCGACTTCCTCGCGCTGGTCTGCGCGGACGAGGAGCTGCTGAGAGCGGAGTTCGAGGCGATCATCGCGGCCGAGTGGCCCGCCCGGCCGCCGCGACGGCCCGGGGGCCCGCCACCGGGCGCGGCCAACCGCCGTCCCGGACGTCCCGGCGGTGACCGCCGGCCAAGGCCGCCGGCCGACCGGCCACGGCGCCCCCACGACGACAGCCGGGCACGGCAGCGCGCGCCGCCGGCACCGCGACAGCCCGACCGGGCAACCGATCAGCGAAGAAACGACGCCCACGTCAGTGACACGGAAGGGTAGGTGAGGCCCGGGTGAGCCCCCCGCGGTGACTGTCCGCCCGCCCGCGCCAGCCGACCAGGCGCCCGACGCGGAGATCCGGCGCGGCGCACGCCCGTACGGTGCACCTGCCGCGGGCCGGGCGGTCAGCCCCTTGCGATCGTGGCCCCGGCCAACCACCCGGCCGGGGCCACCGCCGTTCCCGCGCCTCAGGTGACCGGCGCTGCCGGGCGGCCCGGCGGTGGCGGGAGGCCGGCGAGCAGCCGGCGGCTGTCGGCGAAGGAACGCCCGCGGGGCCGTCTCCTCGTGCCTCGCCGGGCCGAGGTGGGCTCGAGGGTCACCGCGCGGCGAGGAAGTCGAGCACCCGCCCGGTCAGCAGGGCGGTGGCCCCGGCGTCGTAGGACGGCAGCGAGCTGTCCGCGAAGTAGTGCTGGTCGCCGGGGTAGAGGAACAGCTCCACGTCCTCGGCGGTGTTGACGATCTCGCGGGCGGCGTCGATGTCGCCCTCGTCGACGAAGTACGGGTCGGCGTCCATCCCGTGGATCTGCGCCGGCACACCGTCCGGCCAGGGCCCGAAGAACTTCATCGGCACGCAGGCGTAGAACAGCAGCGCGCCGCGGGCGCCCGGCCGGGTCTGGGCCAGCTTCTGCGCGGCGACGGCGCCGAAGGAGAAGCCCGCGTACACGAGCCCGGCCGGCAGCGCGTCGGCGAGCCGGACCGCGCGCTCGGTCACGTCGTCGAAGCCGTTCTCCTCGATGTAGGCCATGCCCGCCGGGATGCTGTCGAACGTGCGGCCGTCGAACAGGTCGGGCGTGTGCACGGTGTGGCCGGCCCGGCGCAGCTCGTCGGCGAACGCGACCACGCCCGGGGTCAGCCCCTGGGCGTGGTGGAAGAGCAGTACCTCAGCCATCGCTACCCCTCTGGTCGACGCGGTGGTCGTTGAATGATCCGGTACTCTAGAATAATCCAATGGCGCGGATCAATGGTGAGCTTCCCGACTACGAGCTGGCCGAGCGGATCATCGTGACGTCGCCAGCCGAGCTCCGCGCCATGTCCGACCCGCTGCGCGGCACCATCCTCGAACTGCTGCTGGAGCGGGCGGCGACGGTCACCGAACTGGCCGACGCCCTCGGCCGGCCCAAGAGCACGGTCGCCCACCACGTCAAGGTCCTCCTCGACGTCGGCATGCTGCGGGTGGTACGCACCCGGCGGGTGCGCGCGATCGACGAGCGCTTCTACGGCCGCACCGCCCGCCTCTTCTACATCGGCGCGGTCGCGCCGGAGCACCGCACCCCGCCGCCGTGGGCCAACGACCTCGCCGCCGCCGCCGAGGAATCCATGCCCGCCTACCACGCCGACACGATGTGGAGCATCCGCCGCCACGCCCGGATCCCCCGCGCCCGGGCCAGAGAGTTCTGGGAGCGCGTCGACGCCGTCGTCCGTGACTTCACCCAGATCCCGCGCGGCGGGGACGCCGTGTTCGGGCTGGTCGTCAGCCTCTACCCGACCGACCACCCGACCCTGCCGGCACCCGCCCCCGACGACCGGGCCGACCGGACGGAGTGACCGTACGGACGTCCGCGACAGGTGCCGAGCATAGTCGCACAGCCACGTATGAGGAACCCGGTGCACGGGAACTGATGCGATAGCCCGCTCGCGGTAGGAATTCGGCCTCGGCGCGACGGCGCCGTGCCCCGAGTTTGTGTTCGGGCAACGTCGCTGGTTGGCCGCGGGCCCACTCGCTAGAATTTCCGGTGAGCGGGCGAAATAGGCGCCGAGTAAAGTCGGCGCCCGGCCAGCAGATAATTAGTGCCGCCGCCCGGAAACCATTCTCCGCGGCTGATGCATGCCGCGTTATGGGGGTCCGAGCTGACATGATTCCCCGCTTTGTCCGGCCCGAGATGGCGGACCTGTGGTCGGATCAGACGCGCTATACCACCTGGGTACAGGTCGAGATCCTGGCCGCGGAGGCGCAGTCGCGCCTCGGCCGGGTGCCGGCCGGCGCCGTCGACGACATGCGGCGGGCCCCGGTGCCGTCGCCGGCCAGGGTGGCCGAGATCGAGCTACAGCGCGACCACGAGGTGCTGTCGTTCCTCGCCGCGTACTGCGAGGACATGCCGGCCGCGTCGGCCCGGTGGGTGCACCTGGGCATGACCAGCTACGACCTGGTGGACACCGCCCTCGGGTACACCCTGGCCCGCGCGACCGACCTGCTGCTGGCCGCCGCGGCCGAGCTCCGCTCGATCCTGGTCGAGCGGGCCACCGAGCACTGGTCGACCGTGTGCATCGGACGGACGCACGGCATCCACGCGGAGCCGACGACGTTCGGGCACAAGCTGGCCGGGTTCGCGTTCAGCGTCGACCGGTCGGTACGCCGGCTCCGAGCGGCCCGTGCCGCGGTCGCGGTGGGCACGATCTCCGGCGCGGTGGGCACCTACGCGCTGATCGACCCGTTCGTGGAGCGCTATGTCTGCGACGCCCTCGGCTTGGGCGTCGAGCCGGCGCCGAGCCAGGTGGTGGCCCGCGACCGGCACGCCGAGCTGGTGCAGGCGGTGGCGACGTTGGGCGCCTGCGTCGAGCAGATCGCCGTGGAACTGCGGATGCTGCAGCGGACCGAGATCCAGGAGGTCGAGGAGGGCCGGCCGGCCGCGTACCAGGGCTCCAGCGCCATGCCGCACAAGCGGAACCCGACGGCGAGTGAGCGGCTCTGCGGCCTGGCCCGGCTGCTGCGCGGCCATGTCGGCGCGGCGCTGGAAGACGTCGCGCTGTGGCACGAACGGGATCTGGCGCACGAGGCGGTCGAGCGGGTGATCCTGCCGGACACCCTGGGCGCCGGGCACTACCAGGTGACCCTGGCAGCGGAGCTGCTCAGCCAGCTCCGGGTGTTCCCGGACCGCATGCGCGCGAACCTCAACCACACCGGCGGGCGGGTGTTCAGCTCGGCCGTCCTGGCCGACCTGCTGCAGGACGGGATCGAGCGGGAAAAGGCCTACCGGCTGGTGCAGGCCGCGGCGCGCCGGTCCGCGGACTCGGGCACGGCTTTCGCCGCCGAGTTGCGTGACGAGGGTATCGACGTCGACTCCCTCGGCTCGCTGGCGCCGGAGCGGTTCCTGCAGCGTCACGACGTGGTCCTGGAGCGGCTGGCGGATCTTCGGGAGGGCACCGGCCGGCTCTCCCGGGGAGCGGCCCGGGGAGCGGCCCGATGAGCCACCCACACCGCGGCCGCCGCTGCCCGTACCGGTCCCGCGGCGGCCCCGTCCGGCGCATGGCCCGGGCGTGCGGCCGGAGCCTGCTCGTCGGCCTGGCCTGGACCGGGCTGGCCTCGGTCGGCTGGATCACCGGCGAGATGGTCAACGAGACCCAGCAGTGGTGCGCCGAGATGGGCAGCACGCCGGGCCCGTTCTGCGCCTGTGAGCTGCCCGCCGGCTTCCGGGCCTAGGACGCGCACCGGCGCTGGCCGCCGCGGCGCGCAGCCGGCGACCGGCACCCAAACAGCCGGTGTGGGACGGGCCACCGCCCGCCCCACACCGGCTGTCACATTCCTCCGTCGGGCACCGTCATAGCTATGACCACATCAACCAGCACATGTGTAGACCAGCGTGAGGAGTTCTGCGTGACCTCAGGGATCAAGACGGTCATCTATCCCGTCCGGGATCTGGCTCAGGCAAAGGCGCGGTTTGTGAAGCTCACCGGGATGGCACCGGCCGTGGACGAGACGTACTACGTCCATTTCAGCGTCGGTGACCAGGAGATAGGTCTGGATCCGAACGGCCACAGCCAGGGAATGACCGGGCCGGTGGATTACTGGCACGTCCCGGACATCAAGGAGAGCCTGCAGCAATTGCTCGATGCCGGCGCCCAGCCCCAACAGGAGATCAAAGACGTGGGCGGCGGCAGGATGATCGCGTCGGTGACCGACCCGGACGGCAACATCATCGGGCTCGTCCAGTCATCCTGATCCGAGCAGCGCCGGGCGGCGCGGTCATCCGGATGCCTCCGGCGACCACGCCGCCTCCGCGTGCCTGCGGTCACTGACGGTGCCGGGGCTCGCCGCCTCGGGCGCCGCCGCCGACCAGCGCGGCCGGCGCGGCCACGTCGTCGCGGTCCGCGTCCCGCGCCGGGACGCCGCCGACAGGTCGGGGCGCACCGAACCAGCGGTGCAGCGCGGCCACCAGCTCGCCGTCGCCCGGCGCGACCCAGATCACGTAGCCGTCGGGGCGGATCAGCACCGACTCCGGCCCGGCCGGCCCGCCCGCGGCGGGATCCGCGACCCGGCTCGCGGTGACGATGTCGAGGCGGTCGGACCAGGCGGCGGCCTGCTCCCGCACACCGGCGGATTCGGGCGGGCTGATCAGGAGGCCCCGGCCCCGGTGCTGCAGCTGCGCGATCCGCACCCGGTCGCCGTCCGGGAGTCGCAGCTCGCGGTCGGGCATCCGCGCTCCGAGCAGCGGGTCGCCGGCGGCGCCCACGTCGTAGCGGATGTCCAGGCCGCTCACCATCCCGGCCAGGTGCCGGGCCGCGTCCGGCAGCGTGACGAGCTCCCGCAGTACGCTGCGCAGCGGTTCGATCTCCTCCCCGCTGAGGTAGATGATCCCCTGCGCCCGGGTGTTGCGCAGCACCCGCGCCCCCACCGGATGCCGCTCGGTGTGGTAGGTGTCGAGCAACCCCTCGGGGGCCCAGCCCTTCAGCGTCGCGACCAGCTTCCAGCCGAGGTTCACCGCGTCCTGCACGCCGACGCTGAGGCCCTGCGCCCCGGCCGGCAGGTGGATGTGCGCGGCGTCCCCGGCGAGAAACACCCGACCGCGGCGGTACTCGGCGGCCTGCCGGGTCGCGTCGGTGAACGCGCTGACCCAGCGCGCCTGTCCGCCGTGGATGGACTCGCCGGTGAGGCGTAGCCAGGTGTCGGCCAGCTCCTCGAACGTCGGCGTGCTCCGGCCGGGCGGCGGCGCGCCGTCCTCGTGGATGGTGATCCGGTCGATGCCGCCTTCGAGCCGGGCCGACATCACCATGCCGTTGGGCACCCGCTCGCCGATGTAGCGCTGGCGGATGTCAGCGCCCACGATGTCGGCCAGGTACATGCCACGGGTGGCGTCGGTGCCGGGGAAGTCGATGCCGGTGCGGTCGCGGACGACGCTGCGGCCGCCGTCACAGCCGACGAGGTAGTCGGCGGTGTCCTCGACGCGCCCGTCCGGACCGTCGACGACGGCGACGACACCGTCCGCGGTCTGGCGCACGTCGACGACCGTGTACCCGCGCCGGATCGGCGCGCCGAGCTGCCGGGCCCAGGCCTCCAGCCCCTGCTCGACCCGGTACTGCGGCACGGCGCGGACGCCGTAGTGGTTGTCCTCGAGCATCCCGAAGTCGATCCGCACGCCGCCGAAATGGCCCTCCTGGCCCTTCTCGACGGTGCCGAACCGCGGCAGCAGGCCGCGCTGGTTGAACACTTCGGCGGCCCGCGCGGTGAACCCGATACCGCGCGACTCGCCGGTCGGCGCGGCGCGCTGCTCGTAGACGACGACGTCCACGCCGCCGAGCCGGAGTTCGCCGGCCAGCATCAGGCCTACCGGCCCGGCGCCCACGACGATGACGGAGGCTCCCATTTGTTCACGCTCCTTGACGCGACGGGTGGCTATGAGCCGACCGCCGGCGTGGCCGGCAGGGTCGGGGATTCCGGGGCGGCGATCGTCGCCCAGTGCCAGTCCGGGTCGAACGACGTGATCTCGATGTCCGTGCCGGCGGCGACCAGGGCCGCGGCGGCGCTGGTCGCCCCGGCGATGAACGCCGAGCCGCGGCGGGCGGCGAGCAGGTCCTGCTCGTCGAACCGGGGGCCCTCACAGCGCAGCAGCCGGAGGTCGATGAACCCCGTGAAGGTCCGGTCCAGCACCGTCACCGGCTGCGGGCTGCGGATACTCCACCGCACCCGGGCCGCGACGTGACCGTGGTGGTGCTGGTCCGAGTGGTAGGCGAGGTCCGGGATGGTCGGCGGCACGAAGTAGTCCCGGGCGACGACGTCGGCGACCTTCGGCAGGTTGCCGGCGATGAAGTGCCACGAGTTGTACTGCATCCGCGCGGAGATGGCCCACGCGATGTCGGCGAGCTGCTCGACCGAGTCGCCGAAGTACCGGCGCGCCGGCTCCGCCGGCACCACGCAGCAGAAGTACTCGGGCAGGTCCCACTGCGCGATCTGGCTCCAGTCCTGTGCGCGCAGCGCGCGCACCAGCCGGGGCAGCGAGCGCATCCCCCGGCTCATCGCGAAGTCCGCCTCGAACACCGCGTTCGCCGCGACCACCGTCGCGTGGACCAGCGACTCCAGCCCGGTGCCGAACCCGCCGTGCGGCCGGGCGAGCCAGCCGGGGGCCGCGGCGACGCTCGCGCCGAGCTCGTGGAGGGTCCGCCCGGAAACGGGCAGCCGCTCCCGCAGCCGGGCGCACAGGTCGGCCTCGCGCCGTTCCGCGCCGGGCCCCGGCGGGCCGGCGACCCGCTCGACCTTGTGCATCAGCGCGCCGTGGATCTCGCGGTAGAGCTGGACGGTCCGGCCGAGCCCCGGGCGCCTGGCCCGGAGCCGCTCGGCGAGGTCGTTCAGCCCGGCCACCCCGGTCGAGGCCGCCGGCGGGATCCGCGGCTCGCCGGGCACGCCGCTGTACGCCTGCCGGGTCCGCTCGAGCAGGTACGCGACGTGGTCGAGGGTCAACTGTGTCCCGTTCGCCTCCTCGATCCGCGCGTACCCCGCGGACCGCACCAGCAGCGCGAGGCACACGACCAGCTCGGCGTCGTTGTCCGACCACAGCTCCAGCGGCAACGCCTGCAGGCCGCTCAGCGCGCAGTCCGGGTGGCCCGGCCACAAGGTCTTGCCGGTGATCGTGTTCCGGTCGCGGAAGTTCGTGTACTGCTTGCGGTCCTGGTAGAGGACGAACGGGGCGGTGCGCTGCGCCGCGTCCTTCAGCTGCTCGAGCAGGTCGGCCCGGCCGCCGGGGCCGGCGGCCGCGAGCCAGGCCCGGCAGTCGGCGATGGCGCCGGCCCGCCGGGTGGCGGCCCGGACCACCGCTGCCTGGTAGTCCGCCAGGGCCTGCGCCGTCCACGGCACGTGCAGCACGCCGTCGACGAGGTCCACCTCGGTGGCGAGCGGGCCCCGCGACGGCACCCGGACCGCGACCCGGCCGTTGGTGCACAGCCCGAGCTCGCCGACGAACACCGCCGCTCCCCCGCCGGCCCGGTCAGCCCCTTCGGCCCCGTCGGCCCCGGCGGCCCAGTCGGCTCGCCAGGACACGCCGGACAGGGCCCACAGCGCGATCTCGTCGGCGCTGCCGAGTGCCCGGAGCTGGACGTCGGCGGGAACGTGCCCGCCGAGCGTGAGCAGCATGTCCACCGCCGCGGGCAGGTCCTCGGCCGCGGTCGCCGCGCGCCAGACCCGCTTCAGCAGGCCGGGGAAGCCCGCGTCGGTGGAGAGCAGGTAGTCCGGCTCCGCGGCGACGCCCGCGGCCGTGCCGAGCCGGCTCGGCCGGCGGCTCTGCCGCGCCCGGCTCAGCTTCGCCCGGCGGGACGAGCTGTTCCGCTCGGCCGGCCGGGTCACGGCGCACTTCCGGCGGTCAGTTCCACGTGGTTCCACATATTGTTGTCGGTCGCCGACCAGTCCTCGTCCACGTAAATGCAGTCCACCGGACACACCAGCACGCACACCGGGCAACCGGAGCACAATTCAGGAACGATCACGACGTCGAGACCGCGGTCGAATATGGCGTTGAACTCCGGCGGGCAGTTGCGCACGCAGGTGTCGCAGGTAATGCATTCCGACGCCTCAATGCGCCGCGGCGGCTTCTTCCAGGCCGGGTTCCGGGTGTGGGTGGCGATTCGTTCGGACCGGCCCGCCCGCGCCACTGGGCTCGCGTCTTTCGTCCAGGGCATCGGTGCTCCCCAAGTAGTGCCCGATTCTTTCGAGACGGTCGTCAGCCTCACATAGCGACCCAGCCGAAACAACGGTGCTCGGCGCGGTGGTTGTACAGCCGGAAATGCACGGACGGCCGACCCCGGTCCGGGAAAAGAGGACCGCGCCGGGGTACGCGAAAATACCGCCCCGAGCGATGCCGGGGCGGTGTCTACGTGACCGTGTCCGGGCCGGCCGGGCGGCCGGGCGGCGACGACCGCCGGGCCGGCAGGCTCGACCTGCTGGTCGAGCGGCCGGCCCCGGTCGCCGGCTTCACCTCCGGGTGAGCGACACCCGACGCGGTGCGGTGGGTGGGACCGCTGGCCGGGCGGTCACGGTGCGGCCGGGGCACCCCCGCCGCGGCGCCGGATGACCCGGTCCACCAGCGGCCCGGCCGCCCCGGTGTAGCCGGCCGGGTCGAGCAGCTCGTCCAGCTCCGCGCCGGACAGGTGCCGGGTGACCAGCGGGATCTCGCGCAGAACGGCCCCCAGCGGCCGCCCGCTCCGCGCCGCCGCCGCCGACGCCTCGCCGATCACGTCCTTGGCCCGGCTCTTGCCGAGCTCGGCGGACAGCACGGCGGCGACCCGCTCGGACACCACCAGGCTGCCGGTCAGCCCCAGGTTGGCGCGCATCCGGTCGGGCGCCGGCACCAGGCCCGCGGCGAGCACCGCGGCGGTGTGCGCGCTGCCGCCGGCGAGCCGCAGGCACTCCCGCAGCGGCTGCCACTCGGCGTGCCAGGCGCCGGCCGGGCGTTCGTCCTCGGCGAGCATGCACTGGGCGAGCACGGCGGCGAGGGCCGGCGTCTGCAGCGCCGCGGACAGGATGAGGGTGGCGAGGACCGGGTTCCGCTTGTGCGGCATGGCCGAGGAGGCCCCGCGGCCATCCGCCGCCGGCTCGGCCACCTCGGCCACCTCGGTCCGGGACAGCGACTGGACGTCCACCGCGAACTTCCCGAGCGCCCCGGTGACAAAAGCCATGGTGGCGCCGATGTCGGCGATCGGGGTACGGAGCGTGTGCCACGGCAGGGCGGGCTCGACGAGGCCCACCTCGGCGGCGAACGCGGCCAGCAGCTCGTCCACGTAGCGGGCCGGGTCCAGCTCCGACCACGCCGCCGCGCCGGCGCCGTCGCCGGCCAGCCGCAGCCGGGCGTGCTCGAGGTAGCCGGCCAGCGTGCCGGCGGCACCACCGAGCTGCGCCGGCAGGCCGCCGGCCAGCAGGGCGCGGACCCGGTCGGCCGCCGTCGAGACGAGCTCGAACCAGCCGGCCGCCTTGAGCCCGAACGTCACCGGCACGGCGTGCTGCGTCAGCGTCCGCCCGGCCGCCAGGCTGTCCCGGAACTCGACGGCCAGCCGGGCCAGATCGGCCGCGGTGCGTTCGAGGTCGCCCAGGATGACCCGCAGCGCGCGCGACGCGACGAGCATCGCGCCGGTGTCGAGGATGTCCTGGCTGGTCGACCCCTGGTGGACGTATTCGGCCGCGGCCGGGTCGACCGCCGCCACCGCCGCCGTCAGCTCCCGCACCAGCGCGACCACCGGGTTGGCCGCCTCCCGGGACCGGCGGGCGATGGCGGCCAGGTCGACCGCGTCCGCCCGGGCCGTCTCGGTGATCGTCGCGGCGGCCTGCCGGGGCACCAGCCCGAGCCGCGCCTGGGCCCGGGCGAGCGCGGCTTCCGCGTCCAGCATCCCCTGCAGCCAGGCCCGGTCGGAGGTCAGCTGCTCCACCTCGGTGCCGGCCCGCACCGGGGACAGCAGCCCCACGTCGGCGTCCGTCCGGCCGGGGTCGCGGTCAGGACCTGTCTCGGGCACGCGGTCACGCTCCGATCTGCATAGCTCGGACCTCGCCTCGATCTTCCGCCGCCAGCGTCAGCACGGTCAGCGACACCGCGTCCGCGTCACCGAGGGTGACCGAGTTGACAGCCGGGCGGATCCCGGCGGCGGTCACCCAGTGGACGGCCTCGGTGGGCACGCCCAGCACGAACCGCCGCGGATGCGGCCGGCCCGCGGCGTCGACGAGGTGGTAGGGCCGTTCGGTGACCGCCAGCCCGCCGGTCTCGTACGGCGGGCCACCCGGGTCCTCGATCGTGTGCAGCCGGCACTGCCCGGTCGCCAGCAGCTGGCGGATCAGCGGATCGGTTGTGCGGCGCATGTCGATGTCCGGCATTCTGGCCTCGATCAGCGCGGTCGTCCGCACCGCCGAGCCGGGCACGTCGGACTCCACGACGAACCGGCGCGACCGCTCGTCCGCCCGGACCCGGACGTCCGGGCCGACCACGGTGAGGATGCCGGCCTCGATCAGCGCGATCATCTCCTCGACCCGCCGCATGGGCGGGCCGATCGACAGGTACGCGTTCAGTGGGGTGTACCAGCGGTCCAGGTCGTGCTCGTGGGACCGGCCGGCCAGCCCGCCGTGGTCGACCACGAGCCGGATCTCGTTGCGCAGGTCACGCAGCACGTCGAGGGCCGCCTTCAGCGGGTTGCGGACGTTGCCCTCCCGGGCCTGGCCGACGTCCTGGCGAAGGTAGCCCAGCAGCCAGCTCTGGAACTCCTCGGGGCCGCCGAAGACCCGGCCGCCGTGCGGGTACGCGATGTGGCCCCAGTCCCACTCGGCGTCGGAAAGCCCGAACCCGGACAGCACCCGGCGTTCCTCCGCGCTGCGCCACGGGTGCCGCAGGTAGTCCGCGCGGAACCGCTCGGCCACACACCGGCAGGCCCGCGCGGTCAGCAACGTCATGTAGTAGACGGTCTCAACTTCCTTCGCGATCAGCGGCCACAGGTCACGGCGGAAGTCAAGACCGGGGCCGGCCTTGCTCCGCGCCTGCAGCACCGCGATCACCGGGGGTGTCAACACGACCGGGATGTGGCGGCCGTGCGGGCCCTTCTGGTTCTCGCCCCGGGCCTGGTGGGGCACGCCGCGCCGGGACCCGGCGTAAAGCCGGGGCTCCTGCCCGGACGGCAGGTAGGCCAGGCGGCCCGCGCGCCGTTCGAAGTCGCCGCCGCGGCCGAGGGTGAACAGCGCCATGTGGTCGAAGAAGTTGAGCCCGAGGCCGCGCAGGGCGACCGGGGCGCCGGGCGGGATCCCGGCGAGGTCGACGTCGGCCGGGTTGCCCGGCGGAACGTAGACCAGGCCGTGGCGGGCCGCGAAGCCGGTGAACTCGACCTCGTCGGCCAGCCCCGCGATGGGCACGTGGCCCACGCTGACGATGACCGCGGCGAGGTCGTCGAGCTGCGAACCGTCGTCGAGGCGGACCTGCTGGCGCAGTGGGCTGCCGTCGGTATCGGCCAGCGCGACCGCCCGCGACCGGTGCAGCACCACCGACACCTGCGGCGGGGCCATGCTCACCACCCGCCGGAACGCCCACTCGAGGTACTGCCCGTAGAACGCCCGCGTCGGGTAGGAGTCGGGGCCCAGGTCGCGGGCCTCGGCCAGGGTCTGGTCGTGGTGGCGGCCGACCGGGCGCATGAGCGTCAGGAACCGGGCCCACTCGTACAGGCTCGGCCCCGGCTCAAGCACGCCGTCCATCTCCACGCTGTCGTCGGTGAACAGGGTGACCTGCGCGCTCACCGTGTTCATCAGCAGCCGGCTCGACTGCCCGGTGCGCCACACCCGACCCGGCCCGGGCGCGTACGGGTCCACGACGTGGATCACCACGCGGGTGTCCGGCGGCAGTGCGCGGGCGTTCGCGCACAGCCTTTCCAGTACGGAGGTACCGCGCGGGCCGGCTCCGATGATGCACACACGGAGTTGTGTGCCGGGCATACATGTCTCCCTTTCCGCGGCCGGGAATGGCTGCGGTGACAGCGCCCGGCCGCGGGACGATCCTGGTTGCCGAACACATCGCGTCAGTCCGGCCGGTGCCGCTCAGAACGCGTCGAAATACTCGCGGTGCTCCCATTCGCTCACCTCGCCCGCGGTGGGCCGCGCGTCGGCACACCACGCTTCGAAACGCGCGACCTCGCTGCGCTTGAGCATGGCCAGGCAGGCCGCGAGTGGCCGGCCGAGCAGCGCCTCGACGTGGCTGCCGCCGAACGCCTCGACGGCCTCGCGGAGCGACTGCGGCAGCACCTCGGCGGTACCGCCGTCAGCACCCTGACCATCGGCACCGCCGGGCGCCGCCGGGCCGGTCGCGGGACCGGCCGGCTCGCGCGCGTCGAGCCCGCCGAGCCCGGCGGACAGCTGTGCGGCGATGGCGAAGTACGGGTTGGCGCACGGCTCGCCGACCCGGTTCTCCAGGTGCGCCGTCCCGCCGTCGCCGAGCACCCGGACCATCGTGCTGCGGTCCTCGTAGCTCCAGCCGATGCGCGTCGGGGACAGCGTGAAGCGCGGGTCGAGCCGGCGGTAGCCGTTGACGGTCGGCACCGAGAGCAGGCAGAAGTCCCGGGCCCGGGCCAGCAGCCCGGCCAGGTAGGCGTCCCCGTCCAGGGAGAGGCCGTCCGCGCCGCCGTCGGCCGCGAACAGGTTGCGCCCGGTCTTGGTGTCGGTCACCGACTGGTGCAGGTGCCACCCGCTCGGGTCGAAGCTGTCCAACCGCGGCAGCGCCATGAACGAGGCGTGGTACCCGCGGCGCGCGCAGAACTGCTTCACCAGCGTCCGGAACAGCAGCATCGCGTCCGCGGCGTCCAGGGCGAGCAGCGGGTCGAACGTGGTCTCGATCTGGCCCGGGCCGGACTCGTGCTCCATCGTCCGCAGCGGCAGGCCGAGCTCGAGCAGCAGCATCGACAGCGGGTTGGCCACCGTCGCGACCGAGTCGTAGTAGCTGTCGAGGTTGAACTGGTAGCCGGCGTTCATCGCCTCGACCGCCGGCGCCGTGCCCTGCCGGCCGAAACCGTTCCCGGCGTTCCCCGGCGGCCCGCCGAGGCGGCGGGTCAGGTACCACTCGATCTCCAGGCCCACGACCGGGGCCAGCCCCCGGGCCGCGTACCCGGCGCACACCCGGCGCAGCACGTTCCGGCTGCCGAACGGGTGCGGCGATCCGGCGCGCAGGAACTCGTCCCCGACCACCCACGCGGTCCGCGGCTCGCGGTCCGGGAGCAGCTGGAACGTACGGGGGTCCGGGACGACGACGAAGTCGCCGGCACCGACGATCTCGCCGACGCCCAGGCCGGGGTCGCGCAGGAAGTCCACCGCGACGGCGTGGCCGGTGTCGAAGAGGAACGGGCCGGGGCTGAAGTCCATGCCGTTGCGCAGCACGCTGCGGAACGTCTCCCTGGTCAGCGTCTTGGACCGGGCCAGCCCGTGTGGATCGCAGAAGACGAGGCGGACCAGGTCGACCTCGCCGAGGTGCGCCTCGACCAGGTCGGCGGCGGCGACCTGCTGCTCATCCCAGAGGCCGAACTCGGCGACGAACGCCGGACGCCCCACACTGCCGCGGGACTGGCACGACCACGGTCGGGAGTACATCGTCACGGCCTCCTTCCGGTCAGCAGGCTCGGCACGGCCGGCATCGGCCCGAGGTCCGCCTCGACGAGACGGCCGACGGACAGGACCACGTCGTCACCGCCGACCGGGCCGACCAGCTGGAGCCCCACCGGCAGGCCGGACGAGGTGAACCCGACCGGGACGGACAGGGCCGGCTGGCCGGTCAGGTTGAACGGGTACGAGGCGGGCGACCAGGCCAGCCAGCGCAGGTCGCTCGGCTCGGTCGCCCACGGCGGCCCGATCGCGTCGGCGCTGAACGGCTCGATCGGCACGGTGGCCATCGCGAGCAGGTCGTAGCGGTCCATCACGGACCGCAGCGTCGCCCGCAGCGCCAGCCGGACCTCCTCCGCGCGCAGCACCGCGGCACCGCTCACCGTCCGCCCGTACCGGACGACAGCGAGCCGCCCCGGGTCGCACCGGTCCTCGTCGCGGGGGTCCGTGCCGGCCGCCTCGGCGGCCGCGATCAGGTCGACGAGGTGCTGGTAGGGGTCGGGGAACGGGACCTCGGTGCACTCGAGCCGGTGCCCCCGGTCGGCGAACACCGACCAGGCCCGCTCGCTGACCCGCCGCACCTCGGCGTCGGTTCCGGGGAACTCCAGCCAGCCGATCCGCAGCGGCCTCGGCGCGGCCGGCGGGTGCGACCGGCCCGGCGGCGACCCGGGGCCGGAGTCCGGGTCGCCCGGGTGCGGGTGGGCGAGCACGCCGGCGACCTCGATGGCGTCCTCGACGCTGGTCGTGAGCGGGCCGAGGTGGGCGAGCCGGTCGGCGCACGGCGGCACGTAGGGGATCCGGCCGAACGACGGCTTGTAGCCGACGACGCCGCAGAACGCCGCCGGGATCCGGATCGAGCCGGCGCCGTCGGTGCCCAGCGCGGCCGAGCAGAGCCCGGCGGACACCGCCGCGGCGGCGCCGCCGCTGGAGCCGCCGGCGGACCGGTCACGCGCCCACGGGTTGCGGGTCGGGCCGGCGACCGGGCTCACGGTGCTCGCGCTCCACCCGTACTCCGAGGTGGTCGTCTTGCCGACGACGATCGCGCCGGCCGCGCGCAGCCGGGCCACGGCCGGCGCGTCCACCCGGGGGCGGCCGTTGGGCACCAGCGAGCCCCTCGTGGTGGGCAGGTCCCGCGTCTGGATGAGGTCCTTCACCGACACCGTGACCCCCAGCAGCGGCTGCTCGTGCCAGGCCCGCGGGCCGAGCGTGCGGATGCGGGCGTCGGCGACCTCGGCCGCCCGCACGGCCTCGTCGCCGGCGACGGCGAGGAACGCCCCGAGCCCGGGGTCGACCTCGCGTACGGCGGTCAGGACCGACTGCACATGGTCGACGACCGACACTTCCCGCTGGCTGAGGAATTCCTTCGTCGCACGAATGCCGACGCAGACCAAGGCAGTCTCCTCTTGCTGGTCGAAGTCGTTCGCGGGCCGTGGCGGCTTTCCGGCGTCCACCGCCGACGCGGGTCACAAAGGGTCTGTTTCACCGGCCCGGCGCGGTCGCCGGGCGCGCGCCTACAATACAGAAACCATCCCGCGGAATCGATCGGAGAACGAGTGGTGGAATGGCAGGTCGAGCGCGTCCACGGCGCTGATATCGATATTCAAGAGATCCTCGCCGTCTACAATTCATCGGGCCTCGGCGCCCGCCGGCCGGTGGCTGATGTCCCCCGGTTCGAAGCGATGCTGCGAAACGCCAACCTGGTCGTGGTCTGCCGAATCGGCGGCACCCTGGTCGGCGTTTCGAGAAGCATCTCCGACTTTTCGTACGTGACCTACCTTGCCGATGTCGCCGTCGCCGCCGAGCACCAGCGGAGTGGAATCGGCCGCGCGCTGATCGATGCCACCCGGCAGGCGGCGCCGGGCGCGAAAATCGTGTTGCTGGCGGCGCCGGCGGCAGCCGGGTACTACCCGAAGCTCGGGTTCGCCCGGCATGAATCCGCCTGGGTGCTCGGCGGGTAGGCCCGCCGGGGCGGCTCCGCCGGTGCGGCTCCGCCGGCGGGTGCCGCCCGCGCGGCCGCGCCCGCCGGCGGGTGCCGCCGGCTCACGCCGGCCCGCGGAGGCGCATGCCGAACCACCGCGCGAGCGCCGAGTCCAGGCCCTCCTCGTCGGCGCCGGCCCAGGCCACGTACCCGTCCGGCCGGAGCAGGATCGAGTCGGCGCCCGGATCCGCGCCGGCCGGCCCCGGCGGGGCGTGCACCACCCGCAGCCGGCATCCGGCGGCCGGCCCCGTCACCGTGGCGTTCGCGGCCGGCGCGGCCGGTACGGGCCGGTCGGCGGACGCGGCCGCACCGGGCCGGTCGGTCGGCCCAACCGGAACGGGTTGGCCGGCCGGCGCGGCCGGGACGGGCCGGTCGGCGGACGCGGGATCGGGCGGCCGAAGCAGGACCCCTGCCATGTCGGCCGCCAGCTCCCCCGCCGGGCGGCCGGACCGGGCCTGGACCGCGGTCCGCGGCAGGCGCCGGCCCACCAGCGGGTGGTCGTCCGTGCCGTACCGGACGTCGAACCCGGCCGCGGCCCGGGCCAGCCGGTCGCCGACGGGGGCCAGCTGGAGCAACTCGGCCAGCACGGCCCGCAGCGGGTCCACCTCGGCGCCACCGAGCAGCAGGGTCTCCTGCGCGGTCACCGAGTCGAGGACGTCGGCCGCGACCGCGTGCCGTTCGGAGTGGTAGCTGTCCAGCAGGCCCGGCGGGGCCCACCCGTGCACCTGCGCCGCGAGCTTCCAGCCCAGGTTGACCGCGTCCTGCAGGCCGACGTTCAGCGCCTGGCCGCCGATCGGCATGTGCCAGTGCGCGGCGTCGCCGGCCAGCAGCACCCGCCCCGTCCGGTAGCGGGTGGCGAGCCCCCGGGAGTTGTCGAACGCGTCCACCCAGATCGCGTGGCCGGCCGAGATGTCCTCGCCGGTCACGGCGTACCACTGCCGGGCGATCTCGGCGAACCGCGGCGGGCCCGGCCGGGTGACCACGGGGCTGCCGGCCTCGTACACCATCACGCGGCTGACCCCGTCGCGGGTCACCGCCACCGCCAGCCCCCGGTCGAGCCGCTCGAACCGGCGGTCGCGGATCTCCAGGCCGGTCACGTCGGCCCGCAGCATCTCCCGCGTCGGCGCGGCCCGCGCGACGGTGAACCCGCCCAACCCGCGGACCGTACTCGCCGCGCCGTCGCAGCCGACCACCCACCGGGCCCGGATGCGCCGCGCCCCGGCCGGCGACTCGACCAGGCAGACGACGTGGTCCTGCTGCTCGCTGAGCGCGGTCAGCTGGTGGCACCGCAGCAGCTCCGCGCCGAGCCGCTCCGCCCGCGACTGGAAGGCGGCCTCGGTGCGGTACTGCGGCACCTTCCAGTTGCCGGCGTACGCGCTCGGCAACCCGGACAGGTCCACCCGCAGCCCGGCGAAGTGCGCCTGTGGCTCGCGGGCCGCCTCGTCGAGCAGCGCGTCGAACCCGCGTTCCCGCAGCAGCTCCGCGGTCAGCGTGCTGAGCTGGCTGGCCCGTGACTCCGTCATCGGAACGGCCAGCCGCTCCACGACGACAACCCGCACCGCGGCCCGGCGCAGCTCACACGCCAGCAGCAGACCGACCGGCCCGGCGCCGACCACGACCACGTCGGCGGCGAGATCCCCCAGCTCGCTCACTGCCGGGTCACGCGCCGGCCCGCGCGGTCCGGGTGGCCCGGGCGCGTTCGGCGTAGGCCTTCGCCTGGCGGAGGGTCGCCATGCTGTTGCCGCTCAGCGCGGTCCGGACGAACGTCCGCGCGGCCGGCGGGTCCGCGTCGGCGCCGAGGACGTCCGCGATGCGCGAGGTGGCGATCCGCACGGTGTGCTGCGAGGTGACCGCCACCGGCTGCCCGGCGCGCTCCTCGATCAGCCAGTAGCCGGTGTGCAGGGACATCAGCGCGGGCAGGACGACCTGCTTGTAGACGATCCGCCGGTGCGGCTGGCAGACCCGCACCGACCGCGTCGTGTGTACCGAGCCGTCCTTCGTCTGGGTGTCCATCTCCAGGACCTGCAGCCCGGGCGTCTCCTCGTCGAGCAGCACCCGGCTCACGTGCGGGAGCCGTTCCTTCCACAGCTGCGCCTCGTTCAGGAAGTCGTAGACGTCCTCGGCGCTGCCGTCGACCTCGACGGTGTCCGCGAAGCTGAGCAGCTCGTCGGGGCCGGTCGCCTCCGCGGCCGACTTCAGCGCGGCCAGCTCCGCGCCGCTGTTGCGGTCCACCGCCTTGTCGATCCACTCCAGGTCGGCCGGCTCGTCGGTGGCGGCGAAGTAGTCGTGCAGCAGCCGGACCCGGCAGGCGCGGTCGGACAGGGCCTGGACCATCCAGACGCCGCCCATGCCGCCGACCGGGGCCTGCGACTTCTCCTGGCGGAACCCGATCCGCAGAGCGGCCGGGTCGTGCTCCCGCCGGGAGACCCAGGACTTCGCTGTCCCGTTCGCGGTGGCCCAGATGCGGATCCGCTCGGCCGCGTCGGCCTTCTCGACGTACTCGACATGCACGGTGGGACCGAACACGCGCGGCCAGTCGCTGACGTCCGCGATCAGCTGGTAGACCCGCGCGGCCGGCGCGTCGACGGTGATCTCATGCGCCACATTGCGGATAGCGCTGGGAGGCATAGTTGTTCTCCTTGCCCGATGTGTCGGCCGGTGCCGGTCAGAAGTTGCCGAGCCCGCCGCAGACGTTGAGGGCCTGCGCGACGACCGCGCCCGCGGCGTCGGAGACCAGGTATCCGACCATTCCCGCGACCTCTTCCGGGGTCGCGTAGCGGCCCAGCGGGATCTTCGCCGAGAACCGCTCCAGGATGTCCTCCTCGGTGGTGTTCCAGGCGGCCGCGTAACCGCTGCGGACCCGCGCGGCCATCGGCGTCTCCACGTAGCCGGGACACACCGCGTTGACCGTGATCCCGGTCTTGGCCAGTTCGTTGCCGAGCGCCTTCGTGAGCCCGACGACGCCGTGCTTGGAGGCGGAGTACGGGGCGCCGAGGACGACCCCCTGCTTGCCGGCGGTGGAGGCGACGTTGACGATCCGACCCCAGCCCCGCGACAGCATGCCGCCGGCGGAGAGCACCTCCCGGGTCATGAAGAAGGTGCCGTTGAGGTTCGTGTCGATGACGTCGAGCCAGAGCTCGTCGGCTAGCTCGGCGGTAGCCCCGCCGCCGCTGCGCCCGGCGTTGTTCACCAGGACGTCCACCGGGCCGAAGCGTTCGGTGGCCGCGGCCACGAACGCCCTGATCTCGTCCGGCGACCGGATGTCGCAGGCGGTGCCGTCGACGTCGTAGTCCAGCTGGCGCAGCCGTTTGACGGTCAGCGCCACGTTGTCCCCGTCGCGGGCGCAGATGTAGACGCGCATCCGGTCCTGGGCGAGCCGTTCGGCGACGGCGAGGCCGATGCCGCTGGTCGCACCGGTGACGATCGCGGTCCTGCTGGCTGTGGCGGTCATGTGGTCTCCTCCTGTGGTCGCGAGCCGGGCCCGCGCGGCGCCGGTCGGCCCGCCGCTACTGCGGTTCCGCGGCGCTCACCACGCGGTCGACCAGGCCGGTGTCGTGCGTGCCGGCCCGGAACTCCTCGGCCGCCAGCACGCGGCGCAGGAACCCCGCTGTGGTGCGCACGCCCGGCCCGCTGGCGTGGAACTCATCGAGCGCGCGGCGCATGCGGGCGATCGCCTGATCCCGCGTCGGCGCCCAGACGATCAGCTTGGCGAGCAGCGAGTCGTAGCTCGCCGGCATCCGGTAGCCGGGGTAGCCGTGGGTGTCGACGCGGACGAACGGCCCGGCCGGCAGCACGAACTCCTCGATCCGGCCCGGTGTCGGGGTGAAGGAGCGGTCCGGATCCTCGACGTTGATCCGGCACTCCAGCGCCACCCCGCGGCAGGACACCTCGGCCTGCTCCAGGCTCAGCCGGTCGCCGGCCGCGATCGTGAGCTGCTCGCGGACGAGGTCGACGCCGGTGACCAGCTCGGTCACCGGGTGCTCCACCTGGATCCGGCAGTTCACCTCGATCAGGTAGAAGTTCGCGTCGGCGTCGAGCAGGAACTCGAACGTCCCGACCCCCTCGTACCCCACGGCCTTGGCACCGGTGACCGCGCACTCGCCCATCTGGGCCACCAGATGGTCCGGCAGCAGCGGCGGCGGGCTCTCCTCGATCAGCTTCTGGTGGCGACGCTGCACCGAGCAGTCGCGCGCGCCGAGGTGGATGGCGTTGCCGTACGTGTCGCGGGCTATCTGCACCTCGATGTGCCGCGCGGCAGGCAGGTAGCGCTCCAGGTAGAGCCGGCCGTCGCCGAAGAGGGCCTGCGCCTCGCTCACCACGAGGTGGTAGGCGGGGAGCAGCTCGGCCTGGTCGAGCACGACCTTCATGCCGCGGCCGCCGCCGCCGGCGACCGCCTTGATGATCACCGGGAGGCCGGTCCGCTCGACGACGGCCAGCGCCTCGTCCGCGGACTGCAGCGGGTCGGCGCTGCCGGGCAGCGTCGGCAGGCCCGTCGCGGCCATCAGCCGGCGGGTCGCGGACTTGTCGCCGAACTGGGCGATCACCTCGGGCGGCGGTCCGATGAAGACCAGCCCGTTCTGCCCGCACACCTCGGCGAAGTCCGGGTCCTCGGACAGGAAGCCGTAGCCGGGGTGGACCGCGACCGCGCCGGTCTGCTTCGCCGCCTCGACCACCGCCGCGATGTTGAGGTAGCTGCGCCTGGCCGGCGCCGGGCCGATGTGCACCGCCTCGTCCGCGTACGACACGACCGCCGAGTCGCGATCCTCGGTGGAGTAGACCGCCACCGTCCGCACGCCCAGCTCGCGGCACGCCCGGGCCACCCGCAGCGCGATCTCGCCCCGGTTCGCGATCAGCACCTTGTCGAACATCAGTCACCCGCCGGTGGGGCGTCCAGCGCGAACAGCGGTTCGCCGTACTCGACGGGCTGGCCGTTGGCCTTGAGCACCGCGGTGACCCGCCCACCCCGGTCGGCCTCGACCGGGATCATCAGCTTCATCGCCTCGATGATCCCGACCTGCTGACCCGTCCGGATGGTCTCGCCGACCGAGACGAACGGCTCCGCGCCCGGCTCCCGCGCGTGATAGAAGACGCCGACCGCGGGCGACGTCAGGTGGTCAACCGCGGAACCGTCGGCGGCCGCCTCGACGCCGTCCGCCCCGGTGCCGGCCGGTTCGGCCGCGCCGCCGGAACCGTCGCCGGGGCCGCCGGAGCCGTCCGGCCAGGTGATGTCGACGGTGATCGCGCCGGCCCGGATCCGCAGGGTGCGCGGCGGCCGTTCGAGGTCGGCGAGCAGGCCGACGGCCTGCCTGCGTACCTGGTCGAGGTCGGCGGGCGGCCCGCCGGCGCCGTCGACCGGCTCCGGCGCGGCCGACGAGTCCGTCAGGGACGGCGGCTGTGGGGGTCGGGCGGGCTCGGGTGGCCGGCCCGGCGTGGGGAGCCGGGTGGTCATGACGCTGCCGCCGCCGGTGCGTGGTGCAGTTCCGAACCGCACGACCGGAAGCGCGCCCGCCGCGCCAGCACCAGGTGCTCGGGCCGGGTCGCCGCGAGCCTGGTCAGGCTGGAGACGAGGACGGCCGCGACGCGGCGCGCCGCCTCCGCGTAGTCGGCCTGGCTGCCGCCGGCGGGCTCGCTGATGACGCCGTCCACGACCCGCATCCGCAGCAGGTTGCGCGCGTCCAGCTTCAGCTTTCCGGCCGCGGTCGCCGCCATCGACGGGTCGTTCCACAGGATCGAGGCGCAGCCCTCCGGGCTGATGACCGAATACACGCCCCGCTCGTTGATGTAGACCTCGTTGGCGACGGCCAACGCGAGCGCACCGCCGCTGCCGCCCTCGCCGATGATGACGGTCACCACCGGCACCGGCAGGCTCGTCATCAGGCTGATGCAGTGCGCGATCGCCCCCGCCTGCCCGCGTTCCTCGGCTTCGACCCCCGGATAGGCCCCCGGGGTGTCGACGAACGTGACGATGGGGATGCCGAGCTTTCCGGCGAGCCGCATCAGCCGGGCCGCCTTCCGGTAACCGGCCGGGTTGGGCATGCCGTAGTTGCGGATCGCCAGTTCGCTCGCGGTGCGCCCGCGCTGGTGCCCGATCACGACGACCGGCCGCCCGTCAAGCGTCGCGACGCCGCCGATGATCGCCCGGCACTCGCCGCCGACCCGGTCGCCCTGCAGCTCGACGAAGTCCCGGAACCCGCGGGTGATGTAGTCGAGGGTGGTGGGCCGGTCGAGGTCCCGGGCCTGCTGCACCGCCTGCCACGGGTCGATCTCCGCGAGGAGGCCGATATCGCGGGTGAACAGCGGCGGCAGGTCCGGGGCGCCGGGAGCGACAGCCGGAGCGGCGGGACGGGCCGGCGGCAGCGTGGCGGCCGCGAGCAGCCGGTGCAGCACGCCGCGCAGCCCCCGCCGTGGGCTGATCACATCGATGAGCCCGCGCTCGTGCAGGAACTCCGCGGTCTGGAACCGGGGCGGGAGGTCGTCGCCGATGGTCTGCTCGATGACGCGCCGGCCGGCGAAGCCCAACCGCGCCGCCGGCTCGGCGATGATCACGTCGCACTGGGTCCCGAAGGACGCCGCGACGCCGCCGTACGTCGGGTCCGTGATCAGCGCGATCGTCATCAGCCCCGCTTCGTCCAGGGCGGTCAGAGCCTGGCTGGTCTTCGCCATCTGCATCAGCGCGATCGGCCCCTCCTGCATGCGTGCGCCGCCCGAGGCGGTCACGACCAGCAGTGGGAGGCGCCGCTGCAGTGCTTCCTCGGCGGCCCGGGTGATCAGCTCGCCGGCGGCCGCTCCGAGGCTGCCCCCGAGGAACGCGAAGTCCATGACCGCGGCGATCACCGGGTGCCCGCCGATGCGCCCGTTCACCACGAGCACGCCCTCGGCGAGGCCGGTCTTCCGGCGGGCCAGCTCGAGCCGCTCGACATACGGCTTCGTGTCGATGAACCCGAGCACGTCCTCGGTGTGCACCGGGAAGTCGAGCAGTTCGACGGTGCCCGGATCGAATAGCTGGTCGATCCGCTCGGGCGCGGACATCAGGTGGTGGTGGCCGCAGTCCGGGCAGACTTTCAGATTTCGTTGTAACCGCTTGCCGTACAGCATCGTGCGGCAGCCGGAACATACGACCCATGTGGTGTCGACGGTGGTGACGCCAACTGGCGAAGTGGTCAACGCGATGGCCTCCTTGGCCAGGCTGCGGTCGGCAGGCTCAATCGGTATTGAGAAGATCGAGCAGGCGGCGCGGTGTGGTCGCCGCGGTGAGCGCCTCGTCCTCGATCGGTATCCCGTATTCGCGAGTGATCCTAGCCGCCGTCTCCATCAGTGCCAGTGAGTCGTATCCGAGCTCCTCGAATTCGGTGTCGAGAATCTCGCCGTCGAGATCCACACCCTCGTCGGCGCCGGCGCATTCCAGCAGGATCCGACGCAGGTCGTGCAGGGCAAAAATGACGTCCGACATCCCATGTCTCCCGTGGTTCTCCGTCACGTCGCTATGTCATCCGCGGCTGTTTTCCCACCGCGGCCGGCCGCCCGGACGATCACGACGGAGTTGAATCCACCGTGACCACGCGCGACGACGGCGGCGGCCCGCACCGGCCCGCGCAGCGGCGCCCCGACCACCAGATCGATCGGGTACTCCGGCGCCGGCCGTACGTTGACCGTCGGCGGGATGAGGCCGTCGCGGATCGCCAGCAGCGCGGTCGCCACGTCCACCGCGCCTGCGCCGGCGTACATCCGGCCGGTCATCGTCTTCGGGGCCGTGACCGGCACGCCGCGAGCGCCGAAGACGGCCGCGATCGCCCCGGCCTCCGCCCGGTCCAGGTCCGGCGTCGCCGCGCCGTCGCAGAACACCGCGTCGATGTCGCCGGCCCCGAGCGCCGCGTCCGCCAGCGCGTTCTCCAGCGCGCGGCGCAGGCCCGCCCCGTCGCCGGCCGCGCTGCCCGGGCCGGCGTCGCCGTCGCCGTCGCCGTCCGGCCTGCCGTCGAACGTCGCGGCGTAGCCGGCGACCTCGCCGTACACCTGCGGCGCGCCGCGGGCCCGGGCGGCCTCGGCGTCCTCCAGGACCAGGATGGCCCCGCCCTCGGCCGGCACGTGCCCGGCCGCCTGCCGGTCGAACGGCAGGTACGCCGCCGCCGGGTCGGCGCCGGTGCTCAGCCGGCCACTGGACAGCTGGCCGACCCAGCCCCAGGGGCAGATCGACCCGTCCACCCCGCCGCAGACGACCAGCTTGCTGCCGCGCCGCAGCTGCCGGCGGGCCTGCGCGATCGCGTCCAGGCCGCCGGCCTGGTCGGTGACCAGCACGCCGCTGGGCCCCTTCAGGCCGTGCCGGATCGATATCTGCCCGGTGTTGACCGCGTAGAACCAGGCGAAGGACTGGTAGGCGCTGACGTACTCGCTGCCCCTGCTCCACAGCTTCTCCAGCTCCCGCTGGCCGAACTCGAAGCCGCCGGCCGAGGCCGCCGTGACGACGCCCATGTCCAGTGCCGAGTGCGTGCCGCGGCCGGCGCCGGCGTCGGCCAGGGCCCAGTCGGCGGCCACCAGGGCCAGCCGGGTCATGTGGTCGGTCTGCGGCAGGAGGCGGCTCGGCAGGTGTTCGGCGGCGTCGAACTCCGCGATCTCGCCGGCCAGCCGGCTCGGGTAGGACGACGCGTCGAACCGGCGGACCGCGCCGATCGCGGACGTGCCGGCGCACGTCGCCTCCCAGTATCGGTCCGTACCGAGCCCGTTCGGCGCGATAACCCCTATGCCGGTTACCACCGGCGACGCAGGCATCACCGCTCAGCTCGCCCGGCGCAGCACGATGGCGCTCTGGAAACCGCCGAAGCCGCTGCCCACGCTCAGCACCGTGTCGGTCCGCCACTCGCGGGCGACCAGCGGCACGTAGTCCAGGTCGCACTCCGGGTCGGGCGTGGTCAGGTTGGCCGTCGGCGGCACGACGTTGTGCCGCATCGCGAGGACGGACGCGGCGATCTCCAGCGAGCCGATCGCGCCCAGGGAGTGGCCGATCATCGACTTGATCGAGCTCACCGGGGTGCGGTACGCGTGCTCGCCCAGGCTCAGCTTGAAGGCGGCGGTCTCGTGCCGGTCGTTCTGCAGGGTGCCGGACCCGTGCGCGTTGATGTAGTCGACGTCGTCGGGGTTCAGCCGGGCCTCGTCGAGGGCGACCGTGATCGCCGCCGCCATCTCCGCGCCGTCCGGGCGCAGCCCGGTCATGTGGAAGCCGTTGCAGCGGGAGGCGAAGCCGGCGATCTCGGCGTAGATGGTGGCACCGCGCTGGCGCGCCCGGTCCATGTCCTCGAGCACGAAGATCGCCGCGCCTTCGCCGAGCACGAACCCGTTCCGGGTGCCGTCGAACGGCCGGGACGCGTGCTCCGGCGCGTCGTTGCGGGGTGTGGTCGCCTTGATCGCGTCGAAGCAGGCCATCGTGATCGGCGAGATCGGCGCGTCGGTGGCCCCGGCGATCATGACATCGGCCGAGCCCTCCCGGATCAGCTCGCAGGCGTGGCCGACGGCGTCCAGGCCCGAGGTGCAGCCGGTGGAGACCACGGCGACCGGCCCCTGCGCACCGCACGCCCAGGCGACCTCGGCGGCGAACGAGCTCGGCACCAGGTAGCCGTACAGGTGCGGCACCCGGTAGTTGTGGTCGACCAGGTAGAGCCGGCCGTCGTCGCTGACGACCCGGTATTCCTCCTCCAGGCCCATGGTGGCTCCGACGGCGGTGCCTATCGTGACGCCCAACCGCGTCGGGTCGCCCTCGACAAAGGTCAGCCCGCTGTCCGCGACCGCCTCGCGCAATGCGACGACGGCGAGTTGCACGGCCCGGTCCATACGCCGGATCTCCTGTTGCGTCAACCCGTTCGCGGCCGGGTCGAAATCGATTTCCGCGGCAACTCGCGACCGGAAAGGCGCCGGGTCGAAGAACGTTATCGTGCGGGTGGCCGTGCGCCCCTCGCTGAGCAGACTCCAGAACTCCTTCGTGCCCGTCCCACCCGGCGCGACAGTGCCGACGCCGACAATCGCGACTCGCCGCGACATGCTTTTCCCCCTCACTCCTGGCCGCCTTGCGCAGCCGGCCCGGACCGTGCCCGGCCGGTTATTTCGCGGTCCAGTGGTAGAACGGCGTCGCCATCGCGTCCTTGGGCGACCGCCATGTTTTCGGATCGTACGCCGCGATGAACTGTTCGAGGTCCTTGCTGATCTGGACGAATCGCGGATGGCCGCGGGCCTCTTCTATCGCGTGGCCGCCGTGCTCATCGTCGAAATCCTGGAGGTGGAAGTACAGGCCGCGAAAGTGGAACAACTGGCGGCGCCGGGTCCCCATGAGATGGGGCATTTCGGTGCGGTCGAACTCCCCGAACAGCCCGGCGACCCCGGCGTCGTCGTGCGGCGCCATCCGGGCGACGATCAGCGTGCTGTACACAGGCCCTCCCTCGCGCGAACGACGTGACGGTGCGGCCGCCGCCAGCCGCCCGGCCGCCGGGCGGGCGGCCCGGCGGCCCGGCGGCAGGCGACTCCTAGGCGGCGGAACTCACGGTCTTGACGGTGGGCGTCCCCGATGCCGGCTGCTCCGAGCCGAACCACCGCCGCAGCGCCGCGCGCAGGTCGCCGCCGCCCGGCGCGGCCCACGCCACGTAGCCGTCCGGCCGGATCAGCACCGCGTCCGTCTCGGCCATCCCGGTCAGCGCCGCCGCCGCGTCCGCCTGGGTTTCCGGGCTGGTCGGGTCCGGCGGGCCGGCCGGGTCCGGCGGGATCCAGCGCCCGGCGACCTGGTCGACCCGGGCCGTCCAACCGGCGGCCAGCCGCCCCGCGGCGGCGTCGGTGCTGATCAGCACGCCCCGCGCCCGGTGCAGCAGCTCGGACACCCGGGTGCGGCGACCGCCGGGGAGCTCGAGGTGGTAGTCGGGCATCCGGGCCCCGACGAGCGGGTGCCCCGGGGCGCCGACGTCGTACCGGATGTCCAGGCCGCTGACCATCCCGGAGAGGTGGCGCGCCACGTCCGGGATCGCGACGATCTCGCGCATGACCGACCGCAGCGGCTCGATCTCCGACCCGCTGAGGTAGAGGGTTCCCTGCGCGAGCGTGTTGCGCAGCACCCGCGCGCCGACCGGGTGCCGTTCGTCGTGGTAGGTGTCGAGCAGGCTGTCGGGCGCCCAGCCCCGCATCGTCGCGGCCAGCTTCCAGCCGAGGTTCACCGCGTCCTGGACGCCGAGGCTCAGCCCCTGGCCGCCGGCCGGCAGGTGGATGTGGGCGGCGTCCCCGGCGAGCAGCACCCGGCCCCGGCGGTACTCGCTGACCTGGCGGGTCGCGTCGGTGAAGGCGCTGACCCAGCGCGCCTCCGCGCCGTGCAGTGACTCGCCGGTCAGCCGCTGCCAGCCGTCGGCGACCTCGGCGAACGTCAGGCTCGAGCCGTCGCCGGACGGAGCCGTGCCGGTCTCGCAGACGATGATGCGGTCCACGTCGGCCTCCAGCGGGGCCGACATCACCATGCCGCCCGGCACCCGCTCACCGATGAACCGCGGGCGGATACCGCGGCCCACGACGTCGGCCAGGTACATCTCGCGGGTCGCGTCGGTGCCGGGGAAGTCGAAGCCGCCCAGCTGCCGGACCGTGCTGCGGCCGCCGTCGCAGCCGACGAGGTAGTCGGCCGCGTGCTCGCGCCGGCCGGTCGGCCCCTCGACGACCGCGACGACGCCGTCGCCCGTGGGCTGCAGGCCGACGACCGTGTGGTTCCGCAGGATCTTCGCGCCGAGCTCGACGGCCCACTCGGCGAGCATCTGTTCGATGCGGTACTGCGGCACGCCGCGTACGCCGAAATGCGCCCCGGGGAAGACCCCGAAATCCATCGGGATCCCACCGAAGTGCCCCTGCCGGCTCACCTCGACCCCGCCGAACCGCGCCAGCAGGCCGCGCTGGACGAACGCCTCGGTCGCTCGCGCGGTGAAGCCCAGACCGCGCGACTCGCCACTCGGCACGGCGCGCCGCTCGTAGACGACGACGTCCACACCACCCAGCCGGAGTTCGCCGGCCAACATCAGACCGACCGGCCCGGCACCGACGACTATTGCCTCAGTTCCCATTTCCACTCCAGACACCGAACGTGCGCTGACCGCTGTTCCCGCGCTGCTGCCAGGTCGGCGGTCGCTACACCGGGCGCGCTTCGACGATCGAAACCGGTGACACGGTCCGCACCACCCGCTCGAGCCGGAACCCCGCGGCCGCGAGCAATTCGGAATACTGCGCGGCGGTGCGCTCCTTGCCGCCGACCAGCAGCATCAGCCAGAGGTCGACCTGCTTGCTGATGTGTTGGACGTTGTCGTCCGGGACGACGAACTCCATGAGCAGCAACCGGCCGCCGGGTTTGATCGCCGCGCGGACGTTCCGGAGTATCTCCACCGCCTGCGGCTGCGGCCAGTCGTGCACGATGTGCTTGAGCAGGTAGGCGTCCCCGCCACGCGGAACGGGGTCGAACAGGCTTCCGCCCTCGATCGTGCAGCGGTCGGCGACGCCGGCTCCGGCCAGCAGCTCGCCGGCGCCGAAATCGGCCGCGCGGTCATCGAACAGGACGCCCCGGCTGCCCGGCGCCCGCGCGAGGACGGCGGCCAGCAGACTGCCGCCACCGCCGCCCACGTCGACGATCGTGCCGAACTGCCGGTAGTCGTATGCCTCGGCCAGCGGGACCGTCTCCAGGTCCGAGAGGTTCCCCATGCCCTGCCCGAACACCGCGCCGTACTCGGGGTTCGCCGCCAGGTATTCAAAGGCGCCCATGCCGCGCAGCTTGGGCAGACTGGGCTCGCCGGTGCGGACGGACTCCGCCAGCTGCCCCCAGTCCTCCCAGTGGATGGGGTGCCCCATCAGCCTGGCCAGGCTGCGCATCGTCACCGGTGCGTCCGAACGCAGCGCGTCGCTCATCGGCGTCAGCGAGAACGAGCCGTTCTCCTCGGCGAACACCGAATAGCTGGTCAGCAGGCGCAGCAGCCGGTGGACGGCCTCGGCGTCGGCACCGACCTGCTGGGCTATCTCGGCGGCGGTGCGCGGCCCGGCGGCGAGGACGTCGGCGATGCCGAGCTCGGCCGCGACATAGATCGCCTGGGTTGTCATGGAGCCGAGGATCAGGTGCACCAGCGGAACCGCGCTGGGCTGGTCTCGAGTGGCGGGTTCCGCCGGGGTGGCTACGGTCGACACGCGTTTCCTCCTGGTGCTCGCGCTGTGGTCGGCGTTCGGTCTGGTCGCTTTGGTGTGGTCGCTGTCCGGCCGGCCGGCGTCGCGCCGGCCCGGCCGGACAGCCCGGCCGCCAACTGCGGAAAGTCCCGCAGTTGAACAGCCGCCCGGTACAGGACCGCCGGGACGGCGACGCGCGGCTACTCCCCCACGGACCGCGTGTGGACCACGCGGTAGGAGTTCCAGTCGCGGGAGGTGGCCAGCGATTCCAGCCGGGCCTGCATCTTCTGCCGGTCGCCGGGCTGCTCGGCCTCGGGGAGCGTGCGGTAGGCGTCGTAGCTGGCCTTGTCGGCCCATTGCGAGTAGACCACCACGAACGGGCCGTCGAAGCCCTGTGCCCGGTCGCCGGCCAGCACCGTGTGGGAGCGGTAACCCGGCGTCTCGGCCAGCCACTCCTGCCCGGTTCCGAGCGCGGCGACGAGGTCGCCCCGGTCCTCCGGCGCCACCCCGAACACCTCGATGACCGTGTAGTCGTCCCGGTCCGGCGAGATGACGGTCGGGCCGCCCAGCGCGGGGTGCCGCTGGGTGAACTCCACGTGGGTCTGCAGCAACGTGATGGAGGTCGTCAGCTCGGTGAACAGCGGCAGTGTGCGGTGCTGGAACTCCTCGCCGGCGTACCTCGCCTCCAGGTCCTCACCGCTGCGCCACTGGATGAAGTTCGCCGTGCCCGGCTTGTCCATCCCGCTGTGGACGGTGCTGGAGATCCAGCCGGGATAGGCCGCGGCGTCGACGATCTCCCGCATCGCCTCGATCAGGCGGCCCTGCTTCTCCACGGCGTCGGCCGTGAACAGATTGATGACGGTCAGGTACCCGCTGTCGGGGGAAACGGTGGGCATGCTCTCCTCGCTTCTGTTGAGCTCGGGGTGGGACCAACTCGGGGTGGGACCTCGGGGTTGGGAACCTCGGGGTTGGAACAAGGTGGAAGGTCGCGCTGTCCGGGGCGGCGACCTCAGCGGCCGGCCGCCGGCGACCCGAACCAGCGGTCCAGCGCGGGCCCGAGGCCGGCCGGCTCAGGCAGCCCGGCGCCGGCCGGTTCGCCGGGGCCGACCCACGCGACGTAGCCGTCCGGCCGCACCAGCAGGGCGGCGACCCCGTCGAGCGGCGTGCCCGGGCCGACCACGTGGGCGGCGGCGGTGACGACGTCCACGCGGTCGGCCCAGCCAGCCGCGGCCGCGCGCACGGCCGGCTGGTCGGCCAGGTCGAGGAGGAGGCCGCGCGCCGCGTGCAGCTGCTCGAAGGTCGACGACTTGCCCGACCGGCCGACGTCGCCGACCAGTTCCTGCTGCGGCAGCCGGCGCCCGAGCAGCGGGTGGTCGCCGGCACCGACGTCGTAGCGGACATCCAGCCCGGTGACCATCCCAACCAGGTGCTGCCGCACGTCCTCGTACTCCATCAGCTCGGCGACGACGTCGCGCAGCGGCTGGATCCGGTCCGGGCCGAGGTAGAGGAACCGCTGGGCGAGGGTGTTGGCCAGGACGCGGGCGCCGACCGGGTGCCGCTCGGTGTGGTAGGTGTCCAGGAGCTCCGGCGGGGCGTAGCCGTGGACGGCGGCGGCGAGTTTCCAGCCGAGGTTCACCGCGTCCTGCACGCCCGCGCTCATGCCCTGCCCGCCGATCGGGAGGTGGACGTGGGCGGCGTCGCCGGCGAGGAAGACCCGTCCCCGCCGGTACGCCGACGCCTGCCGGCTGGAGTCGGTGAACCAGCTGACCCACAGCGGCCGCCCGCCGTGGATGTCCTCGCCGGTGAGGCGTTCCCACGCGTCGGCGACCTGGCCGAACGTGGGCGGGTCCTGGCTGTGCCGCAGCGGGGCGGCCCGCTCGTACACGACGACCCGGCTGGCGTGCGGGCCGAGGGGCAGCACCATGACCATCCCGCCGGGGACCCGCTCGCCGGAGAAGCGGGGCCGCAGCTGGCAGCCGGCCACGTCGGCGAGCCACATCTCGAGCGTGGGCTCGGTGCCGGGGAAGTCGATGCCGGCGAGCCTGCGCACGGTACTGCGGGCCCCGTCACAGCCGACCACATACCGCGCCCTGAGCCGCTTCCGGCCCGCGTACGGCGCGACGACCTCGACCTCGACGCCATCGTCGTCGTCGTGGAGACCGACCACCTCATAGCCGCGGTGCAGGGTCGCGCCCAGGCCGCAGGCCCAGTCAGCGAGTATGGCCTCGGTGGTCGACTGCGGCACGCCGCGGGCACCATACGAGCCGCCGGGTATAACCCGATAGTCGAGCGGCAACCCACCGAAGTGGCCGACCGGGATGGTCTGCAGTTCACCGAAACGCGGCAGCAGCCCCCGTTGGTCGAACTCCTCGATGGTGCGCGCCGAAAAACCGAGCGCCCGCGACTCCTGCATAGGCTCGGTAAAGCGCTCGACGACCGTGGTCGCCACCCCGGCCAGCCGCAGTTCCGCGGCAAGCATAAGTCCGGTGGGGCCGGCGCCGACAATGATGACGTCCGCGGCAAAGCCGTCCATCCGTATTCTCCCCTACTCCGGCCGACGGTCGGCGGACCGGCGCCGCTTTCCTCGTCCCGCGTGCCATCCGGACCTCGATACTTGCCGCGACTAGCTTCGCCCGGGTCCGCCAAATTGGCCAGCGGGCGAAATTTGCCAGGCCGCCGCCAATTGATCGGCGATGTGTTGTGCGCGCCCGCGGTCAAGTCATGCTGGGCGTATGCCTTCAAGCCAGCCGGCCGAAGTCGCGGCCCTGTTGAACCGCTATCTGGTCACCCTCGACGACGGCACGCTCGACGACGAATGGGCCCGCGGTCTGTTCACCGAGGACGCGTGCGTCGAGTTCCCGATGAGCGAGCACACCGGTATCGATGGCCTCGCCGCTTATCACCGCCAGGCGCTGGCGATGTTCAGCGCGACGCAGCATCTCAACTCGCCCGCCGTGGTCGAGCTGGACGGCGCCCGGGCCGCGCTGCGCGCCAACCTGATCTCGACGCACGTACACCGGCCGGCCGACCCGCCGGCGGATGACGGCCGGCCGCCGCTGTTCGCGACCGGCACGTTCGTCGTCGGCGACGCTCGCCGCACTCCCGCTGGCTGGCGACTGAGCCGGCTGTCGTTCCGGCTGGTCTGGGCGACCGGAAACCCCCCGCGGCCGGCCGGATAGCGGCCGCCGCCGAACGGGCCACCCCCGCCGGCCGGGCGCGCCGCTGTGGCGCGCCGGGCCGGCGGGTTCAGGTGGTGCGTCGCTCGAGGTGTTCGGCCAGCCGGACCCATTCGATCGCGCAACTGCGGGCCAGGCTGGCGACGGTCGCTGCCCAGTGGTCGGGCAGGCCCCGCTCGAGGTTCTCCAGATCCGCGGCGTCGACGGTGTGCTGGTGCAGCCAACGCAGGGCGAGCCGGCCGGCCTCGCTGAACCGCACCGACGGGTCACGCCGCAGCTTCTCCAGCAGCATGTGCACGTCGACGGGCACATAGATGCGCGTGACCCGGCCGCTGGTGGACGGCTGCGCGACGCGCCCGACGGCGATCGCCGCGGCGTCGTCGTCGCACTCCTCGGGGGCCCGGTACTTCATCGGCACCGGGTTCTCGCCACGCTCGATCCGCTGCCGTACATCGCGCACGGTCGCGGCCGACAGCCCGGTGGCCCGGGCCACCTCCCGCAGCCCCGCCCCGGGCTTGTCGTTGATCATCGCCGCGGCCTGCTGCCGCCGCGCGCCGCTGTCCAGTGGCCGGAGCCGGCCGTCCCGGCCGAGCCGGGCGTTCGACTGCGGTGTCTCCGAAGTCAAACGGTTGCGGATCCGCGACACGGTCTTGTCCGACAGGCCGGCGGTCATCGCCACCGCGCGGTCCGACCAATGCGAATGCTGACCGATGATGCGGGCGGCAGCGGCCGCACGGTCTGATTGCGATAGTGGCAGTCCGTGCGTGATGTTCGCCTTGACCGCGAGCAGAAAGGCCTCGTCCTCATCGCAGTCGAGCAGTCGGGCCTCGATCTCGCTCATTCCAGTCAGCACCGCGGCCCGCACCCGGTGCACCCCGTCGATGACCCGCATCGTCGGTCTGTGCACCGTGATCGGTGGGAGCGCCCCGGCCGAGTCGGCGAGCAGGCGAATATGCTCCGGGTTCTCACCATCGAGCCGTGGCGAACCCTCGAGCACCAGATCGTCGACTCGTACGGTTGTCACCGCATGAAGATCACTACGAATTGACGCCGCGAGATGGTCGTAGTCGGTTGTGGACAGTTGGGCACCCGGCTGCTTCGTCACACGAATCCCTCCTGCGACCGCACCGGCTGGGGAGTCGTCGGCTTCCGGCGTGCATGGGAGAGCTGCGATGCCTTTTAGGGCATCGCTGGAGTTAGCGCTATAACCGGGGGAGCGCCGGATCCAAACACCCAAACAACGCCAGACAATTGCGATACGGTCACTGAACGCAAATCTAGCAGATCGCGGGGCATCAGCAAGTAAAGGTGTTGTCGGGGGCCGTTCGGGCGATCCTGTTGCCCCCGTGCGCCACCGACCCTTGCGCCAGGCTGGTGTCCACGGGTCCGCGCGGAGGTAATGTGCCGCTGTGGATCGATACCAGTAAACATGAGACGGTCGCGGCTCGTATTGACAAGCCCGGCCGTCGGGGGTGGCGAACCTGCCATCGCGTCGGCGGCCAGTTCCGGCAGAGACCGGAATGACGGGCCGCGGCAGCGGCGCCGCGGTCGCCGCGATCAGATCCCGCTGCCGCCACAACCGGCCGCTGGTGTCGGCACCCGGCGTGTCGGCACCCGACAGGCCGAGGCCGGTCTCCGGCGCCGTCGACCGGGCCGGGTCGTGCAGGTCCGCACCGGCGATCGCCGGGTCCGCCGGCAGCGGGGCCGCGACGTCGGTGCGCGGGCCGTCCGAACGGATCCGGGTGACCTCGCCGGCGGCGTCCGTGATCAGCAGCCGGCCGGCGGCCCGGCCACGGACGGTGGGTTGGCGTCCGCGCCGGGCCGGTCCGGACTGTTCACAACCTCGAACACTCCGCTGTCAGCCGCATCCGCGCCGCTGTCCTCCTACTGCCGGCTGGCAGGGTTCCCGGACAGGTTGAGCCGCCAGGAGACGCCGAAGCGGTCGGTCACCCAGCCGAATCGGGCGCTGAACCCGTACGAGCCCATCGGCATGATCTCCTCGCCCTTCTCCGACAGCGCGGCGAAGAGCCGGTCGATCTCGCCCTCACTCGCGCACTGCACGTAGATTGCCATCGCCGGCGAGAAGCTGTATTGCGACCACGGGGCGTGATCCGAGCCACGGGCACCGGCCGGCGGAATGTTAATGCACATGAACTGCTGGCCGGCCAGGGCGAAAAGGGCATGCTGCAAGGTCCCTACGGCCCATCCCGGCTCGCCCTCCCGGGCCCTTATGACATTGAGCACGGCGGAGTCGTCGAACAGCGACAGATAGAAGTTCATGGCCTCTTCCGCGTCCTCTTTGAACGCGAGAAAGGTGGTCAGCTTCTGCGGCGCGACAGCAGGCATCGGGCTGCTCCTCTCGGAACTCGGTGTGCAGTCTGGCGACGCCCGCCAGCGGGCGTCAAGACACCCTCCGGCGACCGGAGAAGCACTACGCCGCCGGCGTTCGAGTGCGGTTATTCCGCAGTCGAACGCGGCCCGGCGGGGCCGCCGGGCGGCGCCAGAACAACTGTCCCGACAATTGTGCCGTGTTACGGTCGGAGCCATGGCAAATAGGCCCGTAGGCCGGCCGGGCGGCTGCCGCCGACCACTTATCGGAATTAGTGCGCAAAGCGGACCAGTACGGATAGCGGACTTCGAGGTGCAGGTGACGCTCGGCCCGCAAAAGGTCGTGGACTGGGTCGCCACAGCCGGGTGTACACCGGTCCTCCTCCCGCCGCTGCCCGACATCGAGCAGGCCATCGCACGGCTCGACGGCCTGGTGCTGCCCGGCGGTCCGGACGTGGATCCGGCGCTCTACTCGGCGGAGGTGCACCCGAAGACCGGCCGCATCGACCGGAAGCGCGACGCCGCCGAGCTGGCGCTGCTCGACGCGGCCCTCGACGCCGACCTGCCCGTCCTGGGCATCTGCCGGGGCCTGCAACTACTCAACGTGCTCCGCAACGGCACGCTGCACCAGCACCTGCCCGAGATCACCGGCCACAACGGCCACTCCCCCGGGCTGGGTCGTCCCGGGGTCTACGGGTCGCAGGATGTGCGGCTGGCGGCCGGCAGCCGCATCGCCGAGGCCCTCGGCGGCGGCACCGCGACGGTGCCCTGCCACCACAACCAGGCGATAGACCGCCTCGGTACCGGTCTCACCGCGACCGCGTGGGCCGCCGACGGGACGGTCGAGACCGTGGAGATCCCCGGTCACCCGTTCGCCGTCGCCGTCCAGTGGCACGCCGAAGAGAGCGATGAGGGGGGCCTCTTCACCGGCCTCGCCGAGGCGGCGCGGCGGGCGCCGGCGAACAGCCGCTAGACGGGCGCACGGCGCGGTCGGCTGCGGCCCGCCGCGGTAGCGACACCGGTCCGGCGTTGCCCTGGGGCACCGTTCCGGGGGCCGCCCGGAGCGAACCGCTCGGGGGTCGCTCCGGGCCGCCCGGGCAGTCCCGGCGTGTGTGGTCCGGCTCCGGATGCCTCGGCCCGGACCGCGCGCACGCCGTGGTCGACACATTCCGATGACACGCGCGGGGAGTGATGGACGTTGAGACCGATCAGGCAAGCAGGCGCGGGGCCGGCGCTGACCGGAGCGGCCGACCCGGACGACGTGGCCCCGGCGAAGGCCTGGGTCGACTCACACCCGGTCAGCACGGTCCGGATCGACTCCCTCATCGTCGCGGACTCCCCGCGGCTGGATGGCGAGAACCAGGAACACATCCGCCTGCTCGCCGAGGCCGGTGACGTGCTCCCGCCGATCATGGTCCACCGAGCCACCCGGCGGGTCATCGACGGTGTGCACCGGGTACGGGCGGCGCTGCTGAACGGCGGCACCACGATCGAGGCCAGGCTGCTCGACTGTGACGAGAACGCGGCGTTCCTCCTGGCGGTCAAGGCCAACGTCACGCATGGCCTGCCGCTGTCCCGGGCGGACCGGGCGGCGGCCGCGGCCCGGATCATGAGCCAGCAGCCGCAGTGGTCGGACCGGACGGTGGCCAGCGCGACCGGGCTGTCCGGCAAGACCGTCTCCAGGATCAGGCACCGGTCGGACGAGGCGGCGCCGCAGCCGGGAACCAGGCTGGGCCGGGACGGCCGGCGCCGCCCGCTCGACAGCGGGCCGATGCGCCGGCAGGCCGCCGCGATGATCAACGACAGCCCGGAGATCGGGCTGCGCGAGGTCGCCCGGGCGACCGGCCTGTCCGCGGCCACCGTGCACGACGTGCGGCAGCGCCTGCGCCGGGGCGAGGACCCGGTCCCGGAGCGGTACCGGCCCGAGGACCGGCCGGAGGCCCCGATCCCACCGGCCCGGCCATCCGCCGTGCAGCCGCCCGCCGCCTGGCCGGGGCCAGCGGCCGGCCCCGCCGACAGGGACGCGCTGCTCGCCGAGTTACGCGGCGATCCGGCGCTGGCCTCCGACGAGACCGGCCGGCAGGCGCTGCGCTGGTTGCACCACCACGCGGTGGACACGGAGGGCCTGGACAGGCTCGGCCGCGGCCTGCCCGACCACTGGGCGCCGGTGATCGCCGACCTGGCCCGGACCTGCGCGTCCGCCTGGGTCGGGCTGGCCGAACGGCTCGACCCCGCCATCGACTGACGGCCGCCGCCACCCCGGCAGCGTCCGGGGTGGCGGCGGCCGTCGCGGCAGGGTCCGGCGGGTCAGGGGCCCGTGTCGGCGCCGGCGGGCGTGACCCGCCACCCGGCCGCCGTGGCCGCCTCGCGCAGCAGCGGGGCCACATGGGTGGCGAACTGGGTGAGGAACCGGCTCTGGTCCGGGCCGGGCGCGTGGAAGACGAGGTGGGTCAGGCCGGCGTCCAGGTACGGCTTGATCTCGTCGACGACGCGGTGCGGATCGGACGTGACGATCCACCGCTGCGCGACCCGGTCGATCGGGAGCTCGTCGGCCAGGCGGGCCATGTCGACCGGATCCGACACCCCGGCCTTCTGCTCCGGCGTCAACGACAGCGGCGCCCAGAAGCGGGTGTTCTCCCGGGCGCGGCCCTCGTCGGAGTCGAAGGACAGCTTGATCTCGATCATCCGGTCGATGTCCGCCTCGGTGCGGCCGCTGGCCGCCAGCCCTTCGTGCAGCGCCGGAAGCAGGGTGTCCTGGTAAAGGCGCATGCCCTTGCCACTGGTGCAGATGTATCCGTCGGCCACCCGCCCGGCGTACGTCGTGGTGCCCGGCCCGCCGCCGGCGACGTAGATCGGTACCGGCGTCTCCGGACGGTCGTAGATGGTCGCGTTCGTCAGCCGGTAGAACTCGCCGGAAAACGACACGCGGTCGGACGTCCAGAGCAGCCGGATGAGCCGAACCGCCTCCCGCAGCCGGGCGAACCGCTCCTTCGGCGGGGGGAACTCGATGCCCAGCGCGGTCTCGTTCATCGCCTCCCCGGTGCCGACGCCGAGAATCATCCGGCCCGGATACAGCACGCCCAGCGTGGCGAAGGCCTGGGCGACGACGGCCGGGTGGTAGCGCAGGGTCGGCGTGAGCACGCTGGTGCCGAGCTGTATCCGCCGGGTGCGTTCGGCGGCGGCGGCCAGCCAGACCAGCGCGGCCGGGGCGTGGCCGCCGACATGCCGCCACGGCTGGTAATGGTCGCTGACCATCACGCTGTCCATACCCAGGTCCTCCGCCTGTACGGCGAAGTCCGCCAGTTCCGCCGGCCCGAACTGCTCGGCGGAGGCCTTGTAACCAAGCCTGACAATGTCTCCGACCACGCTTGTCTCCCGGTTCAGAAATGCGCGCATTATTCGTACGTATTTGCCTGTCCGGGACCACTCTGGGCGACCGCGAAGAATTGTCGCAACTGCTCAACAACGGCGTCCCGGTGGCCGTTCGAGGACCTGCGCCGGCGCCACCACACACGACCGTGCTGGTGTCGGTGCGGCACCGACACCAGCACGATTACCGTTCTCGGCCGTATGGACGACCGCGGACGACGCGTCAGCCGACCTGGTCCGGCCGCTTCTCGCCGCCGCCGTAGGGCTGGATGTAACGGTGCATTCCCAGCACGGTCCCGTCCGGCGCGATAGTGCGGCTGATCATCTCGGCCGGATCGTCGGCCAGGCCGGCGGCGACAATCTTCTCAACCCGGATCCGTATCATCTCCGGCGACATCGTCCGGTTCCGGAGCCTGATCATCTCCGGCGTCATCTTGGGCGCGCTGGGCGGAGTCGGCAACGGATCGTCCTCCTTGCGGATGACGATCTCGGCCGCGCCCCGGATGTGGAGCAGTCGCGTCCGGTACGGCATGAGGGAGACCACGTCGTCGACGACGAACGACGCCCGGGGAAACCCGACGATATTCTTGTACTTGAGGGAGGTCGTCATCTCCTTGCCGATGATGTCGATGCATTCGTGCTCGGGGTTGTACATGTAATTGACCGGGATGACGTGCGGGTCGCCCTTCTTGGTGACCGTGGCCAGCCGCCCGAGACGTTGCTCCGCCATGTACTTGATCTCGCCGTCCGTGAAAATGCCCATCGGGATGGCCGCCTCCAGTCTGCGCGATGCGTGGGAATTGCTCCAGATTCGTACCGGAACATACGTGAGGCAATTCGCGCCGGACAAGGTCACCAGTACGCGAAATACGCGGCCGCATTTCCGGCCTGCCCTGGTGACCGGCCCGCTCGGTGGGTCGACTCGCCGGCGCGCCGGTGTTCGTCTGCGGCGCCTCCGCGGTTGAACACCGGCGGCGGCCGGACCTCGGTACTCGCCTGCGGTGCGGGGCGGGATCTGTCGCCGTCAGCCGGCCGGCCGCGTCGGGTCAACCGCCGGGCACGAGCCGGCCGCAACCGCCGCGCTATGGCCGGCCGACTCCGTGCGCCAGGTTAATGCCTTCGCCGTCGGCGGTCCACGACGGAATGGATTTGCCTCCGGCGCCGGCGGCTTGCGCGTGGAATTCGGATAAGGAGTCGTGGCCGCGGTCAGCAGACCCCGGTGGCGGTGCCGTCGGCGACGGTGAGTTCGACCCAGAAGGTGCTGCCGCGGCCGACCTCGCTGTCGACGCCCATCGCGCCGCCCATCGCGGTGACCAGCCGCCGGGACAGGGCCAGCCCGAGGCCGGTGCCTTCGACGTCCGCGGCGCGTTCGGCGCCGAGCCGGTCGAACGGGGAGAACAGCCGGGTCAGCAGGCCCGGTGCGATGCCGGGCCCGGTGTCGGTGACCTCCAGCCGGGCCCGGTCGGGTGGGATCAGCCGGCTTTCGACGATCACGCTGCCGCCGAGGTTGTTGTACTTGATCGCGTTGGAGACCAGGTTGATCAGCACCTGCTTCAGCCGCTGCCGGTCGGCGATCACGCACAGCCCGCCGACGCTGCGGCGATCGGCGAGGGCGATCCGCCGGTCGGTGGCCAGCGGCCCGAGCAGCGCGATCGTCTCGGCCAGGAGGTCCTCGGTGCCGACCGGCTCCGGGGTCAGGCCGAGCTCGCCTTCCTCGATCCGGCCGATGTCGATCAGGTCGCCGATCAGGTCGAGCAGGTGCTGCCCGGCCGAGAGGATCATGGTGACCGACTTCTGGCCGTCCCCGTCCAGCTCGGTCGTCTCCAGCAGCTCCGCGAAGCCCAGGATCGCGTGCAGCGGGGTGCGGATCTCGTGGCTGACCCTGGACAGGAACTCGGTCTTGGCCTGGTTCGCCCGCTCCGCCTCGGCCCGGGCGCGGCGCAGCTCCCGGTTGGTCTCGGCCAGCTCGTCGTGTTGCCGGCTGAGCTGCTCGAAGGTGGAGAACAGCAACTCGATGATCTGCTGCCGGTCGGCGGTGACGGTCAGCTCGCGGCCGCCGACGGTCAGCACGACCTCCATGTCCAGCCGGCCCTGCTTGCGGTGTTCGAGCTCCTGGAAGACCCGCTTGATCCGGTCCAGCAGGTAGCTGTCCTCGTACGGCTTGGGGATGAAGTTGTCCGCGCCGCAGGCCAGGCCGGTGATGATGTCCGTTGGCGACGACCGGCCGGTGAGCAGGATGAACGGGATGCGGCGGGTGGTCATGGACGCTTTCATCGCCTTGCAGAACTCGAAGCCGTCCATCTCCGGCATGGTCACGTCGGAGATGATCAGGTCGGGGGTGACGGCGTTGGCCTGGCGCAGGCCGTCCCGGCCGGTCGGTGCCTTGTCGACCAGGTAGCCCTCCCGCATCAGCAGCAGCCGCAGCCGCTCGGCCTGGGTCGCGCTGTCGTCCACCACGAGGATCCGTTTGCCGGTCATGGCCGGCGTCCGGACGCCCAGGTCGACGCGAGCACGCCGGCCATCTCCGCCAGCGGCACGACCCGGTCCACCGCGCCGGTCGCGCAGGCCTCCCGGGGCATCCCGAAGACGACGCTGCTCGCCTCGTCCTGGGCCAGTACCAGCCCACCGGCGTCGCCGAGCGCGCGCAGCCCGGCGGCCCCGTCGTCGCCCATCCCGGTGAGGATCACGCCGACCGCCGCCGCGCCGTACGCCTGGGCCACGGAGTGGAACAGGTGGGTCGCGGACGGCCGGTGCGCGCCGACCGGGGGCGCGGTGCTGAGGGTGACCCGCCCGGTCGACGACACCCCCAGATGCAGTCCGGGCGGCGCGATCAGCACCTCGCCGGGACGCAGCGGCAGCCCGTCGACGGCCAGCCGGACGGTCATCGGGGTGACCCCGTCCAGCCAGTCGGCGAGGGCCTGGTGGAAGCCGGCCGTGATGTGCTGCACGATCAGGATCGGCACCGGCGCGATCGCGGGCAGCCCGGCCAGGATCGTGGCCAGCGCCGCGGGGCCGCCCGTGGACGCGCCGATCGCGGCGATCCGGGGCCGCCCGCCGGTCCTGCCGCCGGTCCTGCCGCCGGTCGGCCCGCCGGCCCGCCCGGCCGGCACGGCGGGTGCCGGGGTCGGCTGGTCCGGGCCGCGGCGGCGCTGGCGGACGACCTTGACATCGGCCATCAGCCTGACCGTCGTGCACAACTCGGCCGCCTGCGCGGGGAAGCCGGCGGACCCGGGGCCGTCCGGCTTGGCCAGCAGGGTCAACGCGCCGGCCCGGATCGCCTCGAACGACAGGTCGGCTTCCCGGCTGTCGACGCCGGCGCTGACCAGCACGATCGGCGTCGGCCGCACCTCCATGATGCGGCGGGTCGCGGCCAGCCCGTCCAGCACCGGCATCAGCACATCCATCAGGACGACCTCGGGCCGCATCTGCTCGGTCAGCCGCACCGCCTCGCCGCCATCGGCGGCCTCGCCGGCCACCCGTAGCCGCGGGTCCCGGTCGAGGATCTCGACCAGCAGCCGCCGCGCCGACGCCGAGTCGTCGGCCACCAGCACCCGCCGCTCCCCCGCGGCGTCGGGCGGCACCGTCATGAGCCGGCCTCCGCAGTGAGCATCGCAGGTGCCGTCAGGGGCGCCGCGGAGCGGGGCGGAGGAGGTCGGCGGGCTAGTACCGTCACGTCAGCCGCCGGATCGTGTCGAGCAGCCGGTTCTGGTCGAAACCGCCTTTCACGATGTACGCGTCGGCGCCGGCTTGCGCGCCGCGTTCCCTGTCCTCGCGGGACTCCCGGGAGGTGACCAGCACCACCGGCAGCGCCTGCAGGCGGGCGTCGGCACGGATCCGGCCGGTCAGCTCCAGCCCGTCCAGCCCCGGCATCTCGATGTCGCTGACGACCAGGTCGACGTCCGCGTCGCGGCCGGCCGCGCGCAGGATGCCCCAGGCGGCCAGCCCGTCGGCGGCGGTCTGGACCCGGTAGCCCGCCGCCTCCAGCACGTTCTTCTCCAGCGTCCGGGTGGTGATCGAGTCGTCCACCACCAGGATCGTCGGCGGGCCGCTCTCGTCGGCCGCGGTGCCCAGCGGGTCCGGGCCGGCCCGCTCCACCGAGGCGACCAGGTCGGCCGCGCTGAGGATGACCGCCACCTCGCCGGAGCCGAGGATGGCCGCGCCGGTGACGTGCCGGACCCGGGTCAGCGGCGGCGGCAGGCTCTTGACCACCAGTTCGTGCGTGCCGGCCAGCCGGTCCACCAGCAGCGCCACCTGGTTGCCCTGGAAGCTGAGCACCGCCGCCGGCTGCTTGGCCCGGGCCGGGCCGCCGACCTCCCGGCCGGCCATCTCGCCGCCGGGCCCGTCGGCCAGGCCGAGCAGGTGGGCGAGGCGGCCCAGCGGCACCGGCCGGTCGCCGACCCGGACCACCTCGCGCCCCTCGGCCCGCTCCACCTCGCCGGGTGCCACCCGCAGCACACCACCGACCACTGTGGACGGTAGGGCGAACGTCTGCCCGCCGGCGCGGACCAGCAGGCAGTGCATTGTGGACACTGACAGCGGCAGTGACAGCTCGAACGTGGTGCCCGCGCCGGTGGCGCTGCGCACGTCCAGCACGCCGTGCAGCCGCTCGACCGCGTCGCGGACCACGTCCAGCCCGATGCCGCGGCCGGAGATGTCGGTCACGGTCGGGCTGGTGGACAGGCCGGCCCGGAAGATCAGCGAGATCGCGTCGCGGTCGGCCAGGTCGGCCGCCGGGCCAGCGGCCAGGATCCCGATGCGGACCGCGGCCGCCCGCACCCGGGCCGGGTCGATGCCGGCGCCGTCGTCGGCCACCTCGAGCACCAGCATGTCGTTCTGCTGCCGGGCGGTCAGCCAGATCGTGCTGCCACGCGGCTTGCCGGCGGCGGCCCGACCGGCCGGCGGCTCGACGCCGTGGTCGACGCAGTTGCGCAACAGGTGGGTCAGCGGGTCCTTGAGTTGCTCCAGGACAGATCTGTCCACATCGGTCTCGCCGCCCGCGACCCGCAACGTGACGTCCTTCCCGGCCGCGCTGGCCAGATCCCGCACCATCCGCGGGAACACGTCGAACAGGCCGGCCACCGCCACCATCCGGGTCCGCCGGACGTCGGCCTGCAGGTCGGCCGTCACCTGGGTCATCCGCCGGACGTCGGCCTCCAGCCCGCGGCGCAACTCGGCGAGCGAGACGCGGGCCAGCTTGAGCCGGTCGCGGTCCTCGGCCAGCAGGGTGCCCGCGGCGGCGGCCGCGCCGGCCCCGGCCCGCTGCTCCAGCCGGCGCCGCCGGCGCGGCTTCCAGGCCGAGTCCCACTCGGCCAGCAGCGCGTCCAGCGCGCGGGCGTCGGCCAGCCGCTGCTCCACCCCGACCCGGGTCACCAGCAGCTCACCCACCTCGGCCATCAGAGCGTCCAATTTGGACGTCGCGACCCGGACGGTGTCGCCGGCCACCCGCGCGGCCCAGCCCGGCGAACCGGCCGGCCCGGCGGCGGTGCCCGGCTCCGTCCCCGCGCCCGGCACCCACGCCGGTCCCGGTCCTTCCGGCCCAGCCGGGCCGGACGGGCTGGACGGGCCGGACGGGCCAGCCGGGCCAGCCGGGCCGGGTGCGGCGGACGGGCCGGTCCCGGCGCGGGTGACCATGGTAGCGACGGCGACCTGCGCCCCGATCGCGTCCAGCGTCTGGTACGCCTTGTCCACAGTGGACTGTGTCGGTGTCGCGCCCGGGTCGTCGGTCAAACCGGCGAACACGTTCTCCAGCTCGTGCGCGAGCGCCTCCACGTCCGCCAGGTTCACCGCCCGGGCCGCCCCCTTCAGGCTGTGCGCCGCCCGGAACAGCTCGGCCCGTAGCCGCGGGTCGTCCTGCCCCCGTTCCAGCCGCAGCAGGTGCTCGTTCATGGCCTGCAGGTGTTCCGCGGCCTCGGCGGTGAAGACGGCCAGCAGCGGGCCGAGAATGCCGTCGGGGTCCGCCTGCGTCATGCCTAGACCCGGTACCGCTGGATGACCGAGGTCAGCTGGGTGGCCAGCTGGCTCAGGTCCTCGGCCGCCAGCTGGGACTGCCGGGCGCCGGCGACGAACTGCGTCGTGCTCTCGGTGAGGTCCTGCATGGCCTGCGCGACCTGGTCCATCCCGACGCTCTGCTGATGCGCGGACGCGGCGATCTGCTGCGCGGCGTGCGCGGCCTGCTGGATCGTCCCGGCCTGGCTGCGGATCACCTCGCCGGCCCGCTGCGCCAGCACCTGCCCCTCCTCGACCACCTTGGTGCCCTGCTCGATGGCCACCACCGCACCGGCGGTCGCCTGCTGGATATCGCCGAGGATGGCCCGGACCTGGCCGGTCGCCTGCTTGGACTGCTCGGCCAGGTTGCGTACCTCGGTGGCCACGACGGCGAAGCCCTTGCCGTGCTCGCCGGCCTTGGCGGCTTCGATGCCGGCGTTCAGGGCGAGGATGTTCGACTGGTCGGCCAGGTCGTTGACGGTCGCGATGATCTCGCCGATCTGCTGGCTCTGCTCGGACAGCGCCAGGATGTCCCGGGCGATCGCCTCGACCCGATCGCTGATCTCGCCCATCGCCTGACCGATCGCGCCGACCGCCTCGGCGCCGCGCTCGCTGACCTCGGCCGAGGTGCGGGCCGCGTCGGCCACGTCACCGGCCTTCTTCGCGGTCTGCTCGGACGCCGCCCGCACCTCCTCCACGGTGCTGGTGGTCTCGCTGATCGCCGCGGACTGCTCGGTCGCGGTGGCGGTGTGCTGGCTGACCGCGGCCAGGATCTCCGATGTGCTCGACCCCAGCTGCGCCGCGCCGGCCCGGACCCGCCCGGACAGCTCGGCCAGCCCGCTGGTCATCCCGTTCAGGTTCTCCGAGAGCACCCGCAACTGCTGGCTGCCGTTGACCGACAGCACCCCGGTCAGGTCGCCCTCGGCCACCTTGGCGGCGAACGCCGAGTACTCCCCGACCGCCGCCTGCAGCGCCTCGTTGCGGTCCCGCTCGGCCTGGCTGGCGGCGACGATCTGCTCGGCCATGTCGTTGAATGCCCTCGCCAGGTCGGCGATCTCGTCCGTGCCGCGCACCTCGGCGCGGACCCCGGTGTCGCCGCCGGCGAGCGCATGCGCGGCCACGGTCACACCCTGGGCGCTACCGGCCAGCCGGCCGGCCAGCACGAGCCCGATCACCAGGCCGAGCAGCACCACCGCGCCGAGGCCGACCAGGGCCAGCAGCTGCGCGTCGTGCGAGGCCGCGTCGCTGCTGGCCGACCGGCCGCGGAGCAGGTCCTGCTCGGTGCCGATGAAGCTGGCCGCGACGGTGCGCAGCTGGTCGACCAGCCGCTTCGCGGCGCCGGGCCGCACCAGCGCGGCCGCCGCGTCGAAACCGCGGGCCCGGCGCGTGTCGACGACCTTGCTCGCGGTGCCGTCCAGCCACTCCCGGTGCAGCGCGACCATCTGGTCGACCCGGTCCACCTGCGGCGGGTTGTCCGACACCAGCGCCCGCAGCTGCGCGGCGGTCGCGTCGAAACCGCTGTTCCCAGCCCGGTAGGGCTCCAGGAACGAGTCCTCGCCGGTGATCACGTAGCCACGCATCCCGGTCTCCGCGTCCACCGCCTCGCGGACCAGCAGGTTCGCCGCGGCGATCACCTCGCCGGTGTGCCGCACCCGCTCGGAGTAGTGCCGGGTCTGGGTCAGTGTCCGCAACAACAGCACGCAGATGATCAGCGTGACCGCGGTCGGCACGGCGAACGCGACGAGGATCTTCACCCGGATCTTCATGTCGGCTCCTCCCGGACGACCAGCCGCGGATCGGCCAGCAGGCCGGCCACGTCCAGCACGGTGAGCAGGTCAGGGGTCACACCGCGGATCTGGCGCCGCGCCGCGCTGGCCGGCCCGACCAGCGGCGGCCCGATCAACTCCACCGGCACCCGGCGGATCTCCACCGCGTCGTCGACCAGCAACCCGACGGTCAGCCCGGCGTCGGCCACCAGGGCCACCTTCCGGCCCGGCCGCCCGGGTCCGGACGTGCCGGCGCGAGCCCGCCCGGCCCCCGGCAGGCCGGACGGCTCCCGGCCGGACGGCTCCCGGCCGGTTGATTCCCGACCGGACAGCTCCCGACCGGACGCCTCCCGGCCCGACGACTCCCAGCCGGACGACTCCCGGCCGGACGACTCCCGGCCGGACGGCAGGCCGAGGTAGTAGCCGAGGTCCAGCACCGGCCAGAGGGTGCCGCGGATATTCGCCACCCCGGCCCACAGCGCCGGCAGCCCGGGTACCCGCGCCAGCCCGGCCAGCGGTTGCACCTCCACGACGAACCGGGTGTCCAGCCCGTACCCCTCCGGCCCGATCCGCAGCACGACCAGGTCGACCGTCTCCGCCGCCTCCCCCACCCGCAGCGGGACGGCCAGCGCCCGGGCCCGCTCGGCGAGGATCTCGGTCATCCCGCTCACCGGGCCCGCCCCGGGGAGCGCCCGTGCCGGTCGGCGAGCAGCCGGCGCTGGCTGGCGATCAGCTCGTGGACCTCGGCGGCCTTCAGGTCGGCACCGGCCACGATCGGCTCGGTCGGGTCGCGGCCGGCGGCCAGCCGTGCGGCCTGCTCCAGCGCGATCCGGGCATGGCGGTGCTCGCCGAGCCGGACCAGCAGGCTGGCCCGGCCCAGGTGTGCCGGCACGAAGCCGGGGTCGGCGTAGGTGCAGCGGCGGAACGCGGCCAGCGCCTCGGCCTCCCGGCCGCGGTCGAGCAGGATCAGCGCGAGCAGGTAGTGCGGCCGCGGCAGCAGCGGATCCCGGGCGGCCGCGGCCGCCAACCCCGCCAGCGCCGCCTCATGCCGGCCGTCGCGCCACAACTCGACCGCCAGCCCACAGGCCGC
>JBBWZH010000038.1:0-7331 GCA_039648995.1 Mycobacteriales bacterium
CGGACTTGACCGCCACCCGCACGTCGCTGGGGATGCACAGCCCCGCCACCGGCATCTTCTTCGGGTCGATGCCGAGCCGCTGCTGCGCCTTGACCGCCGCGGACATGCCGCCGCCGATCACCCAGACCCCGGTGGTAGCGGACTTGTGCGCCGCCAGATAGCTGCTGGTGACGCTCAGCACGGTCGCCGGGTCGTCGTTGCCGGGCACCACCTGGTCGATCACCATGTCCGGGTACTTCGTCGGGATGTACTCCTTCATCTTGGCCAGCCAGGTGTTCTGGTTCGCCGCGGTGGACGTGGACGTGACGAGCAGGAAGTGGCCCTTGCCGCCGGTCTGCTCGGCCATCGTGTCCACAATGGTCTTGGCCAGCCCGTCGTCGCTGGCCTGGCTGATGAAGAACTCCCTGGCATCCGGCGCGACATCCGCGTTGTACGAGGAGACCACGATGCCCGCGGCGGCGGCCCGTTTCAACGCCGGCGCGACCGCGTTCGGGTCGTTCGCCGATATCGTGATCGCGGCGGGCTTGGTCTGGATCGCGTTCTCGATGGTGGTGACCTGGCCGGCCGCGTCCGCGGTGGTCGGGCCGACGTAGTTGATCGTGTAGCCCAGCTCGCCGGCGGCTTCCTTCGCGCCCTGCTCGGCGTTGGTGAAGAACGGGTCGCTGGTCTGCTTCGGGATCAGCACGATCACCTTGGAGCCGTTGCCGGGGGTGCCCCCGGTGCCGGTCGAACTGCCATTGTTCTTGGTCCCGGTCGAGCACGCCGCGAGGGTGACGGGGAGCAGTAGTGCGGCTGCCGCGATCGTGCCACGCCTCGTCTGTCTCCAGTGGACACGTGCCATGTCGTTCCTCCTTCGCCGTTCCCGGGCAGCCGGCCCGGGCACCCAGTGGCCAACGGCAACTGTGGATCAGGCAACGGCCGGCACTCGCCGGACGAACAATTCGTTGATCGCAATCGCGGCGATCATCACGACGCCGATCGCCACGTACTGCAGGCTGGTGTCGATCCCGGCCAGCACCAGACCGTTCGGGATGACACCGATGACGACGACGGCGAGCGTGGTCCGCAGCACCGAGATCTCGCCGCCGCGGATGCTCGCGCCGCCGACCACCACCGCGGCGATCGCGAGCAGTTCCAACCCCGCGCCTGAGTCGCCGCGCACGCTGAACACGCGGGACGAGTAGATGAGGCTGGCGATGCCAGCCAGCAGGCCGCTGGTGCCGTACACGGCGAGCCGGACGCTGCCGGCGCGCACACCGGCATACCGGGCCGCGACCTCGTTGATGCCGACCGCCAGTAGCCGTCGGCCGGCCGGCGTCATCCGCACCACCAGGTAGACGACAACGGCGAGGATCAGCCAGAACACGCACTGCGCCGGCACCGCGCCGATGTAGGTCTGTCCGAAGTACTCGAAGGACTTCGGGAAGCCGGAGAACCCGTACCCCTTGGAGATGCCGAGCGCGAGGCCCTGGTAGACCGCGTACGTGCCGAGCGTGACGAGCAGCGGGTGCAGCCGCAGCAGCACCACCAGCAGCCCGTTCACCAGCCCGCAGGCCAGCCCGGCGAGCAGGCAGACGGCGACCGCGACCGCCAGCGGGAGGCCGTGCCCGACGGTGTAGCCCAGCATGATCGAGGACAGCGCGAGGATCGCCCCGACCGACAGGTCGATCCCGCCGGAAGCGATCACGATCGCCATGCCGAGCGCCAGGATGCCGTTCTCGGTGTCCTGCACGGCGACGTTGTACACATTGGACTCGGTCAGGAACGACGACGACATCGCGGCGAACACGGCCAACTCGACCGCCAGCAACGCGATCAGGCTGGCGGCCCGGACCACCGGTTCCCGGCGCAGCACGGCCGGCACGGCGATCGTCATCTCAGCTCACCACCCGCGACTGCCAGAGCCGGTCGCGGGCGACCGCCAGCAGGATGAAACCCCCGTAGACGCAGGGGAACCAGACGCCGGGCACGCCGAGCACGACCACGCCGCTGGTGATGACGCCGACCAGCAGCGCGCCGATCAGCGGGGCCAGGTCGGTGCCCCTGCCGCCCTGGATGCTGGTGCCGCCGATCGCGCAGGCCGCGATCACCTGCAGCACCAGGTTGGTGCCGACCACCGAGGTCTGGATGCCGCCGACCTCGCCCAGGTACAGCACCGCGGCCAGCCCGGCCAGCGTGCCGCAGAGCAGGAACGCCAGGATCAGCTCGGCCTTGATCCGGACGCCCATCGTCTGTGCGGCCCGCCGGTTCGCGCCGACCGCGATCAGGTCCCGCCCGACGTTCGTGTTCCGCCGCCACAGCGTCAGCAGCACGAACGCGGCCAGCACCACCAGCGCCGGCACGGGCACGCCGTGCACCTTGCCGGCGCCCAGCACGCTGGCCCGGTCGGGCACCGAGACCACGTTCTTGCTATCCGAGACCAGCAGCGCCAGCCCCTGGTACGCGTAGAGGGTGCCGAGCGTGGCGACGATCGACGGCACCCGGGTGTACGCCACCACCAGGCCGTTGACCAGCCCGCCACCCACCCCCACGCCGACGCCCACGGCCAGCGTGAGCCAGATGTTGTCGGTGCGCACCGCGATCGGGCCGGCCACGAACCCCGCCAGGGCCAGCGTCGAGCCGACCGAGACGTCGATCTCGCCGGCCAGGATGACCAGGTTCTCGCCGAGCGCCATGCAGGCCACGATCGCCACCGAGATCAGGATGCTGCGCAGGTTGTCGATGGTGAGGAAGCCGTTCGCGAACAGTCCGAACGCGACGGTCGCGAGCACCAGCGCGGCCACCGCGGTGACGTCCGGATGCGACAGCAGCGCCCGCCGGCCGGCGCCCCGCTCCAGTGTGGACACACGGGCCGGTGGCACCGGCGGTCCAGGCGGTGGTGCCACCGCCCGGACCGCCGGCCGCACGCCTGGGGTGCCCTGGGTCATGGCGCACCCCCGGGGTGGCCCCCGCCGGGAGCGCCGGCCTGATCCGCGCTTCCGGGATGGCCGGCGCCGAGCGCGGCCGAGCCGATGTTCAGCTCGGTCAGCTCGTCCCCGCTGAACTCGCCGACCAGCCGGCCGGCGCGCATCACGACGACCCGGTCGGACAGCTGCAGCAACTCCTGCATGTCCGACGAGATCAGCAGTACCGCGACGCCGGTGTCGGTGAGCTGCTCGACCAGCCGGTAGATGTCGGCGCGGGTGCCGACGTCGATGCCGCGGGTGGGCTCGTCCAGGATCAGCACCTTCGGTCGCAGCGCGAGCCACCGGCCGAGCAGCACCTTCTGCTGGGTGCCGCCGGACAGCGTGGCCACCGGGTCCTCCGGCCTACCCTTGATCCGCAGCGGGCCCAGCGCTCCCGCCACGTACGCGTCCTCGCGCCGCCGGGACAGCACGCCGAACGTGCCGATCCTCGCCAGCGCCGGCAGCGACACGTTCTCGTGGCTGGACAGCGGCAGGAACAGCCCCTGCGACTGCCGCTCCTCCGGGACGTACCCGACGCCCAACTCGATGGCCCGCCGGACGCTGCGGATGCGCACCTCGCTGCCGCCGAGCCGGATCGTCCCGCTGGTCAGCCTGTCGTGGCCGAAGGCGACCCGGGCGAACTCGCTGCGCCCGGAGCCGATCAGCCCCGCCATCCCGACCACCTCGCCGGCCCGGACGGTCAGGTCGACGCCGGCGAAGCTGCCGGTGCGGGTCAGCCCGGTGGTGGCGAACGCGACCTCGTCCCGGACCCTGGAGGCGCGCCGGGCCAGCCGGGCCAGCGACCGGCCGAGCATCGCGGTGACCAGCGTGGTCTCGTCGAAGTCCGCGCGTGGCCCGCTGGCGACCAGCCGGCCGTCCCGCATCACGCTCACCGTGTCGGCGATGCGCAGCACCTCAGGCAGCCGGTGCGACACGTACAGCACCGCCACCCCGGACGCGCGTAGCGACGCCACCACGTCCAGCAGCCGCCGCGCCTCCCACTCGTCCAGCGCGGCGGTCGGCTCGTCCATGATCAGCACGCGAGCGTCCAGCATCAGCGCGCGGGCGATCGCGACCAACTGCCGATTGCTGTGGCTGAGCTCCTGCACCCGGCGGCCCGGCGGCACCCGCAGCCCGACCCGGGCCAGCTGCCGCTCGGCGGCGCGGGCCATCGCCCGGCGGGCCAGCAGACCGCCCCGCGCCCGCGGCCGGCGGCGGCCCACATACAGGTTCTCGGTGACGCTGAGGGACTCGTACAGCTGCAGTTCCTGCGGGATCAGCACGACTCCGAGCGCCTCGGCGTCGCGGGCCGAGCCGAAGCCGGCCGGCTCGCCGGCGAACTCCACGTCGCCCTCGGTCGGCGCGACCACGCCGGCGGCGACCTGCGCGGCGGTGCTCTTGCCGGCCCCGTTCTCGCCGACCAGCGCATGCACCGCGGCCGGCGCCAGGCCCAGCGTGAGGCCGTCCACGGCGACGGTCGCGCCGTACACCTTCCGTACCGCGCGGAGCGTGAGCACGTCACCCGGGCCGGCGTCACCTGCCGCGCTGGCTGCTGCTGTCACCGGGCTCACCCCCCGACCGACGAACCTGCGCCGCGGCCCGTCCGGGCCTGTGCGGCGACGCTAGGAGCCGGTCAAGATCGACGTCAAACGTTTGCCAAGCACCGTTACCACAATGTTATGCGCTGGTCGCCGTGGCGGCCGAGTCGCGCCGCGCAAACCGTAAATCCCTCCGGTTTAAGGACTTTCGACGCACCCCCTGGTTACGGCCGGATGCTGGTGTACGCTCCGTCCTTGCCAAACGCTTGCTGTAGGGCGTCGGTGGCCGACGATCCGGCCGCCGGCACGATGGGGGGGCCATGGGCGCGCGATCGGGCCGGCGAGCCGGGGCGCCGCGCCGCGCCGGTATGGACGGCGCCGTTCCCCCGCCCGCGCCAGCCGCTCCGGACGGGCCGGCGGGCCCCGCGGCCGCGGCGGATCATGACGGGCCGGTCACGCTGCAGGACGTGGCCCGGGCGGCCGGGGTGCACTACTCGACGGTGTCCCGGGCGCTGGACCCGGCGCAGGCCCGGCGGGTCGGCGGCACCACCCGGCTGCACGTGGAAGCGGTGGCCCGGGAGATGGGCTACCGCCGGCACCTGGGCGCCAGCGGACTGAAGCGGGGGCGGACGCACACGGTCGGGGTGATCGTCGCCGACCTGGGCAACCCGTTCATCGCGCCGGTGCTGCGCGGCATCGCCAACCGGCTGGAGGAGTCCGGCCTGATGCCGCTGACCACCGAGACCCAGGATGACCCGGCGCGGCTGGCCCGGGTGCTCAATCACGTGGTGGAGCGGCGGGTGGACGCGGTGATCGTCAGCGCGGCCCGGCTCGGCAACGCGCCGATCCTGCTGGACATCGCCCGCCGCCGGATCCCGCTGCTGCTGGCCGACCGCAACGTGCCGCAGACGGGGCTGCCGTCGTGCACGCACGACAACGACGCCGGCGGCACGCTCGCCGCCCGGCACCTGCTCGACCTCGGCCACCGGCATCTGGCGCAGCTGCGTGGCCCGCAGGACGTGAGCTCGTTCGTCGACCGGGGTGCCGCGTTCAGCCGGACGGTGACCGCGGCCGGCGCGGTCGAGCTCGACCTCGGCGACGCGGCCCGCACCCCCTCCCTGCGGGAAGGGCAGCGGCTGGCCCGGCTGCTGCTGGCCCGCGGGCGCGACCGACCGACCGCCGTGTTCGCGCAGAACGACCTGATCGCGCTGGGCGCGCTGGAAGTGTTCGCGGACTCCGGCCTGCGCTGCCCGGCCGACATCTCGGTGGTCGGCTACGACGACCTGCCGCAGGTGGACCGGGTGACGCCGCCGCTGACCACGGTCCGGCTGCACGGCGAGGAGCTGGGCCGGCTGGTCGGCGAGATGACGGTGGCCGCGATCGCCTCGCCGGACCGCCCGCCCCCGTCGCTGACGCTGCCGCCGCGGCTGATGGTCCGCGCCTCCACCGCCCCACCGCGCGTCCCGCAGGAGCCGACATGACAGCGCCCCCCGGCGGCCCCCTCCGCTCCGCTCCTCGCTCGCCAGCGCTCACTGCGATGCTCACTCCGGAGGCCGCCTCATGATGCTGACGTCTCCGCCGCGGTCCTACCACGAAACGGACGCGGCGGAGGGCGCCGAACTGCTCGCCCGCCTGCGCGGCCTCGGCGTGGACGGCCGGGTGCTGCTGCGCGGGGCCACCGTGGTCACGGTCGACCCGGCCGTGCCCGATCTGCCGGCCGGCGACGTGCTGATCGAGGGCAGCGTGATCGCCGCGATCGGACCGGACCTCGCCACGCGGGCCGGGCCCGGCACGGTCGCGGTCGACCTGGCCGGCATGATCCTGATGCCCGGCTTCGTGGACGGGCACCGGCACTGCTGGCAGAACCAGCTGCGGCACCTGATCTGCGATGCCGGCATCGACGAGTACATCGCGATGACGCACGGCACCACCGCGCTGCACTACCGGCCCGAGGACATGTTCGCCGGCGACCTGGTCACGCTGGCCGGCGCGCTGGACGCCGGGTTCACGACCGTGCTGGACTTCTCGCACAACTCGCGGTCGCGGGCGCACTCGGACGCGGTGTTCGCCGCGTACGGCGAGGTCGGCATCCGGGTCGTACACACGTCCGCGCCGCCGAACGCCGGCCAGTGGGAGGAGCAGTTCCCCGCCGACCTGCCCCGGCTGCGCGAGGCGTACTGCCCGGACGGCGGGCTGACCACGCTGCGGATGGGCATCGACCTGCGCCGGGTGCTGCCGGCCGCGGAACTGGTCCGGATCGCCCGCGGGTACGGGCTGGGCATCACGTTCGACGGGGTGATGGGCCCGCCGTCCTCGGCCGAGGTGGCGGACCTCGGCGGCCAGGGCGTGCTCGGCCCCGACGTCACGCTGGTGCACGCCACCGACATGTCCGACCTGGCCTGGCGGCACATCGCCGACGCCGGCACCCGGGTCACGCTCGCCCCGACCTCGGACGAGCAGCTCGGGCTGGCCGACGGGGTGCCGCCGGTACAGAAGGCGCTGGACCACGGCGTCCGGCCGAGCCTCAGCGTGGACGTCGAGATCTCGCTGTCCAACGACATGTTCACGCAGATGCGGTGCGTGCTGCTGACCCAGCGGATGCAGGCGACGCAGCGCCGGTACGCCCACGACCCGGAGGCGCCGGCGTTCATCGCCAACCGCGACGTACTGGAGTTCGCGACCGCCCGCGGCGCGGCGGCGGTCGGCCTCGGCGCGGTGACCGGCACGCTGACCCCCGGCAAGCAGGCCGACATCGTGGCGGTCCGCGCCGAGGACGTGAACAACCTGCCGCTGAACAACGCGGTCGCCACGATCGTGCAAGGCTGCGACACCCGCAACATCGACACCG
>JBBWZH010000516.1:0-6745 GCA_039648995.1 Mycobacteriales bacterium
GAGCGGGTCATCGCCCTGGGCGCCACGCTGTTCGAGGACCACCGCAAGCCGGACGGCACCGGCTGGGTGACGCTGACCGACCCGGCCGGCAACGAGTTCTGCGTCGAACGCAGCCAGGCCGAGCGGGACGCTCAGCGGTAGACGCCCAGCGCGTCGTACACCAGCCAGGAGCCGCTGGTCTTGGTCAGCGTCACCGCGTTGGCCCCGGCCGCCAGCCGCGCCGCCGGCAGCGTGACGGTGAACGACCACGGCCGGTCACCGGACGTGAACGCGCTTCCCTCGGTGGCACCCGAGCCGCTGCCGGCCGTGACCAGCGCCTGGCCACCCCAAGATCAGTCACGCGCCCTTCCTACCTCCCCCATCAACCCCGATCGACCACCGCCAAGCCTGGCACTATCGGCCGGCCCGGCGGTCCCGGGGAACGGCGACGGGTTCGGCCTCGATGGCGCTGGGGGCGCCGGATTCGGCGGCCTGTTTGAGGGCCTGGAGGCTGCGGTGCCAGGCGCCGGCGCGGTCGGTGAGCCAAGAGGCCGGGCCGGCCAGCGCGCCGGGCCGGACGCTGAACAGCACCTGCCGGCCGGCCCGGTGGCTGGTGACCAGGCCGGCCGCCGCCAGCACCGCCAGGTGCTGCACCACCGCCTGCCGGGACACCGGGAGCTTGGCGGCGAGCATGGTGGCGCTGCGGTCCGGCCGCGGCCCGAGCAGCTCCAGCAACCGCCGGCGCGTCGGATCCGCCAGCGCCGCGAACACCGCGCCGACCGGGTCACCGCCGACCGCATCGCCGGCGGGTGGAACGCCGGCTGGCCGAACGCCGGCGGACGGTCGGTCGGTCACGCCGCCTCGGCGCGGGCGGTGAGGTCGGCGAACTCCTCGCGCCAACCGCCGGTGTTGTCCTGGTGGGCTGTCGCGCGGCCGTCCGCGGGCAGTTCGAGGTCGGCGAAGCCGCTCTCGACCAGGCGCACCTCGACCGCGCCGGCGCGTTCGGCGAGGAAGAACTCCACCAGGGTCGACCGGCCCGGCTCCGGGTCCTCGCCGGGGAATGTGCTGGCCCAGCGGAACGCGGCGTAGGTGCGCGGATCGAGCCGCACCACCTCGACGACGAAGCGGCCCCACTTGGCGCTCTCCCGGACCGCGCGGTGGCCGGGCGTCCGGTCGGCCGGCACCGGCACGTCCGACGGCACCCACCAGCCTGGCTCGGTGACCAGCTCCCACACCCGCTCCAGTCCGGCGTTGATGCTGACGGTCTGCTCGATCCGGTCCTCCACAGCGCACCCCTCCCGCTCGTCATCCGCAACCACACACTTGCACATCAGGCGCTTGAAGTGCAAGTGAGTGCTTGCACATAGTCTGAGATGTCCTCAGGCAGCGGCCGGTGGAGTCCAGCTCCAGAGGCGGGCGGACTTGCGCGCCGCCAGGCTGCCACCGGCGAGCTGGGTGAGCCGGGTCAGCAGGTGGTAGGCGACCGGGCTGGTGGACAGGCTGATCCGGGGATCCTGCCGGGCCATCGCCTGGACCCGGTTGCCGCGCCGACGCCGGGCGCGGTCGTAGCGGACCAGTGCGGCGGGCACGCCGGTCCCGCCGGCGAGCTCGGCGGCCAGCACGGTCGCGTCTTCCAGGGCCTGACAGGCGCCCTGGGCCAGGAACGGGGTCATCGCGTGCGCGGCGTCACCGAGCAGCGCGACCCGGCCGTCCGCATAGGATGGAAGCGGCTCCAGATCGTAGATGTCGTGGCACAGCACGGCATCCGTCCGGGTGGCGGCCAGCAGCGCCGGGATCGGCTCGTGCCAGTGGCCAGTGCGCCGACGTACCTCGGCGAGGTCGTCGCCGTACCGTGTCCCGGGCTGGTCCTGGCGGATGGTGAGGAACCAGAAGACTCGGTCCTCGGTGAGCGGGTGGGCGCCGAAGCGCGCGCCACGTGCCCAGGTCTGGAAGCCGGCTACCGGCCATACCGAGCCCGGCTCCGTCACCCCGCGCCAACACAGGATCCGCTGGAAGACCGGCGCGGGCGTACCCGGCCAGCAGGCGCGGCGGACCGTGCTGCGGATGCCGTCCGCGCCGACGAGCAGGTCGGCTTCGGCCCGCCCCGGCCCGTCCGGCGTCCGGTAGCTGGCGACCACCCGGTCGCCGGCGGGCTCGACGCCGGTCACCTCGGCGCCGGCCCGGACCATCCCGGCCGGCAGCTCCGCCAGCAGCACGCGGTGCAGGTCGGCGCGGTGGTTGGCGAGCAGCGGGGTATCCCGCCCGGCCCGGAAACGCATCAGGTAGCGGCCGTCCGGGGTGCGCAGCGTGGCGCCGGCCTCGGTCGGCACCGACACGGCCCGGAGGCCGTCGCCGACGCCCAGTGCGTCCGCCGCGCGCACCGCGTTCTGCGCGAACGACCAGCCGGCCCCGACCTCCCCCGGCTCGGCGGCTCGCTCCAGCACGGTGACCGCCCAGCCGGCCCGGCGCAGGCCGATCGCGGCGGCGAGCCCGCCGATGCCGCCGCCCGCCACCAGCGCCGTTCCGGCGGTCACGGTCGGCCCCCCGGCAATGGAACCGGCGGACGGGCGGTCACAGCCGCTCCTCCCGCGACGGACCTGACGCGCCCGCGACCAGCTTGATCATCCAGTCGTACGCATCGTGGGCCGCGCGCAGCCGTTCGGCGCGGGCGGTGTCGGCCCCGGCCAGGTCCATGCCGTCGGCGGCCAGCTCACGGAACTCGGCGAGGCTGGCCACCCGCCGTCGCAGCACTGCCTCCCAGGCGTCATCGTCGACGCGGTAGTAGTTGGTCCGCTCGCCAGCACGGGTGCGGCGCCGCACGAACCGCGCGTCGCTGAGCAGTCGGATGTTGGTGGCCAGCGACGCCTTGCTCGCCCCGATCGCCACCGCGATCTGGCCGGCGGACTGCTCCGGCGGGTCGCACACCATCAGCCAGCCGAGGATCCGGCCGGCGATCGGCGGCACCCCGTACTCCTCGGCGCAGAACATCGACATCCGCTCGACCCACTCGAGCACCCGCTCGTCCGCCGCCATCCGGGTCATCCTCCACCATCGTCCAGTTAGTTCAGTATTAACTGACCTTACTAGATGGCACAAGTCCGGCGCGGTCGCGCTAGAGTCCGGGCATGACTCGGCAGCAGGAGGGCGAGCTCGGCGAGGGGGAGACACCCCGCGCGCGGTGATCACCGCGCGTCCCCCTCGGCGCGACGCTGACCGCCGCGTCGGCGGCCGGCATCGTCACTCTGGTCGCCGGTGGCCGGCTGGCCGACCGGCTGGGCCGGCGGCCGGTGCTGCTGCTCGGCTTCGCCGGCACGGCGCTGGCGTTCGCGCTGCTCTCCCAGGTCCGCGCGGTGCCGGCGCTGGTCCTGGTGCTCCTCGGGTACGGCCTGTGCGTCAGCTTCATCGACCTGTCCGCGAACGCGCTCGGCGCCGACCACGAGCGCGCGTACGGCGTACCGGTGATGACCGGCCTGCACGCCGGCTTCAGCCTGGGCGCCCTGCTCGGCGCGATCGCCGTCGCGCTGCTCCTGTGGTCCGGCAACAGTTTCCGCACCGTCTACCTTGGACTGGCCGCCGTGCTGGCGCTGTCCGCCCTGGCCGCCACGATCGCCCCGCTCCCCCCGCACACCGCCAGCAAACCCGCACCCTCCACCGGCCCGCTCGGCTCCGCGCCGCACGCCGACCGGCTGGCCGCCAGCCCTCCCACCCCGCAGCCGGCGGGGGGCTTCGGGGTGTGGCGGGTGCCGGGGGTGGGGTTCGCGATCGTCGTGGTGGTGGTGACGTTCTTCGGGGACGGGGCGCTGGAGAGCTTCCTTGCCGTCTACCTGCGGCGGGCGCTGGATTCGGGGGTGCTGCTCAGCGGCGTCGGGATCGGCGGCTACCACCTGGCGATGCTGGCCGGGCGGCTGCTGATGGCGCGGGTCCTGCCGCGCTGGGGCGAGCGGCGCGTGGTCGCCGGCGCCGGCCTGCTGGCCTGCGTCGGGATCACGGTGGCGGTGCTCGGTGGTTCGGTGGCCGCGGCCACCGGCGGGCTGCCGCTGGTGGGTTTCGCGATCGCGCCGGTCGTGCCGTCCGCGCTGTCGCTGGCCGGCCGCTCCGCGCCGGGCCGCGCCGGCAGCGCGGTCGCGACCGCCACCGCCGCCGGTTACGGCGCGTTCATCGCGAGCCCGGTCCTGGTCGGTGCGCTCGCCGACGCCACCAGCCTTCGCACCGGCCTGGCCGTGCTGATCGCCACCACCCTCGGCATCGCCGCCCTCGGCCGCCGCTGGCCAGCCGACCAACACTGAATCCGGCCCAGGACCGGGCCGAACCGGGTCACGGTGGCGGGGTGGCGAGGCCGGTCATGGTGAGGGTCAGGAGGCGGTCGATGGCGGTGTGGTGGTCGGTGTGGTGGCTGGCCCAGGCGACGCCGGCGGTGAGGGCGAGGATCTCCTCGATGGCGACGTCGGGGCGGAGGGTGCCGGCCTGCTGGGCCCGGTCCAGCAGGGCGGCGCCGGCCGCCTGCATCGCGTGGCAGGAGACGTGCAGCTCGGAGGTCTCGTCGCGGAGCGCGTCCAGCACCGATTCGGGCAGGCCCCGGTAGCTGGCGGCACCGGCGGCCAGGTCGGCGAGCCAGGTCAGCAGCGCCTGCCGTGGGTCGGCCGCGGCCAGCAGCTCGGCGCCGCGGTCGCGCAGCCCGTCGAACCGGTTGCGGAACAACGCCTCCAGCAGCGCCTCCCGGGTCGGGAAGTGCCGGTACAGGGTGCCGATGCCGACGCCGGCGCGGCGCGCCACGTCCCGCAGCGACACGTCCACGCCCTGCTCGGCGAGCGCCTCGGCGGCCACGGCCAGCAACTGGTCGCGGTTGCGGCGCGCGTCGGCGCGCTGGTGTCCGGTCACGGAGCCTCCCGGGGTTGACAGTCGGAGCGGTGCTCCGGTTATATTCGGAGCATCGCTCCGATATCGAGGGTAACAGGAGGCACCATGGAGAAGATCGTGCTCGTCACGGGCGCCACCGGGCAGCAGGGCGGCGCCACCGCGCGGCACCTGCTGGCGGCCGGCTGGCGGGTCCGGGCGCTGGTCCGGGACGCCGCCGCGCCGGCGGCGCGGGCGCTCGCGGCGGCCGGCGCCGAACTGGCGGTCGGCGACATGACCGACCGGGCGTCGCTGGACGTGGCGGCCAAGGGTGCGTACGGCGTGTTCAGCGTGCAGCCCGCGGTCGCCGCGCCGCACTTCGACACCGGCGAGGTGCCGATGGGCCGCAACGTGGCGGACGCCGCGCTGGCCGCCGGCGCCGAGCACCTCGTCTACACGTCGGTGGGCGGCGTCGAGCGGCGCTCCGGCATCAGCCACTGGACCACCAAGTGGGAGATCGAGGAGCACATCCGCGCGCTGGGCGTCCCGGCCACCATGCTGCGGCCGGTCATGTTCATGGAGAACCACCTCGGCCCCCAGTTCGGGGTGCGCGGCGAGGCGGCCCTGGTCCGGCTGATCCCGCCGGCGGCCACCGTGCAGCTGATCGCGGTGGAGGACATCGGCGCGTTCGCCGCCCTCGCGTTCGCCGACCCGGACGGCTACGCCGGCGAGGCCCTCGAGATCGCCGGCGACGAGGTGTCCCGCACCGACCTGGTCGCCGCGTTCGAGCGGGCCGCCGGCCACCCGATCCGCACCGACCCGTTCCCACCCGAGGTGCTCGACGCGATGGGCCTGACCGACGACTTCGAGAAGGTGTCGTCGTTCGGCGGCTGGCAGGCGGACATCTCCGCCCTCCGGAAGCGCCACCCCGGCCTGATGAACCTCCACACCTGGCTGGACCGCGGCGGCGCCGCCCGCTTCCGCGCCCTCTTCGAACAGCGGTCGGCCGGCACGGGTGCGGGCGCTCGAGGCGGCCGGGACGGGTGACCGGTTGGTGTGCCGCGGGCCGGCGAGACCCGAGAAATAGCCAACTAACCTAACAGTATGGTATGACTGGTTTTCGGTGTAACGCCCCGGTTGGCGGGTTGTGGGTGGGAGGCGGCTGATGCGGCGGGCGCGGGTTGTGGTGGCGGTGGTGGGGGCGCTGGTCGTGTTGGGGGCCGGGGTCTGGTTCGGTGGCGTGGCCAGCGCGGGGACGGCGGACAGCGGGAGCCTGCCGGCCTGCCCGTTCTGGGCGGGCGACACGACCCCGCCGCCGCGGAGCGACTCGCCGTTCCAGCCGCCGGCGCAGCAGGCGCCGAAGCTGGACGTGTCGGCCCGGCTGGCGCCGCCGTCGCAGGTCAGCGGGACGCTCAGCGGCGGGTCGCTGACCGTCACGCTGGGGCGGGTGGCCGGCGCGGCGGCGTACCGGATCTGGCGGAACGGGCAGTCGGTGGCCTGGATCAGCGACTGGGGACAGGCCACCCTGACCGCCACCGACACCGCGCCGTGCCAGCACGCGACGTACACGGTGATGGCGCTGTCGTCGGACAGCGGCTCGGACGCGGCGGCCGGCCGGCTGTCGCACCCGTGGCAGCTGGGCGACAACGGCACGCTGGCACCCTGGGCGACGCCGGTCGGGCAGACCATCCACATGATGGTCACGTCGTACAACGACACCGGCCAGACCGCCTCCGGCTACACCACCTCGCTGGGCGTGTGCGCCGTCGATCCGCGCGTCATCCCGTGGGGCACCCGGTTCTACGTCCCCGACTACGGCTACTGCTACGCCGCCGACATCGGCCTGTGGATCCGCGACGACACCGTCGACGTCTGGCTCCCCGGCGACCAGGCCGCCGGCTGGGGCGTGCAGCACCGCGACATCCAGATCATC
>JBBWZH010000133.1:0-6583 GCA_039648995.1 Mycobacteriales bacterium
GTAGGTTCCTAGCACTGGTCAGGGGCATCGCTCGCCTGGAAGCCACGCTGACCAAGATCCGCCCCGGGCGGGCCGAGCGATCACCCGCGCCGCGGCCTAACCGGGTCCGGAAGCCCCGCTGCGGGGAAATAAGCATCACGGCGTCGAGCGCGGGACCGCAGATCACCTAACACATCGTTCAGCAGCGAGGGGGCCCCGACACGAGCACGGGCTACCGCGTCTGAGTCCAGGCCGATTAGTCGCAGGCAGGAGGCGGCGATCTCGTGGGCGTAGTCGTCGCGCCAGATCCCTGACCGCCGCATCTGGATCACCGACTCGACGACCTGCATGATCAACGCTGCGGTGAGCACCTCGTCTAGCCCGGCTCCTGTGGCGGCCGATGCGGCCGCACGACCAAGCCGACCGTACACCGACTGGAGCTCGGCCCGCTCGGCGCGGAACGACGCGTACTCCTCCCCCTGCACCTCGGGCATCAGGTACAAGGTGGCGATGTTGTGGGGGGCGCCGACGAGCGTAGCGACGTCGATCAGCGCCAGCGCGTACAGCCCGTTGGCCGGGTCGCCAGAGCACCGGGATTCCAGCGTCGCCGCGACCTGCAGGCTGGGCCGCACCGACTGGGTGAGCAATTCCAGCAAGATGTCGTCCTTGCCGGCGAAGTAGTAGTACAGCGACGCCTGCCGGATGCCGACCCGGTCGGCGATCTGCCTGGTCGTGGTCGCCGCCAGCCCCTGGAGCGCGAACAGCTCGGCCGCCGCGTCGAGGATCTCCTCGCGTGGCGCCGCCCCGGCGTTGCTGGCGGGCCGCAGCCGGGGCCGGCCGACCCGCCTGCGGTGCTGGTCCTGCGATGCTCCGCGTGCCTGCGCCACGCCAGCGATTATCGCAGGGGCAGCTGGGCTGGTCGCGCCGACCCGGGCCGGGAGGCCAGGTAGGCCAGCCAGCCGCCGTAAGGCGTGATGTCGGTGGCGCCATCGAGCGCGGCCGGCTCGCACAGGAAGCCGAGGACTTCATGCCCGTCGTCCAGCCGGACCCGGCCGATCGTCATTGGCCGGGCCAGCTTGGCCATGAACCGAGCGAGTCCCACCGCCGGCAGCCGCCACAGTTCAGCGGCGATGGAAGCGCCAGCTGGGGCAGGGCCGGGCGGAGCGGCGCCGGGCACCGCGACCAGGCCGGGCTTGAGCGGCACGGTGTCCAGGGCGTACAGCCGGTAGGACGGCGCGGTTGCGGCCGGGCCGATCAGGACCCCGCCGACCGCGAGCAGTTCATGATTCAGCGGCTGCCCGGACAAGTGCGCGCCGGCGACGAGCAGGTCGGTGTCGGTGTCGGTGCCGGCATGGTCGTAGAGCTGGGCGATCCGGGCTAGTCGGTCGTCGCTCCCGGCTGGTCCGGTGAGCATGACGCCGAACGTCCCGGTGGCCAGCGTCCCGTCCGGCACGGCGAGTGCCGCTAGGTCCAGGAGGTTGCAGAAGTTCGTGTACCGGCCCAGCCGAGCGTTGACCCCCACTGGGTCGGCCCGGACCTCGCCGAGCGTCGGGTGCGCGGTTGTCGTGGGGGTCAGCAGTGCGTCAAAGCCGACCAGAGTGGCTGCCGCCGCGACCGCGAGCTGATCCAGCCGCTTGCGGTCGGCGAAGTAGCGCGCCGCATCGTGCTTGGCCCCGTCGAGGATGATGGCGGCGACCACCGGGTCCAGCGTGTCGCCGATGAGGTCCTCGCGGGCGGCGATGTGCTCGCCGACCGCCGCGTACCGCTCGGCGACGAACGCCCCGCCATACAGCAGTGACGCGGCCTCCAGTAGCGGCGCGATGTCGACTTCGGCGACCTGCGCACCGGCGGCGCGCAAGCGCGAGACAACGTCGTCGAAGGCCCGCGCCCACCCGTCGGCCAGATCCTCGAGCTGCGTTGGGAGGGGGACGGCGAGCCGGATGCCGCCGGCGTCCCCGGGGACCGCGTCCGTTCGGACGGCCTCCCCACGCCCAGCGCCAGGGTCCCAGCCGCCAGCCCGGGGCCTGGCGCCAAGCAACGTCGCGAGGGGGTCGATGCCGTCCGGGCCGGCCATGATCGCGACGGCCCGCCGGGCCAGGCCCAGCGACCGGGCGAACACGGCGACGCAGTCCAGCGACCGGCACGCGGGCACGACTCCCGTGCAGGGGATCAGGCCGCGCGTGGGCTTGACGCCGACGATGCCGTTCAATGCCGCCGGGACGCGGCCCGAGCCGGCCGTGTCGGTCCCCAGCGCGAGGTCGACCAGGCCAAGGGCAACCGCGACGGCCGACCCGGAGCTGGACCCGCCGGAGATCCGCCCGGGGTCCCACGCGGCCCGGACCGCGCCATACGGGCTGCGTGTGCCGACCAGGCCCGTCGCGAACTGGTCGAGGTTGGTCTTGCCGAGCACTATCGCCCCGGCGGCCCGCAGCCGGGCGACGGACGTGGCGTCGCGGGCTGGCGCGTACGCGTAAGAGGGCGCGCCGGCCGTGGTGGGCAGGCCGGCCACGTCGATGTTGTCCTTCACGGCCGCGACCAGCCCCGCCAGCGGGAGCCGCTCCCCCGCGGCCACCCGCGCGTCGATCAGCGTGGCCTCGGCAAGCGCCTCAGCTTCCGGCCGGAGCGTGATCCACACCTCGACTCGGTCGGCGGCGGCGATGGCGGCGTAAGCGGCTTGCACCCGCTCGGTGGCGGCGCTCATTGTTCAGTTCCTTCCGGCATGATCGCGACCAGCAGCTGGCCGACCTCGGTCTGGCCGCCGGGTGCCGTGTAGACCCCGGCCACGATGCCGTCGTGCGGCGCCGCCAGGACCGTCTCCATCTTCATCGCCTCCAGCGACAGCAGCCTGTCGCCTCGTGCGACCCGGGCACCTGGCCGCACCTCAACCTGCCACACGCTCGCGGTGAACGGCGCGCTCACCGTGGTAGCGCCAGCCGGAACGGACACGGCGAGTGTCCCGCTGGCCGCGCTGCCGGGCTCGGGCTCGGCGGTGTCCCGTTCCAGTTCGCCCGACGCGTGCCACCGCTCCTTCTCCGACCTGAACGCCGCGGCCTGCCGCTGCCGGAACCCCTCGATGGAGGCGGCGTTCCCGGTGAGGAACCGCCGGTAAGAGCCGTAGTCGAACCAGCCGCCGGCGACGGAGACCGCGTCGGCCCCGCGCCCCGCCTCCACCTCGGCGCGCATATCGAGCAGTTCCTCGGCTGAAACGGGATACCACACGATCTGGTCGAAGAACCTCAGGGACCACGGCTGCCCGGCGAACAGCGCGGACTGCCGGAACCGGTTCCAGACCTGGATGGTGCGGCCCACGAACTGATAGCCGCCGGGGCCTTCCATGCCGTAGATGCACAGGTAGGCTCCGCCGATGCCGACGGAGTTTTCCGCCGTCCAGGTGCGGGCCGGGTTGTACTTGGTGGTGACCAACCGGTGCCGGGGGTCAATGGGCGTGGCGACCGGCGCGCCCAGGTACACATCGCCCAGGCCGAGTACCAGGTACCGGGCGGCGAAGACGATCGATCGGACGTCCTCGACGGAGTCCAGGCCGTTGATCCGGCGGATGAACTCGATGTTCCACGGGGTCCATGGCGCGTCGGAGCGGACGGAGCTCATGTACCGCTCGATAGCCAGGCGGGTGGCAGGATCATCCCAGGACAGCGGCAGCCGCACCGTCCGCGACGGCACTCGCAGCCCGTCTGCAGGCGGGAGTTCATCCTCGACACGCTGCAGGAGCGGCACCAGTGAGCTGGCCCTCAGCGCGGTGCCCGCGGTCAGCCCGGCGTTGGTGTGCACCTGCAGCGACCGGATGCCCGGCGTCAGGTCGACGATCGCCGCCAGGCCCTCGGCCTCCAGCGCGGTCTGCAGGGCGTGGACCCGCATGCGCAAGCCCAGGTCCAGGACCTGCTCGCCGTACTCAACGATGATGTTGTCGTCGCCGTCACGGCGGTAGGCCACCTTCGGCGCGCCGGGGCGGGCCTCGCGGCGGGCGAGGATGCCGTCGTCGCCGTCACCGCCAGACCGGAGCAGCGCGGGCGACGACCGCCGTTCCCGCAGCGCTGCCGCGCTGGCCTCGCGGACGGCCACGAACCGGACCGTGTCGCCGGGCCGGAGCTGCCCGACCTTCCACAGCTCCCCGCTGGCGACAACCGCCGGGCAGGTGAACCCGCCGAGGCTGGGCCCGTCGGGGCCGAGGATGATCGGCGTGTTTCCGGTGAAGTCGAGCGCACCGACCGCGTAGGGAACGTCGTGAATGTTGGACGGGTGCAGCCCCGCCTCGCCGCCGTCCTCGCGCGCCCACCGCGGCCGCGGCCCGATGAGCCGGACCCCGGTCCGCGCCGAGTTGTGGTGAACCGTGTAGGCGGCGCTGTACAGGGTCTCGATGTCGGCCCGGGTAAAGAACTCCGGCGCCGCGTGCGGCCCCTCGGTCACGCCGATTTCCCAGTCCGAGACGATCGCCGGCCGCCGCCCTGCTGGCACCGCACAGGGGCTGCTCAACGGGGTCGTCCCCGTGGGGACGGCATAGCGCAGCGTGTCCCCGGGGCGCAGCGCGCGGCCGCCGTGGCCGCCGAAGCGGCCGAGGGTGAACGTGGACGCGCTGCCCAGGTACGGCGGCACGTCGAGGCCGCCCCGCACCGCAAGATAGGTCCGGAGCCCCGGCCCGGGGATCGAGCCGACGTCCAGCACTGCCCCGGCGGGCACGGTAACGGGCTCCCAGAACGGCACTGGCGTCCCGGTGGACAGCGTGGCCCGCGATACCGCCCCGGTCAGGCAGATGACGCAGTCGGCGGAGAACTGCAGGGACGGCCCGGTGGCGGTGCATTCGAGGGCGGGCGCACCCTCGGGGTTTCCGACGGCCAGGTTGGCTTCGCGCAGCGAGACCTCGTCCATCGGCCCGCTCGGCGGCACGCCGACCTGCCAGTAGCCGAGCCGTCCGGGCCAGTCCTGCACGGTCGTCAGCGCGCCCGGCTCCAGGACGTCGATGCGCGGCTCGGGATCGGTCACCCCGTCAAGCGTCGAGGTCGTGTGCTCAGCCGAGCGCACATCGGCCCGGTCAAGGACCGCGCGGAGCAACCCCAGGTTGGTGGTCACCCCGTCAACGCGGGTGCCGCCCAGCGCCGAGCAAAGCGCGTCAACCGCCGCCTCGCGGCTGTCAGCCCACGCGATGACCTTCGCCAGCATGGGGTCGTAGTGCGGCGAGACTTCAAACCCGGCCTCGATCCACCCGTCAACCCGGATCTTCGTGCCGTCGTCATTCGTTTCCGGCCCGCCAAGGCCGGCGAAGGCGACCCGGGTCACCAGGCCGGTGCTCGGGCGGCCGCCATGGTTCGGGTCCTCGGCGTAGACCCGCGCTTCGATCGCGTGGCCCCGCGGTCGGTGAGCAGCACCCACGAACGCGGCGACCCCAGAGGGCCCCTGGGCGGCCAGCCGCAGCATCTGCTCGACCAGGTCGATGCGGAACACCTCTTCAGTGACCGGGTGCTCGACCTGCAGCCTCGCGTTTACCTCCAGGAACGACGCCTCCGCCCGCTCGGCGTCGTACACGAACTCCAGGGTCCCGGCCGACCGGTACGCCACCGACGAGCACAGCGAGCGGGCCGCCGCGTGCAATTGGTCGCGAACCGCGGACGGCACCCGCGGGGCGGGCGCCTCCTCGATGACCTTCTGGTTGCGCCGCTGCAGTGAGCAGTCCCGGTCACCGAGCACCGCTACCCCGCCGCAACCGTCGCCGAAGACCTGCACCTCGATGTGCCGAGCGGGCCGCACCAGCCGCTCCACGAGCACGCCCGCGGTGCCGAAGTTCGCGGCGGCCAGCCGCGACACCCGGTCGAAGGCGGGGGCGATCTCCGCGGCGGAGAAACACGCGACCAGGCCGATCCCCCCGCCGCCGCCGGTGGCTTTCAGCATGACGGGAAATCCGATGGACGCGGCCGCCGCGACCGCCGCGTCAGCTGACGACAGCAGGTCGCTGCCCGCCATCAGCGGAACCCCGGCAGCGCGCGCCAGAGCACGCGCTGTGTGCTTGGCCCCGAACGCCTCCAGTTGCCCTGGCGTCGGGCCGACGAACACGAGGCCCGCCTCCTCGACCGCCCGGGCAAAGCCCGCGTTCTCTGACAGGAAGCCGTAGCCGGGGTGGATGGCACCCGCGCCAGTCGCCTTCGCCGCAGACAGGATGGCGGCCTCGTTCAGGTAGGAATCCGCCGGGCGGGAAGGGCCGATGCAGACCGCCTCGTCCGCTTCGCGGACATGCGGGGCGGCCAGGTCGGCCTCCGAGTAGACGGCCACCGTCCGCAACTCCAGGCGGCGGGCGGTGCGGATGACCCGCCGCGCGATCTCTCCCCGGTTGGCGATCAGCACCGTGTCGAACGACCAGCTCACGAGCCCTCGGTAACGATCATGCGCAACGGGGTGGGGTTGAAGTCGTTGCACGGGTTGTTCATCTGCGGGCAGTTGGAGACGATGACGAGGATGTCCATCTCGGCGCGGAACGCGACGCGCTTACCCGGCCCGGAGATGCCGTCGACGATGCCCAGTGACCCGTCGGCCTCGACGGGCACGTTCATGAACCAGTTGAGGTTGGAGACGATGTCGCGGACGCCCATGCCGTACT
>JBBWZH010000182.1:0-22468 GCA_039648995.1 Mycobacteriales bacterium
TACAGCAATCTCCGCGATCCTCGTCATCCACGACCGAGGTTCCGCCGGATTGAGGTGAACATGCCCCTGCAACCGTGTCATCAGCAACGATGGCGCGCCCCCCGTCGAAGCACCAGCAACATCAGTAGCCAGGACGCTCGGAACCGGGAGCCCGCTTCCCGCCACCACACCAAGGTTGGCGATCTCCTTCTCCAAGCTCCCCTGCAGGCCAAGCCCGCCCGGGTACTGCCGCAGTACGACGAACGTTCGCATTCCACGTAGCTCGACAGTCAGCCGGTTCACGGCGGAGCAGACGCCACCGGTCAATCGGCGATAGCCAACGATCCGACCGCCCCGACCCATCGACGCCGCGACCCAGGCGAGAGTCTCCACGGAGGGCCGACGCTGCCTGAACCCGCCATCCCTCCAGTCGCCGTCGGTCATGAGCGCGAGCCTATTCGTCAGCGGCCTGCGGCGATAGGAGGTTTTCTAACCCGCCAGAGGCAGTGACCCGGCTGCTGGATGGCCGTCACCATCTGGAACGGTTCGCGATGGAGCAGGCCGGTGAGGTGGACTACCTGACCATGCCGCGCCGCCACCGCACCCTCACCGGGGTTCAATCTTGCGCGCGCGACGTTGCGCTGGGTCGGGTCCAGGAGATGCCAGACTGAAACCAGGTCAAGTGCCGGGTCGGCCGCGCGGAACCCTCCGGTATCTAGTGTGGTGTCTCGTTATTAGCCGGGATTGATGCGAGTGCGACCCGGCCTCGGCTGACTTTCTTGAGGATCTCCTCTGCCGTGGCGGTCCATACGAACGGCCTGGGATCGTTGTTGTTGGCTTGGAGGTATGCCTCGATCGCAGCGATCAGGTCGGGCACCGACTTGAAGACACCGCGGCGGATGGCTTTCTCGGTGAGCTCGCTGAACCAGCGTTCGACCATGTTCAGCCATGAGCTCGACGTCGGGATGAAATGCAGGTGGAACCGGGGATGCTTGTCCAGCCAGGCCACGACGTTGGCGTGGGTGTGTATGCCGTAGTTGTCGAGGATCATGTGGATCTGGAGTCCCTCGGGGACCTGATGGTCAATGGTGCGCAAGAACTTCAAGAACTCGCCGTTGCGGACTTGCCGGTGGCGGCGGGGTCGCCGAAGACGCCGAGCACATCGTCACGCAGCTGGAACGCTTCGCCCAGCGGTAGCGCGAACGCCGAGCAGGCGGCCAGCATGCCGGGGCCGGCGCCGGCGAGGACCGCGCCGAGCTGCATCGGCCGTTCGACGTTCGTTCTGTCGTTACGGAGCGCCGTAGCGGCCATTCACTTGCCACCGGGGCCCGAATCATGCGGAACGGTGGACTGCGGAGTCCCGTAGCGACTCCAACAGCGGATTGACCGATCGTGGTGACCAAGGCTCGCGCACCAATAGGCGATACCGCCCACATGGTCCCGCCAACTGCCCGGCCTCTGCCGCCTCGACGAAGGAGCGCGCTGATGGATCCCCTCGGACCGATCGCGATCTGGTGCCCACTCGAACCAGCCATCCACGACGACTGGCTCGGGTGGGAAAGAAGCACCGTCGAGTGGATGGAGCGATTCAACCTGGACAGCGAGCAACTCGATTCCGGCCGGCTGCTCTGCTTTGCCGCGGGCGAGCTGGCCGGTCGGACGACGCTTCGCCCGCCGGACACAGCGGGCGGGCACCTGGCCGCCGACAGCCTGCTGTGGATGTCCGCGTTCGACGATGCCTACTGCGACGAGGGTCGCCTCAACCACAACCCGGCTGAGCTGTCGATCCTGGTCGCGGAGATGATCCGCGTCGCGGAAACAGGCTGGAGCGCCTCGGCCAGTCCGTGTGCGCGCGCGCTGGCCGATCTCCGGCAGCGGGTGGACAGGCGTGCCTCGCCGGTGCAGGCGGCCCGTTGGGCGCAGGGCTGGCGCAACTATCTGTCCAGCCAGGTCTGGGAGGCGGCCTACCGTGACCTGGGCCGGCTGCCCTCCCTCGACGAGTATGCCGTCGCCCGCATCCGCACGGGTGGTGTGGAGGCGGCCGCGATGTGGCTGGACATCGCGGAGGGCTACGAGGTGCCAGCGGCGGAGATGGAGCGTTCCGACGTCCGGGCGCTGACCGAAATCGCCAGCACCATGGTCGGCACCGACAACGACCTCGCGTCATATCCGAAGGAGCGCGAGCGCAGCGCCTGCATGCTCAACATTGTCGACGTCATCGCACACGAACGTCAGCTGCCGACCGCCGAGGCCCTGCGCGCGGCAGTCGTCTATCGCGACGCGGTGCTGGCGCTGTACCTGGTTCTCGTGGACCAGGTCGAGCCCCATGTCAGCGAGGCGACCCGCCGCTACATATCCGGCCTGTCCGCGTGGATCCGCGGCAACCTCGACTGGAGCACCCACACCGACCGCTATCGCATGGGCGGTGAGCAGACCGTCCGGGTGGTGAATACTCCCTACCTCGACACGACCGACTTCTCTCCCCCGCCGGGTATCGCGTGGTGGTGGGCGCAGGTCTGGCCGGACGGAATCGCCTCGACGATCCTCCCGTCGCCGGCGTTCGAGGCCGCGTAGCGGCGAAAGCCAGCGCCAGGGCCGCGGAAACCCCCGCGACCCTGGCTCGCCGGAAGATTCTAGGCAGCCCACACGGCGGCGAATTGCAGCAGTTCTGGTCGGCGGTTGATCCCGAGCTTGCGATAGATCTGAGTAAAGTGGAATTCCACCGCCCGCCTGCTTACCCCGAACGATCGGGCGATCGCGTCGTTGGTCTGGCCCGTCATCGCCAACGCCACGAGCCGGCGCTGGTGCGCCGTCAGCGACGCGGGTCCGAAGGCGGGGCGCCGACCGCTGGCGCCGGCCGGCCTGCCGGCGGTCGGTTGCTCGGCTGCCGCCGGCGCGCACCCCTTCTGGCGCGTGGCCGCGGATCGCGGAAGGACCTTGGCCAGCTGGTCCGCGAGCGGACCGGCTCCACGCTGCCGCAACGAGTCCAGATCGGCCAGCGCCGCATCGGTCTCGCCGCTGGCAAGCCGTATCCGCGCGCGTGATCGCAGCACGTGGTCGTAGACCCATACGCCGGGCAGGCGCCCGTCGAGTCGCTCCCCGGCCAGCAGCGCCATGCCTTCCTGGTGCTGACCGCGTTCCGCGTGGCAGCCGGCGAGCACCGCCGTGGCGAGCACGCGAACCAGCCGGTGCCGACCGCCTCGCGCGCACGCTCGCGTCTGAAGCACCGTCCGGGCGCTTGCCGCCGCCTTCGCGTATTCCCCCGAGTCGTACTGCGCGACCGCGCACAGCGCCCGTGCCCACGCGGCCAGCAGGCGCTGGCCGCGTCGGTCGGCCAGGGCAGCCTGCCGCTCGCCGAAGGCGACGAGCGGCCGGCTCCCTCCCACCCGGAGCAATGCCGCGGCGGCGTTGCCGGTACCGGCGATCGCCTGGTCCTCGCCGAGGTCCTCACGAGCGAGGATGCCGTCGAGTGCCTCCGCTGCCAGCGCGCACGCCTGGGGACGGGCGCGCGCGTCGAGGCTGAGCAGGGCCGCGTCCACAGCCTGCAGGAGCGGCGCCAGGCGAGGAGGCACGGAGCCGCTCATCCGGTCGGACAACTGCTGACGATCCCCGGCCAGACCCGGGTCATCCGCGCCCAGCCAGGTACGCAGGGACAGCCGTTGCAGACAGAGTTCGGCGGCGAGCCCCGGGTCCTGCGCCATGACGCGACCGATCGCATCGCCGAGCACGTCGACGGCTTCGCGCGCGGCGGGGCTGTCGAGCAGCGCACCGGCCAACCGGAGCGCGCCGCGGGTGACCTGAGCCGGTTGGTCCAGGACAGGGAGTGCGGCGCGCAGGTGCTCGACTGCCAGCGTCGGTTCCTCGTAGACCTCCACCGCACCCAACTCGGCCAGGTACCGCGCGCGGGTCGACCGCTCGTGCGGCTCGGCGAGCAGCCTGCGCAGTGCCGGCACAGCCCGCTCGGGTTCACCCTCGGCGAGCGCGGTCCGCGCCGCCGACCACAGTGTCTGTACCGCCCATTTCTCGCCGACCGGCGTCGCCGTCCGCAGCAGGTGCGCGGTGACCTCCCAGGTCGGGGCGCACCGCTCAGACAACGCGCGGGCGGCCCGCACTCGAAGGTTGCCGCGCTCCCCGGCTGGCAGCGCGGACAGAACGGCACGGCGGGTCAGCTCATGCCGGAGCGCCAACTGCTCGCCGATCGTCACGACGTCCATTCGGCCGAGCATGATCGTCGCCGCGGCGGTCGTTGCGATCGGAAGCCCGGCCACCGCGGCAACCGTCTCGATACTCGCCTCGCCGAGCAACGCCACGTCGGTCGCCAGCTCGGCCAGGTTCGCCCCGGCCTGCGCCAGTCGCATCAGGATGGTCTCGCCGAGTTGCCGCGAGCCGCACCGTCGGAGGCTCCGGGCGGCATTCGCGGCAGATGCCGCATCCGCGGGCGGCACCGTCCGGAGGACGTCCAGAAGCAGCAGCGGGATTCCGTCGGTCTCGGCCAGGCACTGCGCGGTGAACGCGGCCGCTGGCGTGACACCGAGCCGTTCTTCCACCAGCCGGGCGAACGATCCGGCGTCCAGACCGGGCAGTCGCATTCGGGTGGCGTTCCGGAGCAGATCCCACGCCAGCCCCGTGCTGGCGGCGGGGATGTCCGCCGAGAGCGCGACCAGCACGATCAGCGGGAGCCGCTCCATCCGCCGGGACAGATGGATCAGCCAGCGGAGCGACGCTGGATCGGCCCACTGGACGTCGTCGACGACGAGGAGGAGCGGCCGTTGCCGCGCGGCGTTGACAGTCAGCCAGTAGAGCGCGTGCAGGGCCGCCCGCAGGTCCGGCGTAGGGGCCGGACCGTCGGGCGGGCAACCGTCGATGTTGAGGATTTGATCGGCCGTAGCGGCGGCGCCGCGTAGCCAGGTTCGGCGAATTTCCGCCGAGCTGTCGTCAAGGGCCAACGCGAACAGCTGGCTGACAACCCCGAATGCGATGTCACACTCCGTGGTACTGGCACCTGCTCGCAGCACCCGCATGCCGGATCGCTCCGCGGTGGCGGCCACCACCGACAGGAGAGCGGACTTGCCGATGCCCGGCGAACCTTCCACGACAACGAAGGACGAGGAGCCGGCCGCCGCCGCCGTCAGGCTTTCCTCCAGCGCGGACAGCTCCGATTCGCGCCCGACGAGTTTGCCCGGCTCGGCCCCGGCTCCCGCCGCGGCCACCGGAGAGTGGAAGGGCACCGTTGTCCCCCATCCCATTCGAGTTGGTCCTACCGCTGCACCGCTAAAGAGCTGAATCCGGCTGCGATCGTTGCTCGTCCAGGACGTCCCGCAACTTGCGCAGCGCGTAGTAGAGCCGGGACTTGACTGTCCCCGTCGGAATGTCGAGCGCGGTGGCCGCCGCGGCGCAGGTCCGGCCGAGGAAGAAGACTTCACGAAGCACCGCACGCTGGGCCGGAGTGAGCGTGGCCAGGGCGTGGGCGATGTCGAGCGAATTCACCGTTGCCTCGGAGAAATCCGGCACCGTCCAGACGTCCGCGTCCGGGTCCAGGTCATCGACCTCCGGCGGGCGGGCCTGTCGACTGCGGATGCGGTCTATGGCGACATTGCGCGCGACCCGAAAGAGCCAGCGGCCGATGGACCCGCGTTCGGAACTGAGCGTCGCGAAATTGCGCCATGCTCTGAACGCCGTCTCCTGGACCACGTCCTCGGCTTCATGGATGTCGAACAGAATGCGCGCGGCGTAGGCACGGAGGCCGGCCGCGTGGCGGGCATAGAACCAATCCACAAAGGCGTTCGCGTCGCCGGCCAGCGGGTCGGGGGCGGACCCGCCGGCCGCGGGCTGGCGCCACCTGGGAGGGCTGGTGGCGCCGGTCCAGTCACGCGGACGACCGGGCTGGCGCAGCAGCGCGGTGGTCATGTCACGCGCCCGCTGCCGGTGATCACGGTGGCGGCTGCCAGTGCGATGAGCTCTGCCACCGCCGCGGGCTGGGACACGTAGACAGCGTGGCTACCGGGAGCTTCGATAACGGTGGAGCCGGCCCGCTCGGACATGGCCCGCTGCGCTAGCGGGGGAATCATGCGATCGTCGCAGGCGACCATGTACCAGCTCGGCTTGATCCGCCACGCGGGCTCAGACACCGTGCCGCGCAGGGCGCCGACGCCCCAGGGCACCTGGGAGTCGGCCATGAACGCCGCTTGTTCGGGGAGTAGGTCGTCGGCGAACGACGCCGCGAACTTCGCCCGGTCGAGGAGCAGGAAGCCGGCTTCGGCCGGCAGGATCGGCGGCGCCGGCGCACCCGGGGGCGGGTCGGCGATGAGGGTGTTCACCGACTCACCTTTGTCCGGAGCGAACGCGGCGATGTAAACGAGGGCCGCCACCTTGTCGTGGGTGCCGGCCTCGGTGACGACAGCGCCACCGTACGAGTGGCCCACGAGGACCACGGGGCCGTCCTGGGCGTCGATGACGCGCTTCGTCGTGGCAACGTCGTCCTCGAGCGTGAGGGTCGCGTTCTGCACCACGCTGACCTGGTGGCCGTCCTGCTTGAGCAGGTCGTATACCCCCTGCCAGCCGGATCCATCGACGAAGCCGCCGTGCACGAGAACGATGTTGACCGCCGCTGGGCTTGCGTCCATTCCGGTGTGTTCCCTCTTCCTCGAAGCTTGGCTGTGTGGTCAGTCGGAGACGCTAGCCCGGTGCGGTGAGAGCCGGATTCAGTAAGATGACTGGTATCGACCGGCGCTACCGTGGTCATCCATCAAGATCCATATGACACCCCTGGTCGCGTAGGACTCGTGCGCAGCGAGAGGGTCGACCTCGAATCGGCCGTCATCGGCCACGGCGGCGATCGGTGGTGCTGGTGCATTTCATGATCCAGCGAAGCGACTGAAGCAGTCTGCGCCTATGATGCCGAATGACGGGCGTTGCCCTCCCGGGGAGACCAGGTGGATGACGGCGATTCTCCGGGCCTCGCCGAAAGGCTGATCGGACGCGACGCGGATCTCGCTCGGATTCACTCGTTTATCGACCAAGCCTCCGAGAACGGTGGCGCGCTACTCCTGTCGGGTGACGCTGGCGTCGGCAAGACCGTCCTTGTGCAGGCGGCCGCGCGGTATGCCGTTGCGGTTGGCGCCCAGGTGCTGCGCGGTAGCGGCGCGGAATTCGAGGCGAGTCTGAGCTTCGCGGGGCTCAACCAGATCCTCTATCCCGTCCTCGCGGGGCTCCGGCAGCTGACCGCGGTCCACGAGCGGGCGCTCGGCGTCGCGCTGGGCCTGAGCGATGGCTCGTCCCCGGACCCGTTGGTGGTGTCCAACGCGGCGCTCGCCTTGCTCCATCACGCTGCTACGACCCGCCCGGTGCTGCTGATCCTCGACGACGTGCAGTGGCTGGACCGGGCGTCCGCCGTCGTGCTCGGGTTGGTCGCTCGCCGCCTCGCGGGCAGCCGGGTCGGGCTCCTTGCCGCGTCGCGGTCGGGCGAGAAGAGCTTCCTGGAACGGGGCGGCCTTCCTGAGCATGAACTGGAGCCGCTCGATCACGCATCGGCGACGCTCCTGCTGCAGGACCGCTTTCCCGCGCTGGCGCCGCGGGGCCGCGAGCGACTGCTGGCAGAAGCGCAGGGGAACCCCCTGGCGCTACTGGAGCTTCCGGTGGCCCTGCCCATCCTGCAACGCGACGCATCGGGAACGCTGCCCACGGTCCAGCCGCTCAGCCGACGACTCCAGGCGCTGTTCGCGGAGCGGCTCGGCAATCTTCCCCCCGCGACGCGTTACCTTCTGCTGCTCGCGGTACTGGACGGTACCGGGGACCTCGGCGTCCTCAGCGGCGCTGCCGGGCGGCGCGGGATCGAGGATCTCGCGCCAGCGGAACGGGCCCGGTTGGTGCATGTCGATGGACGCGCCGGGCGCCTCACGTTCCGCCATCCGCTGACCAGGTCGGCTCTGTTCGAACTCTCGGCCAGTGACGAGCGCCGCCGCGCCCACGAAGCGCTGGCCGGGCTGCTGGACCGACCTGAGCGGCGCGCCTGGCACCTGGCTGAGGCGGCACTCGGGCCGGACGAGGAAGTCGCCACCCTGCTGGAGCGGGCGGCGCATCTGACGTTGCGCCGCGGCGACGCGGTCGGCGCGATCGCCGCGTTGCTTCGCGCCGCCGACCTGAGCCCCGCCGGGTCCGACCGGAGCCGCCGGCTGGCCATGGCCGCGTACCTGGGTGCGGACGTCACCGGTGACCTGCGCAGCGTGCCGCAACTGCTCGAAGAAGCACGCCGGGCGGACCCCGAACGAGCCGGATCGCTGGCTGCCGCGGTCGCGGCCTCCGCCCACCTGCTCAACGGCGACGGTGACATCGACACCGCCCACCGCCTGCTCGCCGGCGCGATCGAGGTGATGCCCGGGCCGTACGACGCGCACGACGGCATCCTCATGGATGCGCTGTTCACCCTGCTGCTGGTGTGCTTCTTCGGCGGGCGGGCCGAGCTGTGGAAATCCTTCGACGCGGCGCTGGCCCGGGTCACGCCGCGGGCGCCGGCGGCGCTCGCCGTGTTGAGTCGGACATTCGCCGATCCGGCCCGCGCGACCGCGTCGGTCCTGGATCGGCTCGACGCCCTCGTCGCGGGCCTGCGCGACGAGACCGACCTCACCGCAATCGTGCGGATCGGTATCGCGGCCGCGTACGTCGACCGGCTCGCGCAGTGCCGGGAAGCGCTGTGGCGGGTTGTTCGGGACGGCCGGCACGGCGGTGCCATCACCTCAGCGATCGACGCGCTGTTCCTGCTGGGCAACGACAGCCTCCAGGCCGGGGAGTGGGACACCCTGACGGAGCTGTGCGAGGAGGGCCTGAGCCTGTGCGACACCCATCAGTACCGGATGCTGATGTGGCCGGGTCTGTTCATGCAGGCCATGGTCGCCGCCGCGCGGGGTGACGACAGCCAGGTGAATGCCCTGACCGACGAGATGATCCGGTGGGCAACACCTCGGAGGGTGGGGTCGGTCCGGGCCTACGCGGCGCACGCCAGGACGCTCTCGGCGCTGGGACGGGGTGACTACGAAGACGCCTACCAGCACGCGTCCGCGGTGAGCCCGCCGGGCACCCTGGCCTCCCACGTCCCGCAGGCATTGTGGCTCATCCTGGACCTCACCGAGGCTGCGGTGCGCAGCGGCCGGGCGGCCGAGGCGGCAGCCCACGTCGCCGCCCTCCACGAGGCCGGCATCGCGGCGATCTCCGCACGACTCGCCTTGATCACCGCCGGGTCGGCGGCCATCGCCGCGCCCGGCCGCCACGGCAGCGAACTGTTCGAGAGGGCCCTCGCCATTCCGGGCACCGACCGGTGGCCGTTCGACCTGGCTCGGATACAGCTCGCCTACGGCGAGCGCTTGCGTCGGCTCAAGGTCACCGCGAGCGCGCGTGAACAGTTCACCGCCGCGCTCGAAACATTCCAGCGTCTCGGCGCCCGACCGTGGGCCGCTCGGACAACAAACGAGCTGCGCGCCACTGGCCTGCCCCTCGGACAAGCCGACGCCATCGACCCGCCGCCGCTCACCCCCCAGCAGCGGGAGATCGCCATGCTCGCGGCCTCCGGCTTGTCCAACAAGCAGATCGCTGAACGGCTCTTCCTGTCGCCCCGCACCGTCGCGACACACCTGTACCAGCTCTTCCCGAAGCTCGGAGTCGCGTCGCGGGCCGCACTCCGCGACGCACTCGCGGCGCAACACATCGTGCCAACCAGCGGAGACCAGCCCCCGCAGAACTGATCGTGCAGTACCGGCACGACCGACCGCGCGTACCGGATGGGCACGCTCAGCGGCGTCCCGATGGATCGGCGTCCTGTGTCGGTGGCGGCAGCGCGTCGCGCAGGGCGGCTCGCGAGGTGACGCCCAGCTTGGGGAAGATCTGGTACAGGTGGGAGCTGACTGTGCGTGCGGACAGGAACATCCGCTCGCCGATCTGCTTGTTGGTCAGCCCGGTTGCCGCGAGTTGCGCGATCTGGCGCTGTTGCGGGGTGAGCGCGGCCATCCCCGATCGGTTCGGCCGTTCGCGGTGCGCTCCGGTTGCCCGCAACCCGTTGGCGGCCCGGGTGACCCAGGGCTGGGCGCCCAGCCGCTCGAAGGCTTCCGTGGCTGCGCTGAGGTGTTCACGTGCGGCGGCCGGCGACTTGGTGCGCCGCAGCCGTTCGCCGTAGGCCAACTGGACGCGGGCCAGGTCGAATGGCCACCGGTCGGCATCCGGGGTGCGCAGAGCGCGTTCGAACAGGTCGCGGTGATCGTTGTCGGATGCCGCCATCGCCGCCGCCCCGGCGACGCTGAGCGCCAGCCGGGGCGACAGTTCGGCGATGCGCGCGTCGCGGACGGCCTCGACATGAGCGGCCGCGTCGCCCGGGCGACCGGAGCGGGCGGCGGCCTCGACCAGCTCCATGATCAGCCATAGCGCGTTGGGGACGTGTGCGGCGAGTTGCCCGGCCGGACTCACGGCGGTCGCATGGCGGTAGGCGGCGTCGAAGTCGCCGCGCGACAGGGCGGCGACCGTCCTGACGTGCGAGACGTAGACGGTGACCGCGCCGACACGTCGGGGGGCCGCCCAGTGAGCCATCTCGTCGGTCAGTTCCCGGCTCGTGTCGTGATCGCCGCGGGCGCTGGCGACCAGCGCGCGCAGGAACACGCCGGGCCACCTGATGAGACGGTAGTCATGGGCCGCGCACAAGCTGACGCCTTCCTCGGTCACCGTCAGCAGTTCGTCCCATCGGCCGGCGAAGTAGGCGTCGTTGCCGAGCAGGAACAGCGCCTCGATCGCTGAGGTGACGGCGCCACCCTCGCGACCGTGGCGTACGGTCCGCCACAACGGGTCCCGGCAGTCACCGACGCGGTCGAGGTAGCTGGCAGCGATCGCGGTGCGCACGATGCGGGCCGGGCTGGTCTCGTTGCGCAGGCGGGCGATGGCGCCGTCGAGCCGGTGCAGGACGGGCAGGGCCAGGTGGGCGGGATCGCTGAACGTCCGGCTGAGGATGGCCAGCAGTTGCGGCGGGGCCGGCCGGAGCCGGTCGACGGCGGTGTGGAACGCCGGCCACAGCTCGGGCCGTCCGCCGAAGGAAGCGACCATCAGCAGCGTGTACAGCGCCTCGATGAGCGTCTTGTTGCCCGCGTCGCCGGGCTCGGCCAGCGTTTCGATCGCCCCGGTGAGCAACCGGTGGGCGTTGTCGACATCGCCGTTCTCGTTGAGCAGGTGGTACGCGCCGGCGACGGCTCCGGCGAGCGCGCCACCGTACTGCGGGTCGGCCCGCCGGGCCGCGTCCATCAGGGTCGGCACACTGCGGAGATCACCGGTGACGATCGCGCCGAGGTACGCCGCCTCCGCTAGCCGGTCGGCGCGCTCGGCGCCGCCGGGGCTCAGGTCGGCGGCACGGAGCAGCTCGGTGATCGCCCCGACCGAGTCGCCGCGGAACAGGTTGGTATGCGCGACCTCTTGCAGCAGCGCCGCGACCTGCTCGTCCGGGCCCGTCGCGGCTTCGGCCAAGTGCCAGGCGCGTCGCTCCGGCTGCCGGTCACGACGCTCAGCGAGCAGCCGGTGCACCTGGCGGCGTTCGTCGCCGGTGGACAACTCGACGACGGCCGAGCGGATGAGCGGATGACGAAACGAGAGCCGGGCGGCGGCCCGGTCGATGGACACCAGCCGGGTGCGCTCGGCCGGCGCGAGGTCGTCGACATCTGCCTGTGCGCCGTCCGTGCGCAGGATGCGAAGATCGCCGCTGCCGTCCAGCACCGCCAGCAGCAACACGTGCCGCGTCCGCTCCGGAAGGCTCTGGATGCGGCCGGCGAAGACCTGTTGCAAGCGCCGGGTCAGGGGCAACGTGTCGGGCAGCGTGCCGGGTGCGGCCGGCGGTGCCTGGCTGAGCGCCGCGGGAAGCTCCAACAGCGCCAGTGGATTGCCCCGGGCCTCCGCGAGCAGCCTTTGCTGCACACGTGGTGTGAGAGCCGGGTAGCGGCTGGTCAGCAGAACCTTGGACGCCGCTTCGGACAGCGGTTCGAGGTCATGTGCGCGGATGCCCCAGCGGTCGAAGAGGCCGCCGTCGTCCTTGCGCGACGAGGCGAGAAACCCGATGCGGTGCCCCGCGAGCCGGCGGGCGATGAAACCGAAGACCGTCCCGCTGACCTGGTCGAGCCACGGTAGATCGTCGACGATCAGCACCAGCGGGGCGGTGGCCGCCGCATGCATCAAGACCTCCAAAGCCGCGCTGGACACAATCAGCCGGTCCGCCGGCGGCCCCTCTGCCAGGCCGAGCGCGCTGGCCAGAGCGGCGCGCTGCGGCTCGCTCAACTGGGGAAGGTGGCCAAGCAGCGGGTACAGCAGCTGGTGCAGACCGGCGAAGCTCACACTCGCCTCGAACTGGGCGCCAGAAGCCCTCACCACCTGAGCGCCGGTCGCCGCCGCATACGCGGTCGCCGCGTCCAGCAGCGCGGTCTTGCCGACACCCGCGTCGCCGGACAGCAGGAGAGCGTCGCCGTGAGCAACAGCATGGTCGACGAACGAACGCACCAACTCGATGTCGTGGTCGCGCCCGATCAAAGGCATTCCGGCGTCGTGTTTCCACGTCAGACCCGTGGTCGGCGGCACAACTCCCGCACCGCGATCCACAGCATCAGACCTTACGCCGGGCCAAGCCGGGCGGTGAGCACGTCGACGAGAGGTCCCGGTGGGCGAGCCGCTGAACAGTTCGCCGCCCGCGTCCTGCCCGCCGGCCGCCGCCTGACGCGGGCGCTGGTGCTGAGATGCCGGCGTGGCTGGTGCCGTACCGAGATCACGAACTTCCGCTGGGGGTCGGGCCGGCGCTGGCGAGCCCCTGGGCCGCCCGCTCGGTGATCGCCTGCAGCGTGCGTACGGTGGTCTCGATGTCGGCGGCGTCGAACTGGCCCAGCAGTCGGGCGGTCGGGATCGCGACGTAGTCGCGCAGGCTGCGATACAAGCTGTCGCCCTCGGCCGTCAGGTCGAGTTCCGCGCCGCCGCGGATCAGCCCCCCGGCCTCGAGGCGAGCGAGCAGCTCGCGGGTGGAGTCGGCGTCCAGGGTGGGCGAACCTTCGAGGTCGCGGCTGAGCGCCTCGCGGGCGAGCCCCGGCCCGTCGGCGGCGATCAGTTGAAGGGCGTACCAGGTCTCCGGGGTGGTGTCGCGCTCGGCGAGGTGCTGGCGGAGCACGGCCGTCAGCGTCCGCTCGGCGAAGGCCAGGGTTCGGCCGAAGGGAACCGGTGTTGTCATCGGGTGTCCCGTTCTCCTAGAATCGACAGGTGCCTGACTACTCTACCAACTAGACAGGTACCTGTCTATCTATGGATACGAGCCTTCCTGCCCGCCCGCTGATGGGGCTGCTGCTGCGGCTGATCTACCAGCACTACGCCCAGGACATCGACGGCGCGCTCAGCGCGGCCGGTTTCGGTGACCTGCGCCCGGCGCACGCGAACGTGTTCCCGTTCGTGCCGGCCGACGGCATCAGCGTCTCGGGCCTTGCCGAGCTCGCCCAGGTGCGGAAGCAGACGATGGCCGAGGCCGTCGACCAACTGGAGCGCATGGGCTACGTCGAGCGTCGCCCGGACCCGCGCGACCGCCGGGCGCGGCTGGTGTTCCTCACCGAACGCGGCGCGTCGGTCAAGCCGGTCACCCACGCGACCGCGGCGCGTGTCGAGCAGCGGTGGGCGGAGCTGACCAGCCAGGAGGAACTGGAGGCGCTTCGGGCCGCGCTGCTGCGCCTGCTGACCGAGCTCAGAGCCCAGTAGCGGCAGACCCCGCCGGGCTGGCCCGCCGCGGCCGGCGGCGGACCCTGCACCTGCCCCATGAAGATCGCCTCATCGCCTCAGATGTCGATGGGGACGGCCTTGGGGAGGCGGGCGAAGGGGGCGCCCGTGCCGGGGGCGAAGGGGGGCGTGGGGTGCTCGGCGAGGAAGCCGTCGACGCCGGCCAGGCCGGTGGGGTCCAGGCCGGTGTCGTGGATCGGCGCGGCCCGCCGTGGCTTGACCTGGCGGATGAAGTCGATGGTGTTGCCGAGCTTTGTGTAAAGGCCGAGTTCCGGGACCATCAGCAGGTCCAGCGGGGTGTGTGGGTCGGTCAGCGCGTCGCCGGGGTGGAAGACGCGGTGCTCGAACAGGAAGCCGGTGTTGCGTACCCGCACGACGTCCGGGTGGATGGGCGCGTGCCATTCGCCGTGCGCGTGTACGGGGATCCCGCCGACGGTGAACGCGTCGCCGTCGCCGACCACGTGCACGCGGGCGCCGGACCCGGCCAGCAGCGCGGCGACCGACTTGTTGGTCCAGACCGGCAGGCCGGGGCGGGTGGCGATCCGGGCCGCGATGAGGCCGGGTTGGAAGTGGTCGGGGTGTTCGTGGGTGACCAGTACGGCGTCGGCGTCGTCGAGGGCGCCGGGCGGGCTGATCAAGCCGGCGTCGACGACGATCACGAATCCGTTCTTCTCGATCCGGATACAGGAATGTCCCAACCAGGTCAGTCGCATTTCGTCTCCTCAGATTTCGATTCTCCGGAAACGGTAGAGCGGCGTTGTGACATTCGAGTGCTGGAAATGTGGAATCCGCCGCCGACCCAAGTCGGCCGTTGTGTCGACGGGCGGCGCCTGATTAGCCTGCGGACATGACTGAGTCAGCCGGCAATTCCCCGGTCACCCGCCGCCATCTCCTGCGGGCCGGCGCCGCCGCGATACCGATCGTGGTGCTGGCCCGCGGTGCCGGCGCGGCGGCCGCCCCGGCCGCCCCCGCCCCGGCCGCCCCCGCATCGGCCGCCCCGGCCGTCGAGAACCGCCGGGCCGCGCGGGCCGGCGAGCTCGTGTACTTCTGCTGAGGCGGCCTACCGGCCCGTGGCGCGCACCTGCACCGCGACCGCGGACGAGACCGCCGCCAGTACCCGGATCGCCGCGTCGTGATCGCCGATGGCCTCGACGGTGACACCGGCAGCCGGCGACGGCCCGGTCGGGGCTCGGCCCGGATCCAGCCAGCGTTGCGCGACCTGGGCGGTGTGCAGGTAGTGGGCGATCAGCCGATCCAGCGCCGCGTCCCGGTCGGCCGCGGGCTCCAGGTCGCGGGCCAGTTCGGCGGCGTAGGTGCGGATGAGGTCGTGCAGGACGAATCGGCCGGGCAGTTGCTCGATGAGCAGGCGGCCGCGGGTGAGCTCACCGATCAGGTCCCGGGTCTCCCGCGGTGGCGCCCCGGCCAGGCTCGCCGCCGCGGCCACCGAGACGGCCGGCCCGCGGTGCAGCGAGAGCAGGCGGAACAGGCGTGCCGCCGGCGCCGGCAGTGACCGGTAGGACCAGGAGAACACCCCACGCACGTCGCTGTCGGCGTCGTCCCCGGCGAACGCGTCGAGGCTGTCCTGCGCGGTCCTCAGTTCGCGGGCGATGGCTGCCAGCGGGAAACCCGGGTTGCCGTGCGCCCGGGCGCCGACCACCGCCAGGGCCAGCGGCAGCCGGGCGCAGCGGGCGATGATGGCGTCCAGCGCCGCCGGTTCGGCGGCGGCGCGGCGGGCGCCCAGCCGGGCCCGCAGGCTGTCGCGGGCGTCCTCGACCCCGGGCAGGTCGACCGTCAGCAGGGCGGCCCCGTGTACGGCCAGGCCGGTCAGCCGGTTGCGGCTGGTGACGATCGCGGCGCAGCCGGGCGTTCCCGGCAGCAGCGCGCCGGCCTGCTGGGCGTCGCGGGCGTTGTCCAGGATCACCAGCAGTCGCCGGCCGGCGAGCAGGCTGCGGTACAGCCCGGCCTTGGCGTCGACGTCCGCGGGGATCTGGTCGGGCGGCATGCCCAGCCCGCTCAGGAGGCTGCGCAGCGCCTCGGCCCGGCCGGTCGGCGTGTCGCTGGCGTCGAAGCCGCGTAGGTCGAGGAACAACTGCCCATCGGGAAAGTGGCCGGCGGCGCGGTGTCCCCAGTGCACGGCGAGGGTGGATTTGCCGACCCCCGGCATGCCGTCGACGGCCACCGTCATCGTCGTCCGGCCGCCCCGCGCGGCCGGTGTCAGCAGGTCGTCCAGCCGGGCGAGTTCATCCCGCCGGCCGGTGAACGACGGCAGGTCCGCCGGCAGCTGCGCCGGCCGGACCGCGGCCACCAGCCCGCCGGCGCCCGTCGGCAGGACCCCGGCCGGGCCCGGCCCGAGCGGCGGCTGCCCGTTCCGGTCCGGCCGGCCCGCCCGACCCGGGGCCGGCCCGTCCGGGCCGGTCCGATCCACCCCGCCTGGCCCGCCCCGGCCCGGCCCACCTGGAGCCAGCCGATCAGGGGTCAGCCGATCGGGAGTCAGCCGATCGGGGGCCGGTCGATCGGGGGCCGGCCGGTCCGCGGGCGGGCCCGGTGGTCGGGCGGGGCCGCCGGAGTGTTCCAGTACGTGCCGGTGGGCGGCGACGAGCTCCGGCCCCGGGTCCACGCCGAGCTCGCCGGCCAGGTGCCGGCGTACCGCGTCGTAGATGGTGAGCGCTTCGGCCTGCTTGCCGGCGGCGGCGAGGCAGCGCAGCAGCCGTGCCTGCAGCGCCTCGTCGAGCGGGTCGTGCTCGGTCGCCCGGCGCAGCGCGGGCAGGATCAGCCGGCCCTGCCCGTACCGCAGCGCGAGTTCGGCCGCGTCCTGGGTGAGCACAGAGCCCTCCCGGTCGATGGCCACGAAGGCGGGGTGCGGCCGTCTGGCCGGGTCGAGTCCGGCCCCGCACGGGCCCTTCCACAGATCCAGCGCCCGGGCGTATGCGGCCACCGCGGCCGTGTTGTCGCCCTGGTCGGCCAGCCGACGCGCCCCGGCCGCGAGCCGGCGGGCGGTGAGCAGGTCGAGCGTCGTGTCGTCGACGGCGATCCGGTAGCCGGTGCCGTGCCGCAGCAGCCACCGCCCGCTCGACCGTGTCAGCAGCCCCGGCTCGAGCAGCCGCCGCAGCATGCCGACGTACCGGTGGACCACGTTCACCGCGCTGGCTGGCGGGTCGTCGGCCCAGAGCAGCCCGATGAGCTCGGCCAGGTCGACCGGCCGGCCGGCCCGGACGAGCAGCAGCGCGAGGATCAGGCGCTGCTGCCGGGGACCGGCGGCCAGCTCCGTGCCGCCTCGCCACGCCCGGATCGGGCCGAGCACGCTGAATCGGATCGCCGTCGCGGGCACCCCGGCCTGCGCCATTCCCACAGTGACAACCTCTGGTCCGGATCGGGCAGCTCCCCGCTATGCAACCACGCCGCCGTAGCCGCGGCGCGCCGCCGGTTCACCGCACCTGCCCGCTGTCCCAGGCCCAGACCGCGATCTCGGTACGGCTGCGGGCGCCGACCTTGCGCTGCACGCTGGCCAGGTGCGTCTTGACCGTGGACAGCGAGATGGCCAGCTCGGCGGCGAGTTCGGCGTTCGTACGCCCGCGCGCGACGCCGCGGACGATGTCCAACTCCCGCGGGGTCAGCGGCGGCGCGGGAGCGGCCGGGCGGTCCGGTGAGCGCGCGGACCACTGGCGCAGCAGCCGGGCCAGCACGGTCGGCGAGATCAGGCTCTCGCCGTGGAACGCGGTCCGTACCGCGTCGATGAGCAGCGGCGGGCTGGCGTCCTTGAGCAGGAAGCCCACCGCGCCGGCACGCAGCGCGGTGTAGACGTTCTCGTCGGTGTCGTAGGTGGTGACCACCACGACCCGCAGCGGATCGGCCACGTTCCGGCCGGCAAGCAGGCGGGTCGCCTCGATGCCGTCCAGGCCCGGCATCCGGATGTCCATCACGGTGACGTCCGGCCGCAGCTCGATGGACTGGCGGACCGCCGTCTCCCCGTCCGCCGCCTCGCCGACGACCTCGATGTCCTGTTCGCTCTGCAGGATCAGCCGGAAACCGGTCCGGACCATCGCCTGATCGTCGGCGATCAGCACGCGGATCGCCATCAGTACGCCTCGGCCAGGCCGGCCGGCTCGCCGCGCCGGCGCCCGAGCGGCACCCTCGCCGTCACCCGCCACCGGTGCCCGGGCTCCGCGCCGGTGTGCAGGGTGCCGCCCAGCGCGGTCACCCGCTCCCGCATGCCGGTCAGCCCGAACCTGCCGGCCGGGTCAGCCGCGGCGCCCGCGGTGACCCCGTCGTTGACGACGTCCAGCACCAGGCATCGCGCGGCCTGGTCCCGGTCCAGCCGGACGGTGACCCGGATGTCGGTGGCGGCACCCGCATGCCGCCGGACGTTGGTCAGCGCCTCCAGCGCGATCCAGTGCAGGGTGGCCGACACGTCCGGCCCGGGGTCGACCGCGCCGGCCGCCGCGGCGATGTCGATCGTCACCCGCGGATCGGCGGCGACCGCGTCGGTGAGCGCCGCGCGGATCCCGGTCTCGGCCGGTGGCGACTCGTCGGCACGGAGCATGCCCACCAGCCGCCGCATCGCGGTCAGCGACGCCGCGGCGGCCTGCTGGATCTCCTCGTACGCCTGCCCGTGGTCGGTCGCCGCGCCCGGCCTGGTCGCCACCAACTGCGCCGCCCGGGCCCGTACCGCGATGCCGGTGACGTGGTGGGTGACCACGTCGTGCAGCTCGCGGGCGATTCGCATCCGCTCGGCCCGCCGGACCTGCGCGAACGCCAGCACCCGCCGGCTGTCCGCATCCCGCAGGACCAGCCCGAACGCCACCGCCACACCCCACAGCAGCGCCCCGGGCACCGCGAACAGGCGGACGTCGACACCGGTGCCGGTACGCGCGAACGGCGCCGCCGTGACCGCGACGCCGCCGGCGACGACCAGCGCGACGCCCGCCCAGCCGCGGGCCGTCCGCGCGACCGCGCCCACCACCACCGCGACGGCCACCATCTCGGTCAGGCTGAACCCGACCGGCACCGAGATCACGCCGTACCGACCCAGCACCGCGACGGTGCTGTGCGCCGCCGACAGGGCCAGCACGGCGACGGCGACGAGCGCGAGCCGCCCGGCGAGCCGCCGGCGCAGCATGGCCAGCGGCACGACCACCAGCACGACCGCGGTGCTCAGGCCACCGCCCGGGCGGTGCAGCCCCAGCCGCCCCGCCATCACCTCGTCGAAGGCCAGCAGCCCCGCGAACGCCGCCAACTCGGCCGCGACCGGCCACCGCCGCGTCCCGCCCGCACCGAGCCTCGCCACCACCCCAACCGGCACTCCCCCATCGTCGCGCCCGACCTGCCTGGGCGCATCCGTCGCCCGGCCGACCCGACCCGACCCCGACCGGTGACGGTCCATTTCCGTGGCACAAACGTTCCACTACGCGCACCTACCGTGGCTCGGGCACGGGTCGACGACCGGCTGCCGAATGTCATTCCGGTCGGGCCCGCATATCTCGTCCCGCACGTCGGGGAAAAGGGGAACGAATACATGGCGGCTCTTGCGCGCTGGTGTTTCCGGCACCGTTTCCTGGTGCTGGCTTTCTGGCTGTTGGCCGCGGTCGGGGTGACCCTGCTGAGCAGATCGTCGCCGACCGCGTACTCGAACGGCTTCACCCTGCCCGGCTCGGAATCCGGCCGGGCACAGGAGCTGCTCGCCGGCAGCGGCCTGGCCGGCCAGGGCGGCGACGACACGATCGTGGTACGCACCGACGACAGCCGCGTCACCGATCCCGGCCCCCGCGCCGCGGTCACCGGGATGCTCGCCACGGTGGCGAAACTCCCGCTCGTCACCGCGGTGCGCAGCCCGTACACAGCCGCGGGGGCGGCGCAGATCAGCGCCGACCAGCACACCGCCATCGTCGGACTCAGCTTCACCGAGGACAACCAGCGGCTCACCGCGGCGCAGGTGCAGCCGGTCGTGGACGCGGCGGCCACCCTGCGCAGCCCTACCCTGCACGTCGAGTTCGGCGGCACCGGGTTCCAGAGCCTCAAGGGCCGGCCCGCCTCCGGCAGCACCGCGATCGGCCTGATCGCCGCCGCGATCGTGCTGCTGGTCGCGTTCGGCTCGCTGCTGTCGATGGCCATCCCGCTGATCTCGGCCGTCCTCGCGCTCGGCGCGGCGGTCGGCACGATCGGGCTGCTGAGCCACGCCGTCTCGATCGACGCGATCGCCCCCACCATCGCGGCGCTGATCGGGTTGGGCGTCGGCATCGACTACGCGCTGTTCATCGTGACCCGGCACCGCAACGGCCTGCGCGCCGGACTCAGCCCGGAGGAGTCCGCTGTGCGCGCGGTCCGGACCGCCGGCCGGGCGGTTCTCTTCGCCGGCGGCACCGTCACGATCGCCATGCTCGGACTGTTCCTGCTGCGCATCACATTCCTCACCGGCATCGGCATCGCGGCCGCCGTCATGGTCCTGGCCGCGGTGATCGCGGCCGTCACCCTGCTGCCAGCGGCGTTCGGCATCGTCGGGAACCGGGCGCTCAGCCGCCGGGAACGCCGCCGGCTCGGCGAACGGAGCCGGACCGGAGCAGGCCCCGGCAGTGGGGCCGGCGGCTTCTGGGCGCGCTGGGCGGGGTTCGTCCAGCGCCGACCGGTGCTGCTCGGCGCCGCCGCCACGGCCGGCATGCTGATCCTGGTCATCCCGGCCTTCTCGATCCGCCTCGGCTCCTCCGACCAGGGCAACGACCCCGCCTCCTCGACCACCCGCAGGGCCTACGACCTGGTCGCCGAGGGCTTCGGCCCCGGGTACAACGGCCCGCTCCAACTGGTCGCGCAGGCGGCGACGGCCGCCGACCGGGACGCACTGCGCCGGCTCGCCGCCACCCTGCGCGGCACACCCGGCGTCACCTCGGTCACCGCGCCGCAGCCGGCACCCCCCGGCGGTGCGGTCGAGGCGATCCGGGTCGTGCCGGCCACCTCCCCCCAGTCCCGGCAGACCGCGGACCTCATCGACCACCTGCGGAGCAGCGTGATCCCGGCCGCCGAAGCCGGCACCACGCTGCGGGTCTACGTCGGCGGCCAGACCGCGGTCTTCGCGGACTTCGGTACCGTCCTCAGCGACCACCTGCCGCTGTTCATCACGGTCGTCATCCTGCTCGGCGGGCTGCTGCTGATGGTCGCCTTCCGCAGCATCGTCATCCCGCTCACCGCCGCCGCGATGAACCTGCTCGCCGCGGGCGCGTCCTTCGGCGTCGTCGTCGCGGTTTTCCAATGGGGCTGGGGCTCGGACGCGCTCGGCCTGGGCAGGCCCGGCCCGATCGAATCGTTCCTGCCGGTCATGCTCCTGGCGATCCTGTTCGGCCTGTCGATGGACTACCAGGTGTTCCTGGTCAGCCGGATACACGAAGAGTGGGTCGAGACCGGCGACAACCACCGCGCCGTACGAACCGGCCAGATCGCGACCGGACGGGTCATCACCGCCGCGGCGGCGATCATGATCTGCGTCTTCCTCGCGTTCGTCTTCGGTGGCCGCCGCCCCATCGGCGAATTCGGGCTCGGCCTGGCGACCGCCATCCTGCTCGACGCGCTCGTCCTGCGCACGATCCTCGTTCCTGCCGCGATGCACCTGTTCGGCGCCGCGAACTGGCACATCCCCACCCGACTGGACCGCGCCCTACCCCACCTGACAGTCGACATCCGGCAACCGGCCACCCCACGCGCCGCCACCCTCGCCACCGACGGGGGTCAGCCATAGAGTGCTTCACGGCGGCCATATCACCGTTTGTGAGCCCGAACACCGGTGCCGGCGGTCTCGGCGCCCGTGTTGAGATCTGGCGCACTGATGGTGCGACGGCCGGTCGCTTTGTCCGCAATTGTCTGCTATTCGCGCTATCTACGGGCGTCCGATAGGCCGTTTGGTCAAGATCTCAAACACGTTCTGGAGTCCTGCGGGTCTTTGCGCGTGCTGGTGCCGTTCGACTCATCCTGGCGGTCACGGCAGCGTGGTGTTGCCAGCACCTCTGTGGTTCCGGTATGCCGACGATATGCGGCGGCTCGTAGCATCGAGAGCATGCGTGTGCTGGTCGTCGAGGACGAGCCCTATATGGCAGAGGCCATCCGCGATGGGCTGCGCCTGGAAGCGATCGCGGCCGACATCGCCGGTGACGGCGACACCGCTCTGGAGCTGCTGAGCGTCAACGCCTACGACATCGCGGTCCTCGACCGCGACATCCCCGGGCCATCCGGTGACGAGATTGCCGAAAGCATCGTCGCCTCCGGCAGCGGCATGCCGATCCTCATGCTCACCGCTGCCGACCGGCTCGACGACAAGGCCTCCGGGTTCGGGCTCGGCGCCGACGACTACCTCACGAAGCCGTTCGACCTCCGAGAACTCGTGCTCCGTCTCAGAGCACTCGACCGGAGGCGCGTCCACAACAGGCCACCGGTGCGTGAGATCGCGGGCCTGCGGCTGGATCCGTTCCGCCGCGAGGTCTACCGCGACGGCCGCTACGTCGCGCTCACCCGGAAACAGTTCGCCGTGCTCGAAGTCCTCGTCGCTGCCGAAGGCGGTGTCATCAGCGCCGAAGAACTGCTGGACCGGGCATGGGACGAGAACGCCGACCCCTTCACCAACGCCGTGCGCATCACCGTCTCCGCCCTACGCAAACGACTCGGCCAACCCGGGATCATCGCCACCGTGGCCGGCGTCGGCTACCGCATCGACACAGCACCAGGCACCGGACGCGGGGGAGGGGACCTTGGATAG